>NZ_JBFAUZ010000044.1:0-81740 GCF_040679555.1 Spirillospora sp. NPDC052242
CGCGTCCGTCCGGCACCGGCCGGCCGGTCAATCGTGCTGGCGTTCGGCGGCGAGGCGCTGGTTGATCGTGTGCTGGAGGCGCTGCAGCCCGGACGCGCCGACCATCCCGATCTGGCCCTCGAGGTCGCGCAGCAGGACGTCCTCGTTCATCACGACCTCGGACGACTGCATCAGCACGGTGCCCTGGCCGGTGAAGTCGAACTGGTGCTCCTCGCCGGACGCGCCCCCGATGCCGAACGCGGCCCGCGCGGCGCCGAGCACCCCCCGCATGTACGAGTGGTCGTAGTGGTGGCAGGGCGACGGGCAGTCGGCCCAGCCGAGCAGCGCCTGCGGGTCGACCCGGACGGGCGGCTCGACGAAGTGGACGGGCCCGTTCGAGGCGGCCACGAACCGGCCGGTGCCGATCAGCGTGAGGAAGCCCGGGATGATCGACTGCTTCAGTTCCAGGCCGGGCTCGAACGCCAGCAGGTTGCCGGCGCGGACCGTGAGGTTGCCGTCGTCGAGGTCGAAGGAGTTGACGTCGAAGCCCCGGTCGGCGAGCAGCAGCTTGCCCTGGCCCTGCGCGACGATCCAGTCCTGCGCGTAGAGCGGCGAGTTGAACGTGTGCGCGACGAGGGCGTCGAGGGGACCGGCCGACAGCGCCTCGAACCTGATCTGCCCGTAGTAGGCGATCATCTTGCCCTTCTGCGCGAACCACTGCCCGTTGAGGTCGACGCTGAAGGCGTAGGGGTTGACGTTGTCGTTGACCGGAAGCGTGCCGGCGTTCCAGGTCTGCGTGCCGTAGCTGGTCACGGTCAGATCTTCCTCTCGCTGGCCTGGACGTAGACGACGCCGGAGCCGCTCAGCTCGAGCTGGAACGCCTCGCCGGAGCCGCGGCCCACCAGGTCGCGGAGGCCGACGGCGGTGCTCAGCTTGTTCTGCACCTGGCCGCGGTGGGCGACGTACGCCTGCGGATCGACGTGGACGGGACGCTGCGGGGCGATCGGCATCTCCATCACGCCGCCGTGCGACAGCAGCGCGCAGGAGCCCTGTCCCGTAAGGGTGGTGGTGAACAGGCCTTGGCCGGTCACCGCGCCGCGGATGACGCCGCGGACGCCGCCCTGCTCGCCCATGAACATCGTCCCGACCTGCAGGGTCGCGTCGTGCACGAGGAGCCGGTCGGCCTCGACGAACAGCGTGTCGGAGCCGTCGAGCTCGACCGTGGTGACCTCCATGCCCGCGTACCCGAACATCACCTCGCCCTGCCCCGTGACGTGCATCATCGACGTGCGCTCGCCCGCGACGGCGCGTCCGAGCGTCTGGCCGAGGCCCTGCCCGGCGGTGGAGGACGGCGCGAACGACACCGGGCCGGTGTAGCCGAGCATCGCGCCGCGCCTGCTGTAGACCTCGCGCCCCGGCCCGACCCGCACCTGGAGCATCTTGGGGTTGATCGACTGGTATCCCGGCATCAGATCTCCAGAATTCCGCCGCGCTCGGCGGGCTGCACGTAGACCAGGCCGTGCCCCTGGTACCGGAACTGGACGCTCTCCCCGGACCCCTGGCCGAGGACGGTCCGGAAGTTGACGTCGGTGACGACGTCCTGCTTGAGCTGCCCGATGTGCCCGACGTAGGCGTGCGGGTCCACGCTCAGCGGCGCCTGCGGCGTCACCTCGAGGGCGATCGCGGGCCCGTCCGACAGGATCGCCGCGGTCCCGTGCCCGTCGACCTTGGTGGTCGCGAGGCCCTGCCCGGTGCCCATGCCGCGCAGCCCGACGAAGTGGACGCCGGTCTGCAGCCCGCCGTCCAGGGCGAGGAGGCTCTCGGACTCCACGAAGAGGGTGTCGCCGGCGAGCCGGACCAGCGTCACCTCGGTCGCCTCGCTCGCCAGGTACACCGTGCCCTGGCCGCTGATCTCCATGAGGGTCATGCTCTCGCCCGCGATCTTGCGCTTCAGCGCGCCCCGCAGCCCCTCGCCCCCGCTCATGCCCTGCCGCTTGAAGGCCATCTGTCCCTCGTAGGCGACCATGGAGCCGTTCAGCGCCCTGATCGACTCGCCCGCGAGATCGACGGCCAGCATCTTGGAGCCGTTCAATCGAAATTGCGCCACGGGCCGATAACATACCGGCCTGCCCCCGCCCAACCACAGGCATCGACCTCGAGCGGCCCGGCGCGTTGCGGGTGGGACCGCCCGGTGATCGGGGAGGATGGCCCCCATGTGGATCGCTCCCGAACGCCGCAGCATCAGCCGGTGGGCCGTCCCCGGCCTCGTCCTGGCCGCCGCGGTCGTGGTCGGCGCCGTGCTCGCCGCCGACGGCCGCACCGGCACCGGCCTGGTCGCGCTCTGCGCGCTCGCCGGGTATGCGGGGCTGCTGGCGCACCGCCGGCACGACGCCGGCCCGGCGCTCGGCGAGGGCTTCGGCACCGGGCACCGGACGCGCGCGCACCGGCGCGGCGCCGCCGTCACCGGGGACGTGCTGACGGTCGCGATCGTCGCGGCGCTGATCGTGCAGGCGCTGCGCGGCGCCGAGATCGCCCCGTACGCCTGGCTCGCCGCCCTCGCGGGCGTCACCTACCTGCTGGCGACGCTGTTCGCAGGACGCGACCTGTGATCATCGTTTATGATCATGCGGGGCACGCCTGACCTGGCAAATTATGCGTTAACAGTTCCTGACAACTGTGGTTTCGGGCGTTTAGAGGCGGCATCATGCGGATGTGTCAGCCCTTGATGTACTTCTCCCGGCCCGCGCGGTGTTCCACCCGGTCGTCGACCTGGGCACCGGCACCGTCGTGGCCGTGGAGGCGCACGCGGGCCCGACCGCGGACACGTCCGCCGGGCCCTTCCCGGACCCGGCCGGAGATCCCCGTGCCGACCCGTACGCCGCGCCCTCCACGCCCGCGATGTGGCCCGACCCGGCCGCCGACGACGTGCGCCGCGCGGTCGACGCGGCGGGCGCGGCGGCGGAGCTCGGCACGCGGCTGCCGCTGCTGATCGGCCTGCGCGCCGAGACCCTCGCCGCGGGCGAGCACGTCCTGTCCGACCTGCACCAGGGCCTGGGCTCGACGGGACGCCGCCCGAACGAGATCATCCTGTGCGCGACCGGCGGGTTCCCGCCCGGCATCCGGCCCGCGGTGGCGGCCGCGCTCGGCGGGCTGCGCCGCGCCGGCTACCTCGTCGGGCTCGCCGGGCTCGGCGCCGCGCACGCGCCCCTGGACCTGCTCGCCGACGTCGCCCCCTACCTGCTCAAGCTCGACGCCGACCTGGCCCGGCGGGCGCCCGGCGAGCCGCGCCGCTCCGCGCTGGCCGCGAGCCTGATGGACCTGGCGCACCGGCTGGAGACCCACGTGCTCGCGCCGGGCCTGGAGACCCAGGAGCAGGTGCTGCACCTGCGCGGGCTCGGCGCCCGGCTCGCGCAGGGGCCGGTGCTGGCCGGGCCGGAGTGGCGGCCGGGCATGCCGGTCAGCGTCCCCGTCGCGGCGCGCGAGGAGCCGGCGGCGCAGCTCCCGTACGCCTCGCTCGGGCCGCGCGTGTCGGAGTTCACGCTGCCGGCGATCACGATGCCGCACACGGCGACCGCCGACGAGGTGCTGGACGCGCTGAACGCCGAGAGCGGCGTCACCAGCATCGTCCTGGTGGACGACCGGCAGCGCCCGTACGCCACGGTGGACCGGACGCGCTTCCTGCTGCGGCTGTCGGGACCCTACGGGCACGCGCTGCACGCCAACCGGCCGGCCGCGCGGCTCGCCGATCCGCCCCGGCCGGTGCCGCGCACCGTCCCGGCGGTGGCGGCGCTGCGGGCGGCGGGCCGGGAGGACGAGCGGGTCTACGACGACCTGGTCGTGGTGGACGAGGTGGGCCGCTGCCTCGGCATCGTCCGGGTCGCCGACCTGATCCGCGGCCTGTCCCCCTGACCGGCACCGGCCCCGGGCGCCCCCGGCCGCCGCGCGCCGGGCACGTCGCGCGTGCGCCCCGGTCGGCGCGGCGCCGAGTGCGCCGCACCGTCCGCATGGACCGGCCGGCGGCGCGCTGAGCGGGCGTACGGCGGGGCGGGGGCGTCAGCCGGGATGCGGGGGACGGCCGGGGTCCGCCGGGCCGTCGGCGGCCGTCTCCTGCGCGAGGATGGCCGCCTGGACGCGGCTGCGCAGCCCGAGTTTCGCCAGGATGCGGCTGACGTGCGTCTTGGTGGTGGTCTCGGCCATGTCGAGGCGCGCCGCGATCTCCCCGTTCGACATGCCCTCGCCCAGGCACCGGAAGACGTCCCGCTCGCGGGGCGTCAGCTCCGCCAGCCCGGGGACGGGCTCCGGCACCGCCGGGCGCGCGGCGAACGCGCCGATCAGCCGCCGGGTCACCTTCGGGGCGATGACGCCCTCCCCCGCCGCCACCGTGCGCACCGCGTCGACGAGCCGGTCGGCGTCGACGTCCTTGAGCAGGAACCCGGCCGCACCCGCCCGCAGCGCGCCGAACACGTACTCGTCGAGGTCGAACGTCGTCAGCACGAGCACGTCGGTGAACCCGGCGATCTCCCGGGTGGCGCGGATGCCGTCCAGCCGCGGCATGCGCACGTCCATCAGCACCACGTCCGGGCGCAGCTCGCGGGCCAGCTCGACGGCCCGCTCCCCGTCGCCGGCCTCGCCGACGACCCGCACGCCCGGCGCGGCGCCCAGGATGAGGACCAGCCCGGCGCGCACCGCCGCCTGGTCGTCGGCCACCAGCACGTCGATCATCAGGTCGTCTCCCTCTCGGCGGGCGGGTCCACGGGCAATTCGGCGCGCACCCGCCAGCGGGAGCCGTCCGGCTCCGGCCAGGGGCCCGCGTCGAACCGCCCGCCCAGCAGCGTCGCCCGCTCCCGCATCCCGATCAGTCCGCTGCCGGTGCCCGGCAGCCGCGCGTCCTCGGCCCCGAGCGGGCTCAGCACGTCGATCGTCAGGCCGTCGCGCCCGTACTCGACCAGCACGTCGGCGCGGCCGGGACCGGCGTGCTTGAGCGCGTTCGTCAGCGACTCCTGCACGATCCGGTACGCGGCCAGCTCCACCGCCGCGGGCAGCTCGGGCGGCTCCCCGGCGATCCGCAGCCGGGCCGACAGGTCGGCGCGCGACGTGCGCGCCACCAGCCGTTCCAGCTCCGACAGCCGCGGCTGCGCGGGCGGATCGGCCTCGCCGCCGTCGCCGTCGCGCAGCAGCCCGATCATCCGGCGCATCTCGGCCAGCCCCTGCACGCTGTTCTCCCGGATCACCTCCAGCGACCGCTCCAGCGTCTCCCGGTCCAGGTCCCGGACCTTCAGGACGGCCGACGAGTGCAGCGCCACGGCGCTCAGGTGGTTCGCGACGACGTCGTGCAGCTCCCGCGCCATCCGGGCCCGCTCGGCGCCCACCGCGGCGCGCCGGTCGAGCTCGGCGAGCCGCGCGACCTGCTCGGCGCGCTGCCGCTCCGCCTCCGCCCGGAAGCGGTGCTCGCGGACCGCCATCGCGGTCAGCACCGGCGCGACCCAGGTGATCCCGGCGACCGCGCCCAGCAGCACCGCGATGGAGACGCCGCCCAGCAGGACGCCCACCGCCACCGTGGCGGCCAGGGTCGCCGCGACCGTCACGCCGAGGAGCCACTCGGCCGTCCGGCGCCGCCCGTACAGGCTCGCCGCGTACAGCGCGTCCCCGTAGATCATCAAGGTGGCGAGGCTCGGCCCCATCGCCACGTCGAGGAAGTTGAACGGCGTCGCCACCGCCAGCCCGGTGAGGGGCGCCGTCCGCCGCAGCAGCATCGCCGCGCACAGGCCCACCAGCGGGACGCACCGCAGCGCCAGGTTGGGCAGCCAGGCGTCCGCCCACTTGACGTAGCCGTCCGCGAGGATCATCAGCAGGCCGCCGACCAGCGCCGCGGCGGCGATGAGCGCGTCCTGCGGGGTGGTGAGGCGGCGGGCGGATGACGGCACGCCCCTATCTCAGCACCTCCGCGCCCGTGGTGCTTCCACCCATGTGAGGGCGGCGCGTACATCCTTCGGACGACCCGCGAAACCTCACCGCAGACGACGAATCCGGCCCCCCGCGTGTTCGACGATCGAGGGGTAACGCCAGTCGGAAGGAACGTGCAGTGCGCACCATCGGAACCATCGTCGCGATCGCGGGCCTGCTCTCGATCGTCAATCACGCCTTCGGCGGGAACCAGATGGACGTTCTGGAGTGGACGGACGCCCACCAGCCGCTCGCCGGAATCGGCCTCGGCCTGCTCGGCCTGGCCCTCTACGCCGCCGGCGCGGCCCTCTCCAGGGACCGGTGACGCCGTGCTCATCGCGATCATCGCCGCGTGCGAGATCGGCTTCTGGGTCGTCCTCGGCGCCGGGCTGCTCGCCCGCTACCCGCTGCGCAGGCGGCGCCTCGGCGGGCTGCTCCTGCTCTGCGTGCCGCTGATCGACGTCGTCCTGCTCGTCGCGACCGTCCTCGACCTGCGCCGGGGCGGCGAGGCGGGCTTCGCGCACGGGCTGTCGGCCGCGTACCTCGGCTACTCGATCGCGTTCGGGCACAGCATGGTCCGCTGGGCCGACGAGCGCTTCGCGCACCGGTTCGCGGACGGCCCGCCGCCGCGCGGGAAGCCGCAGGGCGGCCGGGCGCGCACCCGGTACGAGTGGCGCGAGTTCGGCAAGGCGGCCGCCGCCACGGCGATCGCCTGCGGCCTCCTCGTCGGCATGATCGCCATGGTCGGCGACGCCGAGCGCACCGCGGCCCTCTGGCAGTGGGCGGCCCGCCTCGGCGTCGTCCTGGCGATCTGGGCGATCTGGCCCGTCAGCCACACCCTGTGGCCGTCCAAGGCGCCGGAAGAGGCGAAGCGCTAGCCCCGCCGGGTCCGGACGGCCGTGGTGACGATCGGCAGGTCGAACTCGCCCGCGGCCGTCTCGGGCCTCCCCCGCAGGTAGTCGCGCACCCGCCCGAGCAGCTCGGCGCGTTCGGCGCCGTCCAGCACCAGCACGTGGCTGTGCGTGCCGACGGTCGCCGCCATCGACTCGGCCGTCCGCCGCTGGGCGTGCGGGAACTCGGCCCGCTCGATCTCCGGGAACCACCGCGTCGGCGGGATCGTCTTCGGCCGCCACCGCCGCAGCGACACGCTGCTGCGCGCGACCTCCTGCAGCCCCGCGACCCACGGCACGCGGTCGTCGTCCAGGTTCCACAGCCCCGCGAGCACCCCGCCCGGCGCGAGCACCCGGTGGATCTCGGGGAACGCCCGGTCGAGGTCGAACCAGTGCATCGCCTGCCCGACCAGGACCGCGTCAACGCTCGCGTCGCCGAGCGGGATCTCCTCCGCGCCGCCCCGCAGGGCGCGCACGCCGGGGAGCCCGCGGCGGAGCTCGGCGAGCATCGCCGGATCGGGTTCGACGGCCACGAGGTCCGCGGGGCGCAGGCCGTCCCGCAGGAGGACGCCGGTGAGCTTGCCGGTGCCCGCGCCGAGATCGAGCACCCGCGGCGCCCGTCCGCCGAGGGGCTCCAGCGCCCACCGCACCGCGGCGGCCGGATAGTCGGGCCGCTCCGCCGCGTACGCCGCGGCGTCGCCGCCGAACGAGGCCGCGCGCCGGGCCACGAGCTCGGGATCGCTGTCGGGAAATGCATCCTTCACATCGGACGACCCTACGCAAACGCCACGGCGGCGGGCGCACGGAGGGGCGGCGATCGCCGTCCCCGGAGACGCGCGGAGGCCGCGCCCCGGCGTGGGGCGCGGCCTCCGCGGATGCGCGTCAGACGTTGAAGCCGAGGGCGCGGAGCTGGTCGCGGCCCTCCTCGGTGATCTTGTCGGGGCCCCACGGCGGGAGCCACACCCAGTTGATCTTGACGTCCTGCACCAGGCCGTCCAGGGCGCTGTGCGCCTGGTCCTCGATCACGTCGGTGAGCGGGCAGGCGGCGCTGGTGAGCGTCATGTCCAGGGTGGCGACGCCGCCGTCGAGGTTCACCCCGTACACCAGGCCCAGGTCGACGACGTTGATGCCGAGTTCGGGATCGACGACGTCCTTGAGCGCCTCGAGGACCTCCTCCTCGGCGGCGGCGTCCGCGCCGGTGCCGGGCGCGGCGGCCTCGGCGGCCTCGGCGGCCTCGGCGGCCTCGGCGGTCTCGACGCCCTCGGTCTCGGTCGTCTCGGCGGTCTCGGTCGTCTCGCTCATGATGCCTCTCCCAGTGCGCGGGCGGTCGCGTCCTTCCACGCCATCCAGGCGAGGAGGGCGCACTTGATCCGTGCCGGGTACTTCGACACCCCGGCGAAGGCGACGGCGTCCTCCAGGACGTCCTCGTCCGGTTCGACGTCCTGGCCGCGGGACTGCATCAGCGCCAGGAACTCGTCGCCGACCTCCATGGCCTGCTTGACCGACTTGCCGATCAGCAGGTCGGCCATCACCGACGCGCTGGCCTGGCTGATCGAGCAGCCCATGGAGTCGTAGGAGACGTCCGCCACCGTGGCGTCCCGGCCGTCGCCGTCCAGGTGGACGCGCAGCGTCACCTCGTCGCCGCACGTCGGGTTGACGTGGTGCGCCTCACCCTCGTACGGCTCCCGCAAGCCCTTGTGCAGGGGATTGCGGTAGTGGTCCAGGATGACCTCCTGGTACATCGCCTCCAGCTGCATGTCGTCCTTTCCAAGCCTTTCTGGCTACAACCGGGGCGGCCCTCAGGCTGTTCCGAAGAACTTCTGCGCCTGCCGCACCCCGTCGGCGAGCGCGTCCACGTCCGCGAGGGTGTTGTACAGGTAGAACGTCGCCCGGGTGGTGGCGGGGATGCCGAACCGGCGGCAGATCGGCCACGCGCAGTGGTGCCCGACGCGGACCTCGACGCCGAGGTCGTCCAGCACCTGGCCGACGTCGTGCGGGTGGATGTCCTCGACGGTGAACGACACGGCCCCGCCGCGCGCCTCGGTGGTGCCCGGGCCGATGATCCGGACACCGGGGATCTCCGACAGCCGCTCGAGGGAGTAGGCGACGAGGGCCTCCTCGTGCGCGTGGACCCGGTCCATGCCGATGTCGGCGAGGTAGTCGCAGGCCGCGCCGAGCCCGATGGCCTGCGCGGTCATCGGGACGCCCGCCTCGAACCGCTGCGGCGGCGGCATGAACGTGGACGACTCCATGTGCACGAGCTCGATCATGGAACCGCCGGTGATGAACGGCGGCATGGCCTCGAGGAGCTCGCGGCGGCCCCACAGCACGCCGATGCCGGTGGGGCCGAGCATCTTGTGCCCGGAGAAGGCGAGGAAGTCGGCGCCGAGGGCGCGGACGTCCACCGGCTGGTGCGGGACCGACTGCGCGGCGTCCAGCAGGACGAGCGCGCCGACGGCGTGGGCACGCTCCACGATGCGATCGACCGGCGTGACGCTGCCGAGGACGTTCGACTGGTGCGTCAGCGCGACGATCTTCGTGCGCTCGCCGACCAGGTCGTCCAGGTCCGTCAGGTCGAGACGGCCCTCGTCGGTGATCCCGAACCAGCGGAGCGTCGCGCCGGTGCGGCGGCACAGCTCCTGCCACGGGACGAGGTTCGCGTGGTGCTCCATCTCGGACACCACGACCTCGTCGCCGGGGCCCACCCGGAAGCGCTCGGCCTCGGGCCCGGCCGTCGCGGCGTTGCTCATCGCGTACGCCACGAGGTTGATGCCCTCGGTGGCGTTCTTGGTGAACACGATCTCGCCGGGCGTCGCGCCGACGAACCGGGCGATGGACGCGCGCGCCTTCTCGTAGGCCTCGGTGGCCTCCTCGGCGAGCAGGTGGGCGCCGCGGTGCGGCGCCGCGTTGTGCCGCTCGTAGAACTCCCGCTCGGCGTTCAGCACCGCGACGGGCTTCTGCGAGGTGGCCCCCGAGTCCAGGTAGACCAGGGGCCGCCCGCCCCGGACGGTGCGCTGCAGGAGCGGGAAGTCCTTCTTCAGCTCCTCGGGCAGCAGTGTCATGCCGACGCGCCCGCCTTCACGTACTTCTCGTAGCCCTCGTTCTCCAGCTGGTCGGCGAGCTCGGGGCCGCCCTCGGCGACGACCCGGCCGTGCGCGAACACGTGCACGAAGTCCGGCTTCACGTAGCGCAGGATGCGCGTGTAGTGCGTGATCAGCAGGACGCCGGTGCCCGGGGCGGCGGAGAACCGGTTCACGCCCTCGGAGACGACCTTGAGGGCGTCGACGTCGAGGCCGGAGTCGGTCTCGTCGAGCACGGCGATCTTCGGCTTGAGCATCTCCAGCTGGAGGATCTCGTGCCGCTTCTTCTCGCCGCCGGAGAAGCCCTCGTTGAGGGAGCGCTGCGCGAACGCGGGGTCGATGGACAGCCCGTCCATCGCAGCCTTCATCTCCTTGGAGAACTCGCGGAGCTTCGGGGCCTCGCCGCGGACGGCGGTGACGGCCGAGCGCAGGAAGTTCGAGACGGACACGCCCGGCACCTCGACCGGGTACTGCATCGCCAGGAACAGCCCGGCGCGGGCGCGCTCGTCGACGCTCATGGACAGGACGTCCTCGCCGTCGAGCGTCACGGTGCCGGCGGTCACCTCGTACTTGGGGTGCCCGGCGACCGCGTAGGCGAGGGTGGACTTGCCGGAGCCGTTCGGCCCCATCAGCGCGTGGGTCTCGCCGGCCTGCACGGTGAGGTCGACCCCGCGCAGGATCTCCTTGGTCCCGTCGGTGCCTTCGGCGACGGAGACGTGGAGGTCGCGGATCTCAAGCGTGGCCATGGTGTTGTCGTTCCTTAGTCGTCGGAGCCGAGCGAGACGTAGACGTCGCCGTCCTCGACCTTGACCTTGTAGGTGGCGACCGGCTGCGTCGCCGGCGGGTTGGTGGGCTTGCCCGTGCGCAGGTCGAAGCAGGACCCGTGCAGCCAGCACTCGATGGTGCCGTTGTAGATCTCGCCCTCGGAGAGGGAGACCTCGGCGTGCGAGCAGATGTCGTTGACGGCGAACACCTCGTCGCCGCTGCGCGCGATCGCGACGGGCGTGTCGTCGACCTCCACGCCGAGCGCCCCGTCCGCCGGGACGTCGGCGAGCGCGCACACCTTCACGTACGTCACCGGTCACCGCCCCTCACGTCGAGCTCCGCCTCGATGGCCTGCCGGACCTTGTCGCGCACCTCGTCGACCTCGATGCGGTCGACGAGCTGGCCGAGGAAGCCCCGGACGACCATGCGCCGGGCCTCGTCGAAGGTGATGCCGCGGGCCTGCAGGTAGAACAGGTGCTCGTCGTCGAGGCGTCCGGACGCGGAGGCGTGCCCCGCGCCGGCGACCTCGCCGGTGAGGATCTCCAGGTTCGGCACCGAGTCGACGCGCGTCCCGTCGGTGAGGACGAGGTTGCGGTTCAGCTCGTAGGTGTCGGTGCCCTCGGCCTCGGCGCGGATGATGACGTCGCCGATCCAGACGGCGTGCGCGTCGGCGTCCTGCAGGGCGCCGCGGTAGTCGACGCGGCTGCGGCAGTGCGGGACGGTGTGGTCGACCAGGAGCCGGTGCTCGAGGTGCTGGCCGCCGTCGACGAAGTACACGCCGTACAGTTCGGCGTCGCCGCCGGGCGCCTCGTACGCGACGGACGGGGAGATCCGCACCAGGTCGCCGCCCAGCGAGATGTTGTGGGAGACGAACCGGGCGTCGCGGCCGAGCCGGGCGTGCTGGTGCGAGACGTGCACGCTGTCGTCGTTCCAGTCCTGCAGGCTGATCACCGAGAGGCGGGCGCCGTCGCCGACGACGAACTCGACGTTGTCGGCGTAGGTCGCCGAGCCGCGGTGCGCGAGCACCACGGTGGCCTCGGCGAACGGCTCCAGGATCACGGTGGTGTGCCCGTAGGCGGCGGCCGAGGCGTCCTCGCCGCGCAGCCGCAGGACGGTCGGCGCGGACGCCACCGCCTCCTTCGGCACGGTGACGACCGTGGCGTGCGCGAACGAGTTCCACGCCTGGGCGGAGACCCGGTCGGCCGGGACGTACGCCTTGCCGAGGCGGGCGTCGTCGCGGCCGACCGTCTCGACCGTCGCCTCCGGCGCGGCCTCGACGTCGACGATGACCTTGCCGCCGTCCTGCGCGGTCCCGTTGTGCAGGCCGTGGAGGCGGCGCAGCGGGGTGAACCGCCATTCCTCCTCGCGGCCCGTGGGGACCTCGAAGTCGCCCAGGTCGTACGACGCCTTGTCGTGCAGCGTCGAGAGAGGCTTCACGTCCAGCCCCATCAGCCGACGGCTCCTTCCATCTGCAGCTCGATGAGCCGGTTCAGCTCGAGGGCGTACTCCATCGGCAGCTCGCGCGCGATGGGCTCGACGAACCCGCGCACGATCATCGCCATGGCCTCGTCCTCGGTGAGACCGCGGCTCATCAGGTAGAACAACTGGTCTTCCGACACCTTGGAGACGGTGGCCTCGTGGCCCATCTCCACGTCGTCCTCGCGAACGTCCACGTAGGGGTAGGTGTCGGAGCGGCTGATCTGGTCGACCAGCAGCGCGTCGCACTTGACGGTGGACTTGCTGTGCTCGGCGCCCTCCTGGATCTGCACCAGGCCCCGGTAGGAGGTGCGGCCGCCGCCGCGCGCCACCGACTTGGAGATGATGTTGCTGGAGGTGTTGGGCGCGGCGTGCACCATCTTGGCGCCGGCGTCCTGGTGCTGGTCCTCGCCCGCGAACGCGATCGACAGGGTCTCGCCCTTGGCGTGCTCGCCGAGCAGGTAGACCGCCGGGTACTTCATGGTGACCTTGGAGCCGATGTTGCCGTCGACCCACTCCATGGTGGCGCCCTCGTAGGCGACGGCGCGCTTGGTCACCAGGTTGTAGACGTTGTTCGACCAGTTCTGGATGGTCGTGTAGCGGACGCGCGCGTCCTTCTTCACGACGATCTCGACGACGGCCGAGTGCAGGGAGTCCGACTTGTAGATCGGGGCGGTGCAGCCCTCGACGTAGTGGACGTAGGAGCCCTCGTCGGCGATGATCAGCGTCCGCTCGAACTGGCCCATGTTCTCGGTGTTGATCCGGAAATAGGCCTGGAGCGGGATCTCGACGTGGACGCCCGGCGGGACGTAGATGAACGAGCCGCCCGACCACACGGCGGTGTTGAGCGCGGCGAACTTGTTGTCGCCGACCGGGATCACGGAGCCGAAGTACTCCTGGAAGATCTCCGGGTGCTCGCGCAGGCCGGTGTCGGTGTCGACGAAGATGACGCCCTTCTCCTCAAGGTCCTCGCGGATCTTGTGGTAGACGACCTCCGACTCGTACTGGGCGGCGACGCCGGCGATGAGGCGCTGCTTCTCCGCCTCCGGGATGCCGAGCTTGTCGTAGGTGTTCTTGATGTCCTCCGGGAGCTCCTCCCAGGAGGCGGCCTGCTGCTCGGTCGACCGGACGAAGTACTTGATGTTGTCGAAGTCGATGTCCGACAGGTCCGAGCCCCAGGTCGGCATCGGCTTCTTGTCGAACAGCCGCAGCCCCTTGAGGCGCAGGTCGAGCATCCAGTCCGGCTCGTTCTTCTTACCCGAGATGTCGCGGACGACGTCCTCGTTCAGGCCGCGGCGGGCCGAGGCTCCGGCCTCGTCGGAGTCGGCCCAGCCGAACTTGTACCTGTCGAGCCCTTCCAGCTCAGGGTGGGCTGCCGTAGTCATAGGGGCGTCCTCCCGGACTCCTCGTCACTGGTCAGTGTGCTTGCGGGGGTCTCACCCGCGTCCCCCGGCCCGTCCGACGGTTCCCCGGCGGCGTCCGTCCCGTCCCCGCACAGGGAGCGGGGGCTGACGTGGGTGGTGCAGATGCCGTCGCCGTGGGCGATCGTGGCGAGCCGCTGGACGGGGGTGCCCAGCAGCCGGCTGAACGCCTCCGTCTCGGCCTCGCACAGCTGCGGGAACTCCGCCGCCACGTGCGCGACCGGACAGTGGTGCTGGCACAGCTGCTCGCCGCCGCCCGGCTGCGGGGCCTTCGCGGCGGCCGCCGCGTAGCCGTCCCCGGACAGCGCCTCGGCGAGCGTGCGGACCCGCTGGTGGGGCGGGGCCGCCTGCACGACGGGCCGGTAGCGCCGCTCGAGGTCGGCGATCTGGCGCCGGGCGAACTCGGCGACCGCGTGGGCGCCGGCCGTCTCGGCGATGAAGCGCAGCGCGCTGGTCGCCAGGTCGTCGTAGGCGTGCACGAACGCGCTGCGTCCCGCGTCGGTGATGGCGAACCACTTGGCGGGGCGCCCGCGGCCGCGCCGCGTCTGCGGCCGGGCCCGGCGGACCTCGATCATGCCCTCGGCCAGCAGCGCGTCCAGGTGCCGGCGGATGGCGGCCGGCGTGAGGCCGACCCGCTCGCCGAGCGCGGACGCGGTGACGGGGCCGTGCTCGAGGATCAGCCGGGCCACCCGGGCGCGGGTGTCGCGCTCGGTCCCGGCCGGAGACGGCACGCCGGACGGCCGTGTCACCACGGCCTCCGCGCTCGCCCGATCCTCGCTCACGTTTTTCACAACATCAGTGTGCCGTAATTCCTTCCCGCGAAACACCGCTTTGTCGATGTCGTGGCTCACGCAGGTAAGCCTTACCTAAACAGGTCGTCCGCCCCGGTTCACGTGCGGTTCATCACCGGGGCGCGACGCGCGGGAGCATCAGCACCGGACAGGACGCCGAGCGCACGATCTTGCCGGAGCTCTCCCCCAGGAAGACCCCGCGCAACGGGCCGTGATGCCCGGACTGGCAGGTCAGAACCTCGCCCGGCAGCATATCGACCGCCGCGAGGGCCTTGCCCACGCTCACCCCGGTGACCGCCTCGGTCGTCACCGGGACGCCGTCCACCGACCCGGCGGCGCGGGCGAGGTCCTCCTCGGCCCGTTCCCGCTGCCGCTCCAGGATCTCGCCGGAGTCCCGGAACCGCGCGGCGACCCCGGGCGGCCGGAGCACCAGCGTGAGCAGCCGCATCGGGACGTCCAGCGCCGCGGCCCACCCGGCGGCGACGGCCGGCGGGCCCTCGGCCTCCCGGAGCCGCCAGTACGCGGCCGTGAGCCGCTCCAGCCGCGGGGGCGCCTCCGCCCCGTAGCCGCGCGGCGCCATGAGGACCGGCACCGGCGAGCCGTGGAGGAGCTGGTCGGCGGTGCTGCCGACGGCGATCCGCCCGCGCCGCCCGCGCGGCGCGGAACCGATCACGACCACCCCGGCCTCGACGTCCTCGGCGACCTCGATGAGCCCGCGGCCGCTGCCCCGGTGCGCGTGCACCCGGGCCTCGACGCCGGCCTCCGGGACCCCCAGCTCCGCGAGCCGCACCGCCGCCGCCCGGACGACCTCGTCCGCGCGGCTCCGCAGGTAGGCGAGCCATTCGGCGTCCACCGACCCGGGCCCGCGGGCGGGCCACGGCGGCGGGTGGACGTTCGCCGCCGTCACCCCCGCGCCCGTGGCGCGCGCGACGAGCGCGGCGAGGACGAGCGCGTCGTCGCCGCGCTCGTCCGGGGAGCACCCGACCAGCACCCGCGCCGTCATGCCCCCGCCCCCCTCCCGAGCCGCGAGTGGCGGCGGCCGTAGGCGAAGTACGCGGCGAGCCCGGCGAGCCCCCACAGCAGGAACACGACCCACGTGACCCCGCCGAGCCCCACCATCAGGTACAGGCAGAGGGCCACGCCGAGCAGCGGCGTGAGCGGGTACAGCGGGGCCCGGAAGGACCGCGGCAGGTCGGGCCGGGTCCGCCGCAGGACGATCACGCCGACGTTGACGAGCGCGAACGCGAACAGCGTCCCGATGCTGGTGGCGTCCACGAGGCGGCCCAGCGGGACGAACCCGGCGAGCAGCCCGATGAACGCCGCGACGATGACCGTGTTGGCGACCGGCACCGACCGCCTGGGGCTCACCCGCTGGAAGACGGGCGGCATGAGCCCGTCCCGCGACATCGCGAACAGGATGCGAGTCTGCCCGTACATGACCGTCAGGACGACGCTCGCGATCGCGATCACGGCCCCGATCGACAGGACGGCCGACGGCCACGCGGCGCCGGTGGCCGCGTCGAGCACGTTCGCCAGGGACGCCTCCGAGTCGTCCTCGCCGAACCGCGTCCAGTTCATCGCGCCGACCGCGGCGAGCCCGACCAGGACGTACACGGCGGTGACGATCGCGAGGGACAGGACGATCGCCAGCGGCAGGTCGCGGCGCGGGTTCTTCGCCTCCTCGCCGGCGGTGGAGGCGGCGTCGAAGCCGATGTAGGAGAAGAACACCTTCGACCCGGCCGCGCTGATCCCCGCCCAGCCCATCGGCGCGAACCCGTCGAGGTTCCCGGACCGGAACGCGGTGAAGGCCACGGCGCAGAAGAACAGCAGCACGCCGATCTTGAGGAACACCATGACCGTGTTGGCGGCGGCGGTCTCGGACGCGCCGCGCAGCAGCAGGAACGCCGCCAGCGCCACGACGACGACCGCGGGGACGTTCACGATGCCGCCGCCGCCCGGCGGGTCGGCCAGTTCCGCGGGGATCGTGAACCCGAGCGTGGTGTCGAAGAAGGCGCTCAGGTAGGCGCCCCAGCCGACCGCGACCGCCGACACCGACACCCCGTACTCCAGCAGCAGGCACCAGCCGCACACCCACGCGACCAGCTCGCCCAGCGTCGCGTACGCGTACGAGTAGGACGAGCCGGAGACCGGGATCGTCCCGGCCAGCTCGGCGTACGACAGCGCCGAGAACAGCGCGGTGACCGCCGCGAGGACGAACGACGCGACGACCGCGGGGCCCGCGAGCGGCACCGCCGACCCGAGCACGACGAAGATGCCGGTGCCGAGGGTCGCGCCCACGCTGAACAGGGTGAGCTGCAGCAGCCCCATCGTCCGCCGCAGCTCCCCGCCCGCGCCGCGCCCGCCCTCGGCGACGATCCGGTCGACCGGCTTCGTGCGCAGCAGGCTCCGCGCGAACCCGCCGGCGCCGGACGCGGAGGGAGCGGACGGGCCGGAGGGGCCGGACGGCGGGGAGGGCGCGGTCAAAGCGTGCTCTCCAGCGGCCACGTGGCGTTCGGCGTGACGATCGTCCCGGCGACGCCGTCGAGGATCTCCGCGCACTCGTCGAGCAGCCCGATCGCCGCCATGTCGCCCGTCCGCTCCACGAACCGGCAGGCCGCCTCCACCTTCGGCCCCATCGACCCGGCGGGGAACTCCTCGCCGCGCAGTTCGTGCGGGGTGGTGTGGGTGATCTCCTCCTGCTCGGGGGTGCCGTACCGCCGCATCACCCGCGGGACGTCCGTGAGGATCAGCAGCGCGTCCGCGTCCAGGCTCTCGGCCAGCACCGACGCGGTCAGGTCCTTGTCGATCACCGCCTCGAGGCCCTCCAGCCGTCCCACGTCGTTGCGGAACACCGGGACGCCGCCGCCGCCCGCGCACACCACGACCGTCCCGAGCCGCACCAGCTCGCGGATCAGCCGGGTCTCGATGACGCGCTGCGGGTGCGGCGACGGGACGACGCGCCGCCAGTGCTCCCCGTCCTGCCGGATCGTCCACCCGTAGTCGGCGGCGAGCTTCTCCGCCTCGTCCCGCTCGTACACCTGCCCGACGAACTTGGTCGGGTCCTCGAACGCCGGGTCGACCGCCGACACGAGCGTCTGCGTGATCATCGCCATCACCTGGCGGCCGGGCAGCGCGTTCTGCAGCGCCTGCAGGATCCAGTAGCCGATCATCCCCTGCGTCTCCGCGCCGACGGTGTCGAGCGGGTACGGGCGGGTCAGGTTCGGGTCGTTGACGCTCTCCAGCGACAGCACGCCCACCTGCGGCCCGTTCCCGTGCGTGACGATCAGCTCGTGCCGCCGGGCGAGCGGGGCCAGCGCCCGCACCGCGCGGTTCACGTTGGCGCGCTGCGGCCCGTCGTCGGGCGACTCGCCGCGGCCGACGAGCGCGTTGCCGCCCAGCGCGACGACCACCCGCATGATCAACACCCCCCGGTCGCGCGATTCCCCCGGCGCCGCCGCCGAAACCCCGCCGGGCGCGGCCGTCCGGTCCGGCGTCCCGTCCGGCGGCCGGCCTCCGTCCCGCCCCCGACCTGCCCGCCTGTCCGGCCGCCCCCGCGGCGGGCGCGTGGAGGCGGGCATCCGGAGGCGGGCGCCGAGCGGTCCGCGCCTCGTCCTAAACTCGTGGGCATGACACCCCCGGGAGACGGCGCCGTCGAGCTGGAGTCGCTCGTGAAGCGCTACGGAGCGGCGACGGCCGTGGACGGGCTGTCGCTGCGCGCCGCCCGGGGCGAGGTCACCGCGCTGCTCGGCCCCAACGGCGCCGGGAAGACCACCACGATCGAGATTTGCGAGGGGTTCCGCCGGGCCGACGCGGGAACGGTCCGCGTCCTCGGCCTGGACCCGGCCGCCGACGCCCGCGCGCTGAAGCCGCGGGTCGGGGTGATGCCGCAGTCGGGAGGCGTGCCGGGCACGGCGCGCGCCGCCGAGTTCCTCGAGCTCGTCGCGTCCTTCCACGCCGCGCCGCTCGACCCGGCCGCCCTGCTGGCGCGGCTCGGCCTCACCGAGCACGCCCGCACCCCGTTCCGGCGGATGTCGGGCGGGCAGCAGCAGCGGCTGTCGCTGGCCGTCGCGGTCGTCGGCCGTCCCGAGCTGGTCTTCCTGGACGAGCCCACCACCGGCCTCGACCCGCAGGCCCGGCGCGCGACCTGGGACCTGATCGGGGAGCTGCGCGCCGCCGGGGTGTCGATCGTGCTCACCACGCACAACATGGACGAGGCCGAGACCCTCGCCGACCACGTCGTGATCGTCGACCACGGCCGGGTCGTCGCCGAGGGCGCCCCCGCGACCCTCACCGGCGCCGAGCGGCAGCTGCGGTTCCGCGCCCGTCCGGGGCTCGGCCTGGAGGAGCTGCTGTCGGCTCTGCCCGCCGGGTGCGCGGCCAAGGAGTCGCCCGCCGGGCACTACCTGATCGAGGCGGACGTGCGGCCCGAGCTGCTGGCGACCGTCACCGCGTGGTGCGCGTCGCACGGCGTGCTGACCGAGGACCTGCGGATCGAGCGCCGCACGCTGGAGGACGTCTTCCTGGAGCTGACCGGACGGGAGCTGCGCGCATGACGGTCGGGGAGGCGCGGGCGGAGTCGTCCGCCGCGCTGGACTTCACGCCCGCGCCGGGCGCGGTGCCGCTGCCGCGGATGATCCTGGCGCAGACGGCGTACGAGCTGCGCGCGATGCTGCGCAACGGCGAGCAGCTGCTGCTCACCATGATCATTCCGGTGGTGCTGCTGGTGCTGTTCGCCGCCACCTCGCTGCTGGACCTCGGCCCCGGCAGCCGCGTCGACTTCCTCACCCCGGGCGTCCTGGCGCTCGCGGTGATGTCGACGGCGTTCACCGGCCAGGCGATCGGCACCGGCTTCGAACGCCGCTACGGGGTGCTGAAGCGGCTCGGCGCGACGCCGCTGCCGCGCGCCGGGCTGATCGCCGCCAAGACCCTCTCCGTCCTCGCCGTCGAGGTGATCCAGGCCGCGCTGATCTGCGCCGTCGCGCTCGGGCTCGGCTGGGAACCGCACGGCGACCCGTTCTCGGTGCTCGCGCTGCTGCTGCTCGGCACCGCCGCGTTCAGCGGGTTCGGCCTGCTCATGGCCGGGACGCTGCGCGCCGAGGCGACCCTCGCGGCGGCGAACCTCGTCTACGTCCTGCTGCTGGCCGTCGGCGGCGTGGTATTCCCGCTGGACAAGTTCCCCGAGGCGGTCCGGAGCGCGCTGGAGCTGCTGCCGATCTCCGCGCTGGCCGAGGGGCTGCGGGACGTCCTGCGGGACGGCGCCGCGTTCCCCGGCGGCCCGCTGCTCGTCCTCGCGGTGTGGGCCGTCGCCGGACTCGCCCTCGCCGCCCGGTTCTTCAAGTGGGAGTGATTGCGGAAGTGACGCATGGCACTGGCTGAGGCGCCCGGCTCCCACGGCTGCGCGACCCGGGCGCCCGGCCGGACGAGGCCGCTGTCGCTCGGATCCGTCCCCCCGCCCGCGCTGATCCTGCTCGGCATCATCTCCGTGCAGGTCGGGGCCGGTCTCGCCAAGAACCT
Source organism: Spirillospora sp. NPDC052242 (assembly GCF_040679555.1). Classification (NCBI taxonomy): domain Bacteria; kingdom Bacillati; phylum Actinomycetota; class Actinomycetes; order Streptosporangiales; family Thermomonosporaceae; genus Spirillospora; species Spirillospora sp. NPDC052242. The sequence goes on from NZ_JBFAUZ010000044.1 coordinate 19,860, forward strand.
GTTCGACCGGCTGCCACCGAGCGCCGTCGTGACGCTGCGGCTGCTGACCTCGGCGATCGTCCTGGCGTTCCTGGCCCGCAAGGCGCTGCGGACCCTCCTGCGGGACCACACCCGGCGGGACCTCGCGATCGCCGCCGGGTTCGGGCTCGCGCTCGCCGGGATGAACTTCTCGATCTACCAGTCGTTCGCCCGCATCCCGCTGGGCGTCGCGGTGACGATCGAGTTCCTCGGGCCGCTGAGCGTGGCGCTGCTCGCGTCCCGGCGGCCCCGGGACGCCCTGTGGGCGCTGCTGGCGGGCCTGGGCGTGGTGATGCTCGCCCGGGGCGGCGGCGACCTCGACCCGGTCGGCATCGCGTTCGCCCTGGTCGCCGGGGTGTGCTGGGCGGCCTACATCCTGCTGACGGCCGCGACCGGGCGGCGGTTCGCCGGCTCGTCCGGGCTGGCCGTCGCGAGCATCGTCGGCACCGCGGCCGTCCTGCCGATGGGCGTCGCCGAGGGCGGCGCGGAGATGCTCGACCCGCGGCTGCTGCTGATCGGCCTCGGCGTCGGGCTGCTGTCGTCGGTGATCCCGTATTCGCTCGAGCTGGAGGCGCTGCGGCGGATGCCCGCGCGGGTCTTCGGCGTCCTGATGAGCCTGGAACCGGCCGCCGCCGCGCTCGTCGGCGTCGCCCTGCTCGGCGAGATCCTCAGCGGGCGACAGTGGCTCGCGATCGTCTGCGTGGTCGTGGCCAGCGTGGGAGCCACGCGGAGCCAGAAGGACCCGCCCGAGGCGCCCGAGGCCTGACGGCCCGTCCGGGCCCGGACGGGCGCGCCGGTGGCGACCGCGCGCCCGGGCGTGGAAGGATCGGGACGGGACCACCTGCAATCGACCGGATTGGAGTCCGCGTGATCGGCCGGAACGAGGACCAGGGGATGCCGCCGGAGTACTTCGAGGCGGGATCGGCGTCGTTCGTGGACTTCCTGCGCCTCCACTCCCCCGACCTGCTGCCCGTCAACCGGGTGCCCGGCGCCGGGACCGTGCCCGACCTGCCGCACGGCACGACCGTCCTGGCGCTGACCTTCCCGGGCGGCGTCATGATGGCCGGGGACCGCCGCGCCACCCAGGGCAACCGCATCGCCTACCGCGAGCTCGACAAGGTCCAGCGCGCCGACGAGTACTCGGTCGTCGCGTTCGCGGGCACCGTCGGGCTGGCGCTGGAGATGGTCCGGCTGTTCCAGGTCGAGCTGGAGCACTACGAGAAGATGGAGAGCGCGCCGCTGTCGCTGCCGGGCAAGGCCCGGCGCCTCGGCGCCGTGATCCAGGCGAACCTCGCGCAGGCGCTGCAGGGCCTCGCCGTCGTCCCGTTGTTCGCCGGGTACGAGGAGCGCACCGGCACCGGACGGATCTACACCTACGACATCACCGGCGCGCCGCAGGAGGCCCGCGACTACCACGCCGACGGCTCCGGGTCCCCGTACGCGCTGGGGGCGCTGAAGAAGCTGTACCGCCCGGACCTGTCCGAGCGGGACGCCGCGACCGTCTGCGTGCAGGCCCTCTACGACGCCGCCGACGACGACGCCGCGACCGGCGGCCCCGACACGGCCCGCCGGATCTACCCGACGATCGCGGTCGTCACCGACGACGGCTACCGGGCGCTCGGCGAGGACGAGGTGGCGGAGATCGTCGACGAGGTCGTGACGGGCCGCATGGAGAACCCGGACGGCCCCGTGGCGCCGCTGCGCTGACCGCCGGAAACGTCGGACCCGCCTCGTAACATCGACCGTATGGCACGGGCGAACGACGAGGCTGCGGCCCTCATCCAGGAACTGGCGGACCTGCTGTCCATCACGGGCGGCGACGCGTTCAAGATCAGGGCGTACGAGAAGGCGGCGCGGGCGATCGCCGGTCATCCCGACGACATCTCCGGCCTCGACCTGGCCGGGCTGCGCAAGATCCCCACGGTCGGCGACGCGATCGCCAAGAAGGTCCTCGACTACACCGCCACCGGGACGATCCGGCAGGTGGAGGAGCTGCGGACGCAGATCCCCGCGGGCGTCCGAGCGCTCACCGCGATCCCCACCCTCGGCCCCAAGAAGGCCCTCGCCCTCTACGAGGAGCTCGGCGTGTCGTCGGTGGAGGAGCTCGAGACCGCCATCGGCGCGGGCCGGCTGCGCGGCCTCAAGGGGTTCGGCGCCAAGACCGAGGAGAACATCCTGCGCGGCATCGAGCTGATGCGCGGCTCCGGGGAGCGCGTGCTCGTGGACGCCGCCGCGGGCATCGCCGACGAGGTCGTCGCGGCCCTCTCCGGGCTGCCGCAGGTGGAGCGCTGCGAGCACGCCGGTTCGCTGCGCCGGATGCGCGAGACGATCGGCGACGTGGACGTCCTCGTGGCGTCCACCGACCCGCACCCGATCATGGAGGCGTTCGCCGCGCTGCCGATCGTCCACGAGGTGATCGCGAGCGGCGACAAGAAGACCTCGATCCGCACGGCGAAGGGCCTGCAGGTCGATCTGCGGGTCGTCCCGCCCGAGTCGTGGGGCGCGGCCCTGCAGTACTTCACCGGCTCGCAGGCGCACAACATCCGCACCCGCGAGATCGCCGTGAAGGCGGGGCTGAAGCTGTCAGAGTACGGCCTGTTCGACGCCGAGTCCGGCGAGCTGATCGTCTCCGAGACCGAGGACGAGGTGTACGAGCGCCTCGGGCTGCCCTGGGTGCACCCGACGCTGCGGGAGGACACCGGCGAGATCGAGGCGGCCCTCGCGGGCGGGCTCCCCCGTCTCGTCACCGTCGACGACCTGCGCGGCGACCTGCACAGCCACACCGACCTCACCGACGGCATCGCCCCGCTCGAGGACATGGTCGCCGCCGCGGCGGCCCGCGGCCTGGAGTACTACGCGATCACCGACCACGCGCCGAACCTGTTCATGCAGCGGATGACCGACGAGAAGATGCTCGCCCAGCGCGAGCAGGTCCGCCGGCTCCAGGCGTCCTGGCCGGACCTGACGCTGCTGCACGGCACCGAGCTGAACATCGACCCCGACGGCGGCGTCGACTGGGACGCCGACTTCCTCGCGGGCTTCGACATCTGCGTCGCGTCGATCCACTCCCACTTCACGCAGGACCAGGAGGCGATGACGCGCCGTCTCGTCCGGGCCTGCGAGAACCCGCACGTGCACGTCATCGGGCACCCGACCGCCCGCAGCATCGGCCGCCGCCCGCCCGTGGACGCCGACTGGGACGAGGTGTTCCGCGCGGCCGCCCGCACCGGCACCGCCCTGGAGATCGACTCGTTCCCCGACCGGCTCGACCTCCCCGCCGACCTGATCCGCCGCGCCAAGCGCCTCGGCGTGAAGTTCTCCGTCGACACCGACGCCCACTCCGTCGGCCACCACCGCAACATCCGCTACGGCGTCGGCACCGCCCAGCGCGGCTGGCTCACGCCCGACGACGTCATCAACACCTGGCCCCTCGCCCGCCTCCGCGAGTTCCTCAAGAAGACCTGACCGTCCACCGGCCGCCGTCGATCCCGCCGCCCCGTGCGGGGCCGCGTCGTCCCGCTGCCCGCCCGCACGGCGGTGGCCTGCGCGGACGAGCACGTCCGGTGCGGGGCCGCCGGCGCGTCAGGCGGGCTGGGGGGTGTGGAGAGCGGGTTCGGTGGGGCCGGGCGCCAGGTCGGCGGCGGCGCGGGGGCCGCGGTCGCGGAAGGCGAAGAACAGGCGGAACGCGGCGACCCACATCAGGACCGCGCCGAACATGTGCAGGACGACCAGGACGGCGGGGACGCCGAGGAAGTACTGGACGTAGCCGAGCGCGCCCTGCGCGACGATGAGCACGAGGAGTTCGTGGACGCGGCGGCGGGCCGCGGCGGGCGCGTTCGTCCGGTGAAGGGCCACGGCGATGACCACGGTCAGCACGCAGACGGCCCAGGCGGTGAGGCTGTGGATCCGGGTGACGTCGGTGATCTCGAAGCCGTAGCGGCGCGACGAGGCGTCGCCGGCGTGCGGGCCGGTGCCGGTGACCACCGTGCCGGCGACGAGGACGACCGCACTGGCGGCCAGCAGCGCGCCGCCGAGGGCGCGGATCCAGGGGGCGACGAGGGGGCGGGGCGGCGCGTCGCCCTCGCCCGCGCGGATCCACAGCGCCACGCAGAAGATCAGCAGGGCCGGGGAGACGAGGAAGTGCAGGCCGACGGCCGCGGGGTGCAGTTCGGTCAGGACGACGATGCCGCCGATGACGGCCTGCGCGACGACGCTCATCGGCTGCGCGAGCGCCCACCAGACCAGGTCCTTGCGGCGCGGGACGAGGCGGAGCGCGGCGATGAACACGAGCATCCCGACGGCCAGCACCACGAAGGTGATCATCCGGTTGCCGAACTCGATCGCCATGTTGACGGTCTCGTGCTCGGGATGCGGGGTGGGGACGAGGCTGTCGCCAGTGCACTTTGGCCATTCGGGGCAGCCGAGCCCGGACTCGGTGACGCGGACGGCGCCGCCGCTGGCGACGATGAGCACGTTGCCGATGACGCCGAGCAGTGCGAGCAGCCGGAACGCACCCGCCGTCGGACGCCACACGGCGTCCCGCGCGCGGATCAGCGGGTTGGGGGTCGACTCTCGCTTTGTCACGCCGACCATGCTATGGCCGCCCCCGCGCACCCGTGACCCAACCCCCCGGGAGCGCCGCCGGGTCACCGTTTCCGCAGGTCGGGCGGGAGGAAGCCGGACGGCCCGCGCGGGGCCCACGGCGGTCCGCCGGGGGCCCGGGGCACCTGCGGGGTGCGCAGGAACGCGTGCCGGGCCAGTGCCATGAGGTTGAGCAGGGCGTCGCGCCGCGCGGTGAACCAGTGCGGGTCGGCGACGCCGCGGTCGGCGCGCTTGTGCAGCAGGGCCAGCTCGGTGGCGGCGAGCTGGTAGTCGACCATGGCGCGGCCCGCGGGCGGGCCGCCGACGGCGCGGGCCCAGCGGCGGGCGGCGCGGCGGGCCGGGATCGAGCGCAGCATCCGGACGTCCGCGGCGGTGACGAGCCCGGTCGCGGCGTACAGCGGCAGGTACGTCTCGATGCGGCGGACGGTGCTGCGGCGCTCGACGGCGACGATGACGATCAGCCCGACGAGGATGCAGAAGTCCAGCAGGTACACGACGCCGAGCCCGGCGAGGCCCGTCGAGGCGGCCCCGTTCCACAGGCCGTGCAGGATCATGGCGCCCAGCAGCCCGGCGAGGGGGGCGAGGAGCTGGCCGCGGCGGTGCGTGGCGGCGTAGGCGACGCCGAGGCCGGTCATGGAGGTGAACAGCGGGTGGCTCAGCGGCGCGACGAGCCCGCGGAGGATGAAGACGGCCTGGAGCTGCCGGGCGCCGCCGTCCTCGAACGCCCGCATGTAGTAGGTGACGTTCTCCATCATCGCGAAGCCGAGGCCGACCATCGCGGCGTAGATCAGCCCGTCGGCGAACCCGTCGATCTCGTTGCGGCGCAGCCACAGCATGCCGAACAGGACGGCGCCCTTGAGCGTCTCCTCGATCACGGGCGCGCCGAACGTGGCGCTGACGAAATGGCCGTCCGCCTCGCCGAAGATCGGGACGGTGACGTAGAGCAGTCCCGCCGTGTTCAGGACCAAGGCGCCCAGGACGGCTACGCCCGCGCCCCACATGAACGCGAACACGAGCGCGCGGGGCGGCTCGGGCTCCAGCCGGTCCAGGGCGAGCGCGAGCGCGATGAGCGGCGGGATGGGCAGCACGGCCAGCAGGAGGCCCACCCAGAAGCCGCCCTCGCCGGACAGGACGTCGACGCCGAGGGCGACGACGGCGCACAGCCCCGAGACCGTCAGCCCGGCGATCAGGCCGACCGGTGGGCGCCCGGGGATCCGCCCCTCGAGCACCGCCTTCGGGTCCACGCGCGCCATGACGTGAGCGTAACCGGCGCCCGGTCACGACGCTAAGACGGGACGGTCACGCTGCGTGATCGTGCTGTCCGGGCGCGGGAGGCCGTCAGTGCAGGAGCGGGTCGATCGACACGGCGGTGAACAGCAGCGCCAGGTAGACGTTCGACAGGTGGAAGAACCGCATGGGCCGCAGGTGGACGCCCGTCACCCCGGCGCGGACCGCCTTCAGCAGGCGGTGCCCCTCGGCGAGGAACACCAGGCCGAGCACCGCGGCGACCGCCCCGTAGACGGGGGTCATCCCGCCGACGGGCCACAGCAGCAGCGAGCACGCGACGGTGGCGTAGGTGTAGACCAGGCTCTCCACGATGACGCGCCGCTCGCCCTTGACGACCGGCAGCATCGGGACGTTGGCGACCGCGTAGTCCTCGCGGTAGCGCATCGCGAGCGTCCAGGTGTGCGGCGGCGTCCAGAGGAAGACGACGCCGAACAGGACGAACGGCGTCCAGGAGATCTCGTCGGTGACGGCCGTCCAGCCGATGAGGACGGGCATGCAGCCGGCGATGCCGCCCCACACGACGTTCTGCGAGGTGCGCCGCTTGAGCAGCAGCGAGTACACGAAGACGTAGAACAGGATCGCGAACAGCGAACCGGCGGCGGCGCGCGGGTTGACGGCGACCGCGAACCCGACCGTGGACAGCACGGCGAGGGTGATCCCGAACACCAGGGCGCGGGCGGGGGTGACCTGGGCGCGGGCCAGCGGGCGGCGCCGGGTGCGGCGCATCTTGGCGTCGATGTCCCGGTCGATGTAGCAGTTGATCGCGTTGGCGGCCCCGGCGGACATCGTGCCGAACGCCAGCGTGAGCAGCACCGTGCCCAGCGGCGGCACGCCCCCGGCCGCCAGGAACATCACCGGGATCGTGGTGATCAAGAGCAGCTCGATCACGCGCGGCTTGGTGAGCGCGACGTAGGCGCGCACGCTCTCGCCGATCGGCCGGCGCGCGGCCGGCTCGGCCATCGTCGGCTCGGGGGGAGCGAGCGGCATGTGCTCGTCGAGCTCCACCCCACGCTTGTTACTGAGCACCGTCACAATCGGGTCCACGTTCAACTAGGCATGTGAAATCGCGTACCAACTCGGCGGTGCCCCCGTGTTCGGGCCGACCTCGGCTGGGTGCGACTTTCGGCTTGGCGAATACGGCGGCCGCTCGTTGTCAACCGCGCAATCACTGTAGTCCGACCCCTCCGGGGGTCGTGCACCGGGTCGCCTGACACACCGTGACCGGCGCGTCGACGGTGCCGCGGCGGCCGTGCCGGGCCCCGCGGCTCGGGCCGTTCCCCCGCCCGAATCCCCCGTCCTATCACCCCGTCGGGGGGGTTAGCGGAAGGGCGATCGGGCAAGGGTGCAGGGAGCGGCCCGGCCCCCGGCGGAGCGTGCGCGCGAACGTCCGGCGGGGATCGGACGTGCGCGCGGTCACGCGTGGGCCGCACGCCCGCGCGATAGGCTCGAATCGGGCACGGCGTGATCTTCGGCCGGGCGTCCTGCCCACAGCGCACCGTTCCGCACGAAGGGGGCGCGGCGTTTCGCCGCACGTCGACTCGCCGCACGGCGCGATCATGTACACAGAGCGGTTTCGAGAGGAGCCTGGCGTTCCGTGACTAGGGACAACAGCACGTTTGAATGGTCTGACCTGGACCGGCGGGCGGTGGACGTGGTCCGCGCCCTGGCCATGGACGCGGTCGAGGAGGCGGGCTCGGGCCACCCCGGCACCGCCATGAGCCTGGCCCCGGCCGCCTACCTGCTCTTCCAGCGGTTCCTCAAGCACGACCCGACCGACCCCGAGTGGGCGGGCCGGGACCGGTTCGTCCTGTCCTGCGGGCACTCCAGCCTGACCCTTTACATCCAGCTCTACCTTTCGGGCTACCCGCTGACGCTGGACGAGCTGAAGGCGTTGCGCAAGTGGGGCAGCCTGACGCCGGGGCACCCGGAGCACGGGCACACCGCGGGCGTCGAGACGACGACCGGGCCGCTCGGCCAGGGCATCGCGAACGCGGTCGGGATGGCGATGGCGGCGCGCCGCGAGCGCGGGCTGTTCGACCCGGACGCGCCGCAGGGCGAGTCCCCCTTCGACCACACCATCTGGGCGTTCTGCTCGGACGGCGACATCGAGGAGGGCATCAGCCACGAGGCGTCCGCGCTGGCGGCCCACCAGCGGCTGGGCAACCTGGTGCTGCTGTGGGACGACAACCACATCTCGATCGAGGACGACACCGCCATCGCGCTGTCGGAGGACGTGCGGGCCCGCTACGAGGCGTACGGCTGGGACGTCCACACCGTCGACTGGACGGAGAACGGCGACTACGAGGAGAACGTCGAGAAGCTCGCCGCGGCGTTCGCCGCCGCGCAGGCCGAGACGTCCCGCCCGTCGTTCATCGCGCTGCGCACGATCATCGGCTGGCCGGCGCCGAACAAGAAGAACACCGGCAAGGCGCACGGCTCGGCGCTCGGCGCCGAGGAGGTCGCGGCGACCAAGAAGCTCCTCGGGCTCGACCCCGCGGAGAGCTTCCAGGTGCCCGAGGACGTCCTGGCGCACGCCCGCGCCGTGTCCGGCCGGGGCCGCGAGGCGCACGCCCGGTGGAACGAGCGCTACCAGGCGTGGCGCGCGGCGAACGCCGAGCGGGCCGCCGAGTTCGACCGGATCTCCGCGCGCGCTCTGCCGCCCGGCTGGGAGAAGGCGCTGCCGACGTTCCCGGCGGGCAAGGAGATCGCGACCCGCGCCGCGTCCGGCGAGGTGCTGGCCGCGCTGGCGCCGGTGCTGCCGGAGCTGTGGGGCGGTTCGGCCGACCTGGCCGAGAGCAACAACACGACGATGAAGGGCGAGCCGTCCTTCATCCCCGAGGAGTTCCAGACCAAGGAGTTCCCGGGCGGCCCGTACGGGCGGACGCTGCACTTCGGCGTGCGGGAGCACGCGATGGGCGCGATCTGCAACGGCATCGCGCTGCACGGCGGCACCCGTCCCTACGGCGGGACGTTCCTGGTGTTCAGCGACTACATGCGCCCGGCGGTGCGGCTCGCCGCGCTGATGAAGCTGCCGGTGACGTTCGTGTGGACGCACGACTCGATCGGCCTCGGCGAGGACGGCCCGACGCACCAGCCGGTCGAGCACCTGTGGGCGCTGCGGGCGATCCCGGGCCTGGACGTCGTCCGCCCGGCGGACGCGGCCGAGACGGCCGTCGCGTGGCGCACGATTCTGGAGCACAACGACCGTCCGGCGGGGCTGGCGCTGACCCGGCAGAAGCTCCCCACGCTGGACCGCGGCGGCGAACTCGCCGCGGCGGAGTGCGCGGCCAAGGGCGGGTACGTCCTGGCGGACGCGACCGACGGGCGTCCCGACGTGATCATCATCGCGACCGGCAGCGAGGTGCCGCTGGCGCTGGAGGCGCGCGAGGCGCTGCAGGCCAAGGGCACCCCGACCCGGGTCGTGTCGATGCCGTGCGTGGAGTGGTTCGAGGCGCAGACCGACGCCTACAAGCAGGAGGTGCTGCCGCCCGGCGTGAAGGCCCGGGTGTCGGTGGAGGCCGGGATCGCGATGGGCTGGCGCACCTACATCGGCGACGCCGGCGAGTCGGTGGGCCTGGAGCACTTCGGTGCCTCGGCGGACTACAAGACGCTGTTCCGGCAGTTCGGCATCACCGCCGACCGGGTCGTCGCCGCGGCGGAGGCGAGCCTGATCAAGGCGAACGTCAAGCACGCCGGGCGCGGCGAGACCACCGGCAACTGACCCTCCGGCCTCGCGGAACTCGATGACGAGGGAGAAAGCGAAGCGATGAGTGAGATTCTGAAGCGGCTGTCCGACGAGGGCGTGTCGATCTGGCTGGACGACATCAGCCGGGAGCGGCTGCGCACCGGCGACCTCGAGGACCTGGTCAAGGAGAGCCACGTCGTCGGCGTCACCTCCAACCCGACGATCTTCGCCAAGGCGCTGAGCAAGGGCACGGCCTACGACGCGCAGGTCCGCGACCTGGCGCTGCGCGGGGTGACCGTCGACGAGGCGGCCCACGCGATCACCACCTACGACATCCGGTGGGGCTGCGACGTGCTGCGCCCCGTGTACGACCGGACGGACGGGCTCGACGGCCGCGTGTCGCTCGAGGTCGACCCGCGGCTGGCGCGCGACACGGCGCGGACGATCGCCGAGGCGCGGGCGCTGTGGTGGACGGTGGACCGGCCGAACCTGTTCATCAAGATCCCGGCGACCGAGGAGGGGCTGCCGGCGATCACCGCGGCGCTCGCCGAGGGCATCAGCGTGAACGTGACGCTGATCTTCTCGCTGGAGCGCTATGGGAAGGTGATCGACGCGTTCTTCGCGGGCCTGGAGCAAGCGCGGGAGAACGGCCGCGACCTGACGAAGATCGCGTCGGTGGCGTCGTTCTTCGTCAGCCGGGTCGACACCGAGATCGACAAGCGGCTCGACAAGATCGGCTCGGACGCGGCGAAGGCGCTGCGCTCGAAGGCGGGCCTGGCCAACGCGCGGCTCGCGTACGCGCTGTACGAGGAGAAGTTCGGCACCGAGCGCTGGACGTCGCTGAAGAACGCGGGGGCCCGTCCCCAGCGTCCGCTGTGGGCGTCGACCGGGGTGAAGGACCCGAACCTCAACGACACGCTGTACGTGGACGAGCTGGTGGCGCCCGGCACCGTGAACACGATGCCGGAGGCCACGCTGGTGGCCGAGGCCGACCACGGCCAGGTGCGCGGCGACACCGTCCGCGGCACCTACGACGACGCCCGTGCGCACATGGCGGCGCTGAAGGACGCCGGCGTGGACTACGACGACGTCGTGCGGGTGCTGGAGGAGGAGGGCGTCGAGAAGTTCGAGGCGTCCTGGAAGGAGCTGCTCGGCTCCATCAGCGGTGAGCTGGAGAGCAAGAGGGCCGGCGCGTGACGTCGGTGGTGACCGCCGGGGGGATCTCGGTCACCACCCGCGGCGCCGTCGTCGACGAGGGCGAGACGGTCCTGGACCGTCTCGTCTCCGACGGGGTGCCCGGGGCCCTCGCGTCCCGCAACCCGCATCTGTGGGGCCCGGACGCGGCCCCGACGGCGGCCCGCCGGCTCGGCTGGCTCGGGCTGCCGGAGACCGCGCGTTCTCTGCCGGCCCGGCTGTCCGGGCCGGCGGGGTTCGCCCGCGAGGCCGGTCTGGACCGGGTCGTGCTGATCGCGTCGGGCGGGCCCGCCGTGGCCGCCGAGGCGATCTGCGCGGCCGCGGGGGCGGACCTGACCGTCGTCGACTCCACCGACCCGCACGAGGTGACGGGGGCGCTCGCGGGCGACCCGCACCGCACGATCATCGTCGTTGTGGACGACGGCGCGGACGACGACGGCGGCGAGGGCGGCGGGCACGGGCTCGAGACGGACGCGCTGTGGCGCGTCTTCGCGGGGGCGTTCCGCGACGCGGGCCTGTCCGGCGCCGACCTCGCGCGCCGCTTCGTCGTCGTGGCGCCGCCCGGGTCGGCCGCCGCACGCGCCGCGCGGGAGACCGGGCATCACCTGGTCGAGGCCGCGCCGGACGTGGACGGGCGGTACGGCGCCCTCGACGCGCGCGCGTTGACCGCGCCCGCGCTCGCGGGCGTCGACGTCGCGGCGCTGCTGGAGGACGCCGCCGCGCTGGCGGGCACGCTGCGGCAGCCCTACGACAACCCGGCGCTGACGCTCGGCGCCGCGCTGGGCTCGTCCGCGCTGGCCGGGCGCGACAAGCTCGTGATCGCCGACCACGGCTCGGGGCTGACCGGCTTCGGGGCGTGGGCGGAGCAGCTGGTGGCGGGGGCGCTCGGCAAGGACGGCCGGGGGCTGCTGCCGGTCGTGGTCGAGGACGTCGAGGCGCCCGGCTTCGAGCTGACGGCCGACATGCGGCGCGTGATCCTGGGCCGCCGCCCGGACGAGCCCGGCCCCGGCCGCGAGGCGGGGGTGAGCGTCGCGGGGCCGCTCGGCGCGCAGTTCCTGCTGTGGGAGTGCGCGGTGGCGGTCGCGGCGCGGGTGCTCGGCGTCGACCCGTTCGGCGAGCCGGACGTGCGCGAGTCGGCGGAGAGCATCGCGGCGCTGCTGCGGTCGGAGGAGGGCACGGCGCCCACGGTGGTGCGGCGCCCGCCCGTCCTGGTCGAGGGCGCGGTGGAGGTGCACGGCCCGGAGGACGCGCTGAAGGGCGCGGCGACGCTCGCGGGGGCGCTGGAGGCCGTCGTGGAGGCGGCGCCGGACGGCGGCTACCTCGCCGTGCTGGCGTACCTGGACGGCCGCGCCGACGCGGAGGCGGCCGGGCTGCGGCCGCTGCTGGCCGCGCGGGCGGCGAAGGCGCGGCGGCGTCCGGTCCCGGTGACGTTCGGCTGGGGGCCGAGGCACCTGCGCACGACCGGGCAGTACCACAAGGGCGGACCGCAGAACGGCGCGTTCCTGCAGGTCACGGGCACGGTCAGGACGGACCTGCCGGTGCCCGGACGGCCGTACAGCCTCGGCGAGCTGCAGCTCGCGCAGGCGTTCGGCGACCTGCGGGTGCTGCGGTCGCTGGGCCGTCCGGCGGTCCGGCTGCACCTGCGGGACCGGGCCGAGGGCCTGGCGCAGCTCGCCGACGCGCTCTCCTGACCGGCCGTCCGGGACGGCGGCCGCCGGACCGCGGGGATCCGCCGGACGGGTACGGAGCGCCCGGGGTCGCGCTACTCTGTCCCGCGCCGCCCTGATCGTCACGGCACAACGGAAGATCAACGGAGATGGTCGCCAATGACCGTTCTCTCCCGAAACGATGGGGACAGGCAGGAGGGAACGTGTCCGGATTCGACGTACTGACGCGCGGCGACGTGCTCGACTCGGCGCTGCAGGCGCGGGACTATCTGGTGAGCTGCGGCGTCCCCGGGGCGCTGGCCGCCAAGGACCCCGAGCTGTGGGGGCGGCGCGCGGTCGACCACAGCCGGCTCGGCTGGCTCGACCTGCCGTTCGCGTCCCGCGGGCTGCTGAACCAGGTCGAGGGCCTGGTCGCCGAGGCGCGCTACTCCGGTCTCGACCACATCGTGCTGATCGGCGTCGGCGCCGAGAGCCTCGCCGCGCAGGCGATCATGGAGGCGCACGCGTCCGGCGGCGCGACCGGGACCGCGGCCGGGCGGCCGGACCGCCCGGCCGGTGAGCTGACCGTGCTGGACGGCAGCGACACCGCGGCGCTCGCGTTCGCGCTGGAGCGGCTGGACCGGACGCTCGTGGTGCTGGCCAGCAAGGCCGGCGTGTCCCTGGAGGGGGACGCCTACCGCCGCATCTTCGCGGGCGCGTTCCGCGACCGCGGGCTGTCTCAGCGGGAGATCGCGGGCCGCTTCCTGGTGATCACCGACCACGGCAGCCCGCTGCACGACTTCGCCCGGCAGAACGGCTACCGGATCGGGCTGACCGACCCGTACCTGCCGGGGCACTTCGGCGCGCTGTCGGCGTACGGGCTGGTCCCGGCGGTGCTGGCGGGCGCCGACGCGAACGCGCTGCTGGAGGACGCGGCGTCGCTGGTGCCGTCGCTGTCCAAGGAGGAGGACAACCCGGGGCTGCTGCTCGGGGCGGTGCTGGGCGGCTGCGCGCAGCAGGGCCCCGGCGGGATCGCCCGCGACAAGGTGGTGCTGCGCGAGCCGGGCGGTCCCGGCGCGCTGAGCGCGTGGGTGTCGCAGCTCCTCGCGGTCGGCACCGGGCGGCGGGGCCGCGGCGTGGTGGCGTTCGAGCCGTCCGGCTGCCGCGGGTCGTTCCCCGACGTGCACGGCGTCGCGCTGAACCCGCCGTCGGCGGCGCACGACGACTCCGACACCGCGGTGCTGGCGCCGGTCGGCGCGCAGTTCCTGCTGTGGGAGTACGCGACCGCGGTCGCCGGGTGGCTGCTCGGGGTGAACCCGTTCGAGACCGGCGCCACGGCGGTGCAGGAGGCCGAGGACGACGCGGCGACGCTGCTGCGCGCGGCGGCGGGCGGCCCGCTGACGTCCGAGCGCCCCGCGTACACCGAGGACGACATCGAGGTGTACGTCGACTTCCCGTGGCCCGCGCACGCCGACCTGCGCACCGTCCTCGGCGGCCTGGTCGGGTCGGTGCCCGCCGACGGCTACCTGGCCGTGATGACGTACCTGTCGGGCGACTTCTCGGGCCGCTACCTGGCGCCGTCGCTGGCCCGCGCGTCCGGACGTCCGGTGGCGTACGGGCCGGGGCCCGCCTACCCGCACGCGACCGCCCCGGTGCACAAGGAGGGGCCGGGCAACGGCGCGTTCCTGATCATCACCGGGGACCCGGTGCCGGGGGACGCGCTCGCCGCGCACCCCGTCCCCGGCCGTCCCTACAGCCTTGCGCAGCTGCGGCTGGCGCGCGCGCTGGGCGAGCTGCGGGCGCTTCGGGCGCGCCGCCTGCCGGTCATCCGGCTTCATCTGCGCAACCCGGTGGAGGGCGCCGGACGGCTGACCGAGGCGGTGCGGGAGGTCGCGTCGATGGTCTCCGCGGGGCGGGGGCAGTGAGCCCGGGACACGGCACCCCCGGAGTCGCGAACCACAGCTCGGTCGTCGCGGGCGACGCCGTCGTCACCGCGCGCAGGCCGCTCAAGGACGCCGCCGAGCGGGTGCTCGGACGGCTGTGGATCGACCAGGTCCCGGTCCGGCTCGCGTCGGAGGACGCGATGCTGTGGCCGTCGGCCGCCACGGCCGAGGTCGAGGGGCGGCGGCTGTGCTGGCCGGGCCAGCCGGGGCCCGGCCGCGCGGTGCTGGAGCGGGTGGCGGAGCTGCGGCGGAGGCTGTTCGCGGACGCCGCCGAGGCGGGGCCGCCGGCGCGGGTCGTCCTGGTGGGGCGGGGCTCCGCGGTGCGCGCCGCCGAGGCGATCGTCCGGGCCGCCGGGCCGGGCGCACCGGGCACCCGGGACGTCCTGCCGCTGACCGTGCTGGACGACCTGGAGCCGGGGCCGCTCACCCGCCTGGCCGCCGACCCGGCGGGGCTCGCCGGGACCCTGGTCGTGGTCGCCGGGGACGACCCGGTCACCGACACGCTCCGGCGCGTCCTGCTCGGCCTGATGCGCGACGCGGACGTTCCCGCGGACGTCCTCGCGCGCCGGGTCGTCACGGTGGCGCCCGCCGACTCGGCGGCGGCCAAGGCGGCGACGGAGGAGGGCAGGCCGCTCGTCGAGGCCCCCGCGCAGACGGCGTTCGGGGCGCTGTCGCCGTACGCGCTCGTCCCGGCGGCGCTCGCGGGCGCGGACGCGGCGGCGCTGCTGGACGGGGCGACGGCGGTGCTGCCCGCGCTGACCCGCCCGGAGGGCAACCCGGGGCTGGTGCTCGGCGCGATCCTGGGCGGGGCGGTGCGCGCGGGCCGCGGCACGCTCGTCCTCGGCGGCTACCCCGCCGCGCTGCCGGGCCTGGCAGGGTGGGCGGCGCGGCTGCTGGACGAGGCGACCGGCGGCCGGCTGACGACGGTCGTGCAGGGCGGCGGCCTGCCCGTGGTGCCCGACCCGGACCTGTTCCTCGTGACGCTGGACGGCCGCCCCCACCAGGACGACGCCACGGTGACGGGCCCGCTCGCCGCGCAGCTCGTCGTGTGGGAATACGCGGCGGCCGTGGCCGCCTACCTGCTGGGCGGCGACCCGCTCGCCCCGCCGCCGCGGCGGGCCCCGCTGACGGTGGACGACGGGACGGGCGACCCGGTGTTCGCCGACGGCGACCCGGGCCGGGCCGTCGAGGTGCACACGACCGTCCCGTCCCTCGCCGAGGCGCCCGACCTGGCGCGCCTCCTGGACGGCCTGGCGGCGCTGGTCGGCCCCCGCGAGCACCTGGCGGTCGTCGCCTACCTGGACCCGGACGAGACGCGCGGGCAGGGCACGCAGGTGCGGCGGCTGGCGGCGCTGCTGGCCGCGCGCTGCGACCGTCCGGTGACCGTCGCGTGGGGCGGCCGCGGCCCGGTTCCGGAGGGCTCCCCCGGCGGGTCCGGCGCGGGGAATGATCGGCGGGACCGGGGCGTCTACCTGTTGGTGACGGGCAATGTCGTCCGCGACGTGCCCGTCCCGGACCGCTACCACGGGCTCGGCATGCTGCAGCTCGCGCGGGCCCTCGGGGACGCGCGGGCCGCGCGCGCGGACGGCCGCCCGGTGGTCCGGCTGCACCTGGAGAACCGCTGGGCGGGACTCGCCCGGCTGCTCGACGCCGCAAGAGGAGAGGGGTGATCCCGCCCCGGCGCCACTAATTCGGCGCCGTCGGGGGACACACGGGATCAGAACATGTATGCGTGTCTTGAGCATGATGCCCAGTGACAGATGCCCAGTGACGAGAGTGGCCGTGAGGAAACCCGCGGTGGACAGAGCAGGAGAAGACAGGGTGCGAGCAGAGGGGGCCGCCACGTGACCGAGTCAGCCAATCCGCTCCGGGACCCGCGGGACAAGCGCCTGCCGCGGGTGGCCGGGCCGTGCGTGCTCGTGCTGTTCGGCGTCACCGGCGACCTGTCCCGCAAGAAGCTCCTGCCGGCCATCTACGACCTGGCGAACCGGGGCCTGCTCCCGCCGGGGTTCTCGCTGGTCGGGTTCGCCCGCCGGGACTGGGAGAACGAGGACTTCCGGCAGATCGCCTACGAGTCGGTGAAGGCGCACGCCCGGACCCCGTTCCGCGAGGACGTCTGGCGGCACCTGTCGGAGGGCATGCACTTCGTCCCCGGCGAGTTCGGCGACCCGGGCGCGTTCGAGGCGCTGGCGATGGCCGTCAAGGAGCTGGACGAGAGCCGCGGCACCGGCGGCAACTACGCGTTCTACTTGTCGATCCCGCCGAAGTTCTTCCCGCAGGCGGTGGAGCAGCTGCAGCGCAGCGGCCTGGCCGACCGGACGGACGGGTCGTGGCGGCGGGTCGTGATCGAAAAGCCGTTCGGCCGCGACCTGGCGACCGCCAAGGAGCTGAACGACACCGTCCACCGGGTGTTCCCCGAGGAGTCGATCTTCCGGATCGACCACTACCTCGGCAAGGAGACGGTGCAGAACATCCTGGCGCTGCGGTTCGCCAACTCGATGTTCGAGCCGATCTGGAACCGCGGGTACATCGACCACGTGCAGATCACGATGGCCGAGGACATCGGGATCGGCGGCCGGGCCGGCTACTACGACGGCATCGGCGCGGCCCGCGACGTGATCCAGAACCACCTGCTGCAGCTGCTGGCGCTGACGGCGATGGAGGAGCCCACGTCGTTCAGCGCGGAGGCCGTCCGCGCCGAGAAGGCCAAGATCCTGTCGTCGGTGCGGGTGCCGGGCAACCTGGCGGAGTCCACCGCGCGCGGCCAGTACGCGGCGGGCTGGCAGGGCGGCGTGAACGTCAAGGGCTACCTGCAGGAGGACGGCATCCCCGCCGACTCCCGCACCGAGACCTACGCCGCGGTCAAGCTGGAGATCGACAACCGCCGCTGGGCGGGCGTCCCGTTCTACCTGCGCACCGGCAAGCGGCTCAGCCGCCGGGTGACGGAGGTGGCGCTGGTGTTCCAGCAGGCGCCGCACCAGCCGTTCTCGCAGACCGACACCGAGGAGCTGGGGCAGAACGCCCTGGTCATGCGGGTGCAGCCGGACGAGGGCATCACGGTCCGGTTCGGTTCGAAGGTGCCCGGCACCTCGATGGAGATCCGCGACGTCAACATGGACTTCGCGTACGGCGAGTCGTTCACCGAGGCGTCCCCCGAGGCGTACGAGCGGCTGCTGCTGGACGTGCTGATCGGCGACCCGCCGCTGTTCCCCCGGCAGGAGGAGGTCGAGCTGTCCTGGAAGATCCTCGACCCGATCGAGGAGTTCTGGGCCGAGCGCGGCGACGTCGACCAGTACAAGTCCGGCGGTTACGGGCCCGACAGCGCCGACGAGCTGATGGCGCGGGACGGCCGCACGTGGAGGAGGCTCTGATGAACATCGACCTCGCCGGGACCTCGACCCGCAAGATCCAGGACGCGCTCACCCAGGCCAGGCACCTGATGGGCGGTCCGGCGGTCGGCATGGTCCTGACGCTGATCATCGTGACGGACGAGTCGGCGCAGTACGACGCGGTCCGCGCGGCGACCGAGGCGTCGCGCGAGCACCCGTGCCGGGTGCTGACCGTCATCTCGCGCGACCCGCGCGGCAACTCGTCCCGGCTGGACGCCGAGATCCGCATCGGCGAGACGGGGCCGGGCGAGACGGTGCTGCTGCGGATGTACGGCCCGCTCGCCGAGCACGCCGACTCGGTCGTCGTCCCGCTGCTGATGCCCGACACCCCCGTGGTGACGTGGTGGCCCGGCGGGAAGGTGCCGAAGGCGCCCGCCAAGGACCCCCTCGGCCGGCTGGCGCAGCGGCGGGTGACCGACGCCTACGCGGCCCGCGACCGGCTCGGCACCCTCGCGCAGCTCGCCGCCGGGTACCGTCCGGGCGACACCGACTTCACCTGGACGCGGATCACGAACTGGCGGTCGCTGCTGGCGGCGGCGCTCGACCAGGACCACGACGAGATCCTGTCCGGCGAGGTGATGGCCGAGCCGGACAGCCCGAGCGCGGAGCTGCTGGCGGCGTGGCTGTCGATCCGCCTCGGGGTGACCGTGGGCCGCACGGTCTCCGAGGGCCCCGGCATCACCGGCGTCCGGCTGCGGACGGCGTCCGGCGACATCGTGGTGGACCGCCCGGACGGCCGCGTCGCGACGCTGTGCCGCCCGGACCAGCCGGACCGGCAGGTGTCGCTGATGCGGCGGCCGATGTCGGAGCTGCTGGCCGAGGAGCTGCGGCGGCTCGACCCCGACGAGGTGTACCAGGACGCGGCGGCCCGGTTCGCCAAGGACCTCGCGGGCGCGGCGGGGGACGCGTGAGCGGCCCGCTGGCGGTCCCGCACCCGGACGCGGACGCGGTCGCCCAGGCCGCCGCGGCCCGGCTCGTCACGGCGATCGCCGACGCCCAGGCGGAGCGGGGCGTCGCGTCGATCGTGCTGACCGGCGGCGGCGTCGGCACCGCCGTCCTCACGGCGCTCGGCTCCTCCCCCGCCCGGCACGCGGTCGACTGGCGGCGCGTGGACGTGTGGTGGGGGGACGAGCGGTTCCTGCCGTCCGGTGATCCCGAGCGCAACGAGACGGGCGCGCGGGAGGCGCTCCTCGACCGCGTCGACGCCGACCCGGCCCGCGTGCACGCCATGCCCGCGTCCGACGGTCCCGACGGCGACGACGTCGAGGCCGCGGCGCGGCGGTACGCCGCCGAGCTGGCGGCGGCGGCCGGCGGGAACGGTCCCGTGCCCGCGTTCGACGTGCTGATGCTGGGCGTCGGACCGGACGCGCACGTCGCGTCGCTGTTCCCCGGGATGCCGCAGCTGACCGCCGCGGACCCGGTCGTCGCGGTGCGGGACGCGCCGAAGCCGCCCCCGACCCGGATCTCGCTGACGTACCCGTCGCTGCGATCCGCGCGGGAGGTGTGGCTGCTGGCGGCGGGCGAGGGCAAGGCCGACGCCGTCCGGCTCGCGCTCGCGCCGGGCACGCCCCCGGAGAAGGCGCCGGTGGTGGGCGCCCGGGGCGTCGAGCGCACCCTCCTCCTGCTGGACCGCGCCGCCGCCGGCGACGGGCCGGGACCCCGGTAGCCGGACCGGGACGTGATTCCCGCGCCCCAAACGGCCCGTGTGACGGGCGGGGGCGCGGGAAGGACCGTGGCATGCAGAAGCTCTCGTTGGACGCGCAGGCCCGCGGGCTCCTCGAACGGGCGTCCGCCGCATCGTCGGGACGGGCGGCCGAGACCGTCCACGGCGGGCACGAGCACGTGCTGCGGCAGACGCTGATCGCGCTGACGGCCGGCACGGGCATGTCCGAGCACGAGAATCCCGGGGAGGCCACGGTGCTGGTGCGGTCCGGGCGCGTCCGGCTGCTCAGCGGCGACGACGCCTGGGACGGGATCGCGGGCGATCTGCTGATCGTCCCGCCGGCCCGCCACGCCCTCGAGGCGCTGGAGGACTCGGTCGTCCTGCTGACGGTCGCGAAGCTCGGCTGATCCGCGCGAGGGGCTACCAAAGTCGATCGTCCGGGCGACCTGCGGCCACTGCCGGCGGGGCGCCCGGCGGCTAGCTTGGTGCACGTGATTCTCCGCAGGTCCGCCCGCGCGTGGGTGCGCGACGTCTTCGTGACGGCGTGCGCCCTGCTGATCGGTCTCGTCGTCCTGGCGGGCTCGAGGGAGACGTACCCGGCGCCGCCGGGCCCGCTCGAGGACGCCAAGGAGGCGCTGCTCGGCGGCATCGGCCTGCTGGTCCTGATGCTGTTCCGCCGCCGGTGGCCGCTCGGGGTGACGCTGTTCCTGACGGCCTGGGGCTTCACCAACTCCGTTTCGTGGGGCGCCACCGCGATGGCGGTGTTCACGGTCGCGATCCACCGCCCCTGGCGGCCCACGGCCGTCCTGTGCCTGATGAACTGCGCGTTCCTCGTGGTGGTCTTCACCGTCGCGCCGCACGAACTGAGCACGCGGGAACGGCTGGAGTCGGTCGTCGTGTTCGTGCTCGGCTACATGGTGCTGGTCGCCACGGGGCTGCTGCTCCGGTCCCGGCGGCAGCTCGTCGAGTCGCTGCGGGAGCGGGCCCGGCAGGCCGAGGAGGGGCAGCGGCTGCGCATCGAGGAGGCCCGCCACCTGGAGCGGGAGCGGATCGCCCGGGAGATGCACGACGTCCTCGCGCACCGCATCTCGCTGCTGGCCGTGCACGCGGGCGCGCTGGAGTTCCGCCCGGACACGCCGCCCGAGCAGCGCGAGGCCGTCGGGATCATCCGGCGCAGCGCGTACGAGGCGATGGAGGACCTGCGGGAGGTGATCTGGGTGCTGCGCGCCCCGGGCCCCGGCGAGGACGCGCAGCGCCCGCAGCCGACGCTCGCCGACGTCCCGGAGCTGGTGCGGGAGGCGCGGGCCGCCGGGGCCCGGATCGAGCTGGACGACCGCGTGGCCGACCCCGCCGCCGTCCCCGACCGGGTCGGGCGGCACGCCTACCGGATCGTCCAGGAGGGGCTGACGAACGCCCGCAAGCACGCGCCGGACGCCGTCGTGCGGGTCGTCCTGGAGGCCGGGCGGGAGCTGACGATCCAGCTGGACAACGCGACGACGCCCGGCCGGGAACCGGCGCTGCCCGGCGCCGGGGCGGGCCTGGTGGGGCTGGCGGAGCGGGTCGCGCTGCTCGGCGGGACGCTCGAGCACGGCGCCGCGGGCGGCCGGTTCCGGCTCCGCGCCCGGCTGCCCCTGTGAGGATGCATGGCGGGCCGGGGGCCGGGCATGGGGAGGGACATGGCTTCAGAGTCCTCCGCGCAGCCCGTCCTCGAAGAGCTCGACCGGGCGGAGTGCCTGCGCCTCATCGCTCCCGGCGGCATCGGCCGGGTCGCGTTCGACGACGGCGAGGGCCCCACGGTCATCCCGGTGAACTACGCGGTCGACGGCGAGTCGGTGATCTTCCGGACGTCGGAGTCGGCCCGGATGAACCGCAGCCTGCTGACGGCCGTGCCGGGCGGGCAGGTCCGCGTCGCGTTCGAGGTCGACCGGATCGACGCCGGGACGCACGAGGGGTGGAGCGTCCTGCTGCGCGGCGGCGCCCATCCGCTGTCGGAGGAGGAGCGGGACGGCGTCACGCGGGTGGAGCCGTGGCCCGCCGGGCACCGCGGCGCCTGGTTCAGCCTGACGGCGCGGGAGATGAGCGGGCGGCGCCTGCACCGCTCCTGACACCTCTCCCGCCCCGTAGGGTTTGCGGCATGGACTCCATCCGCGTGCTCATCGTGGACGACGACGCGCTCGTCCGGGCGGGGCTGTCGATGATGCTGTCGAACGCCGGCGACCTCGACGTCGTCGCCGACGTCGCCGACGGCGCCGAGGTGGTGCCCGCGGTGAACGAGCACCGCCCCGACGTGGTGCTGATGGACATCCGGATGCCGCGGCTGGACGGGCTGGCCGCGACGGAGCTGCTGCGGTCGCGCCGCGAGCCGCCGGAGATCATCATCCTGACGACGTTCGACACCGACGACCACATCGTCCGGGCGATGCGGGCGGGCGCGAGCGGGTTCCTGCTCAAGCACACCCCTCCCCCGGAGATCATCCGCGCGATCCGGCAGGTCGCCGCCGGGGAGCCGATGATGTCCCCGACGGTGCTGCGGCGGCTGATGTCGTACGCGGCCGGTTCCGGGGTCGACCCGGCCCGCGACCGCGCCCGCGGGGCGCTCGACCGGCTCAGCGACGGGGAGCGGGCCGTCGCGCTGCTGGTCGGCCGGGGCCGGACGAACGCCGAGATCGGCCGCGAGCTGTCGCTGAGCGTCGCGACGGTCAAGGCGTACGTGTCCCGGCTGCTGACCAAGCTGGAGCTGAACAACCGGGTGCAGATCGCGCTGCTCGTCCACGACGCCGACCTCGGCCAGTAGCTCAGCCGCCGCGCGGCTTCAGCGGGACGTGCCGCAGCGAGAGCGCGGCGGCGAGGCCCGCGAGCAGCAGCGGCAGCGCGGACAGGAACACGACCGAGAACGCGTGCGCGAACGCGTCGGCCACGCCGTCCCGGACGGGCGCGGGCAGCGCTTCGAGGACCTCGGGGCGGACGGCGTCCCGCAGCGGCGGCGCGTCCCCGGGCACCCGGTCCGCGGCCTCCGCGGCGAACCGGTTCGTCACGATCGCGCCGAACACCGCCGTCCCGGCCGCCGTGCCGAGCATCCGCGTCGCGAACACCCCGAGACTCGCGGCCCCGAGGTCGCGCGGCGGCGCCGCGTTCTGCGCGATCAGCACGACGACCTGCTGCGACAGGCCGGCGCCGAAGCCGAGCACCGCCATGAACAGCCCGGCGGCGAGCATGCTCGTGCCCGCGTCCATGCCGGCCGGCAGCGCGACGCCCGCGGCGCTGACGGCCATGCTCGCGGCCGGGAGCCGGTGGTAGCGGCCGGTCCGCGCGATGTACCGCCCGGCGAGCATCGAGGACGCGAGCAGGCCGAGCATCATCGGCAGCACGAGCAGCCCGGAGCGGGCGGCGTCCGCTCCCCCGACGACCTGGAAGTACATCGGCAGGTAGGTCGCGAGCCCGAAGCCGGTGGCGCCGCCGACGGCCGCGACGGCGCAGGCCGCCGCGAACGAGCGGTCGCGGAACAGCCGCGGCGGCACGACCGGTTCGGCGGCCCGCCGTTCGGCGAGGAACCAGGCCGCGAACAGGACGGCCGCCCCGGCGGCGAGGCCGAGCACCACCGGCGACGTCCAGGCGTGGCGTGTCCCGGCCCAGCTTGTGAACAGGGTGAAGCAGGTGACGGCGGCGCCGAGCAGCACGATGCCGAGGTAGTCGACGCGGGGTTCGCGGTCGGGCTTCGGCAGCCGCAGGAACGCGACGATCACGACGGCCGCCGCGACGCCCAGCGGCAGGTTCAGGTAGAAGGCCCACCGCCAGGACGCGTGGTCGGTGAGGACGCCGCCGAGGATGGGCCCCGCGACGGTCGCCACCGCGAAGTTGATCGCGGAGTAGCCCTGGTAGCGGGCCCGCTCCCGGGGCTCGAAGAGGTCGCCGGTGAGCCCGAACATCGAGCCCATCAGGCAGCCCGCCCCGGCGCCCTGCACCGCCCGGAACACGATCAGCCAGCCCATCGACGGCGCCGCCCCGCACGCCGCCGAACCGGCGAGGAACGCCAGCAGCCCGATCAGGTGGACGGGCTTGCGGCCGAACTGGTCGCCGAGCCGTCCCGAGAGCGGCACGGTGACGCTCGTCGCGAGGATGTAGGCGGTCGAGACCCACGCGAGCCGGTCGGCGCCGCCGAGGTCCCCGGCGATCGCGGGCAGCGCCGTCGCGAGCACCGTCGCGTCCAGCGCCGACATCAGGCCCGCGAGCATGAGGCCGCCGAACACCAGCACCCGGCGCCGGGGGGTCATGCCCTCCCCCGGCGCCCGCCCGTCCGTTGCCACGGTCATACGTGCACCCCACATTCATATGCGAAAGTCAAATGAATGCTAGACGCACATACATGAGCGACGCAACGACGGCGTTAGACTCTCCTGCCATGAGCGAGGAGGCGATCGACGCCGTCGAGCGGAGCATGGTGCGGCTGCGCCGCGGGATGTCCCGGCAGCGGCTCGGCAAGGCGGCGGTCCGGGAGCACAACCTCCCCGTGGACGTGCAGGTCCTGCACGTGGTCGACATCGTCGACGAGGGCCCGGACCGGCCCGGCCAGGAGGTCAGCGTCGGGCTCGTCGCCGCCCGCCTCGGCGTGGACGCCTCGCGCGGCAGCCGGATCGTCGCCGAGGCCGTCAAGTCCGGCTACGTCCGCCGGGTCGCCTCCCAGGAGGACGGCCGCCGCATCCACCTCGAGCTCACCGACGCCGGCCGCGCGGTCGTCGAGGCCACCCGCCGCACCCGCCAGGAGCACTTCGCGAGGGCGATGCGGAACTGGACCGACGCCGAACGCGCCGAGTTCGCCCGCCTCCTGTCCCGCTTCGTCGACGGCTACGGCGACTGATCCCGCGCCTCCGCCCGGACGCGTCCGGCCTCGCCCGGCCGCGTCCGGCCCTAGACGAACGCGGCGACGCCCTCGTACGCGCCCTGGCGCGCCCGGCCGGTCACCTCGTACTCGAGGAGCAGCAGGCCGCCGGGCGTGGCTTCGTGGCGGAGCAGGCGCAGCCCGGACGGCTCGCCCGCGCCCGCCGCCAGCCGCCGGCCGGACCGCAGGACGACCGGGGCGACCACGAGGCGGAGCGTGTCGACCAGGCCCGCCGCCAGCAGCGAGCCGCCGAGGCGGGCACTGCCGTGGATCTGCAGCTCCCGGCCCGGCCGCCGCTTGAGTTCGGCCACCGTCCGGGCCGGGTCGCCCCTGAGGACGGTCGTGGGATGCCAGGACCCCTCGCTGAGGGTGCCGGTCACGACGTACTTCGGCAGCGCGTTCATCCGCTCCACGAACGGGTCGGCCGGGTCGGTGATCAGCGGCCAGTCCCGGGCGAACGCCTCGTAGGTCCGCCGCCCGAGGAGCAGGCCGTCGGCGAGGTCGAGCCATTCGGACGCCCGCCGGACGAACGTCCCGTCCATGTGCGGGACGAGCCAGCCCCCGCGGGCGAACCCGTCCGAGGGGTCCTCGTCCGGCGAGCCGGGGCCCTGGCTGACGCCGTCGAGCGTGACGAACTCGGTGAGGGCGATCTTCATCGGGCGCCCTCCGCGAACGCGGCGAGCTGGGCGGCGACGGTGCCCCAGCCGTCGGCGAAGCCGAGCCGCTCGTGCCGGGCGCGGGCCTCCGGGTCGCCGTGCCGGACGACGATCCGGTAGTCGGTGCCGTCCGGATGGTCGTCCAGCGTGATCGTCGCGGTCATCGCGACCGGGTCGGGCGTCACGGGCGTCCACGAGCCGTCGACCGCGTTGGTGAACACGATGCGCTCGAGCTCGTCGACGGCGAGGAAGCACGCGTCCATGTGCGGGCCGAACGCGGCCCCGTCCTCGCTGTACCGCGTCACGAACGCCCCGCCGGGCCGCGGGTCCAGGCGGTCCACCCGGCAGCGGGCCGGGGCCGGGACCCACCACCGTTCGAGCCGGGACGGGTCGGTCCACGCCCGCCACACGGCGGCGCGGGGCGCGCGGATGATCCGCTCCAGGCCGAGGTCGAGATCGGGATTCATTGCGGGTCCTCCTCCGGGTCGGTGACGAACCGCTCGAGGCGGTCGGTGCGCTCCTCCCACAGGCGACGCTGCTCCGCGAGCCAGTCGTCGATCAGGGCGAGCCGTTCGCGGTCGAG
This sequence comes from Spirillospora sp. NPDC052242, assembly GCF_040679555.1. Taxonomy (NCBI): domain Bacteria; kingdom Bacillati; phylum Actinomycetota; class Actinomycetes; order Streptosporangiales; family Thermomonosporaceae; genus Spirillospora; species Spirillospora sp. NPDC052242. The sequence continues at coordinate 45,402 of NZ_JBFAUZ010000044.1, forward strand.
CACGCACGTGCGCACCCGGCCGGTCTTGACCGTGCGGATCAGCCCGTTCGATTCGAGCGTCCGCACGTGCTTCATGAACGAGGGGAGGGTCATCGGGAACTCGCCGGCGAGGTCGCCGACGCTCGCGGGCCCGCGGCCGAGGCGCCGGACGACGGCGCGCCGGGTCGGGTCCGCGAGGGCCGCGAACACCCCGTCCAGTTGTGCCGAATACTGTGCCACGAAGCTAAGTGTTACAGCCCGGCAATGGTTAGCGCAAGAGCTAAGTATCGGGCGGAGGCCCTAGCCGGACGCGTCGCCGCCGGGGGCCTCGACCACGGGCGGGGCGCCCCAGGGGGCGGCGAGGGCGGCGCGGAGCGCGGTGACGGCGTCCGCGCCCAGCCGCTCCACGAGGACGTCCTCGATGACGTCCAGGGTCGCGAGGGCGCGGCGGTGGACGCGGGCGCCGTCCGGGGTCATGCGGATCAGGCTGCTGCGGGCGGACGCCGGGTCGGGGACCTGCTCCAGCAGCCCCATGCGGACGAGCCCGTGCACGGCCTGGTGGGCGGTCTGCCGGGCGACTCCGATCCGGCGGGCGAGTTCGGAGATCGACGTGCCGCCGTCGTCGAGGACCGCGAACACGGCCGCCTGCGCGGCGGTCACCGGCCGCTCCCCCGCGCGCTCCATGCTGCCGAACAGCGCCTCCTCGAACCAGCGCCTGCGGTCGGCGAACAGCTGCGGCAGCGACCTGGCCGGGCGGTCCGGCGCGGAGTCCGTCACGGGCCGAGCATAGCCGCCGGAAAGAATGTCAGGTAGCCTGACGATTTATGACGATCGAGTACGCGACGCGGTACCGCGCCCGCTCGCACATCCCTCCGGAACCGGGCAAGCCGTACTTCATCGAGAAGGGCATGGGCGACCGGGCGCTGCTGTTCACCGACCTGATCACGATCTACGCGGGCGGCGAGCAGACCGAGAACACCTTCAACTTCTTCACCTGCGAAGGGCCGAAGGGCGATACGATCCCCGCGCACCGGCACGCCGACACCTACGAGGTCTTCTACATCACCGACGGCGCCGTCCGGCTGTTCGTGGAGGACCTCGACGGCGAGCAGCACGAACGGCTGCTGACCGAGGGCGACTTCGGGTTCGTGCCGAAGGACTGCCCGCACGCCTACCGCATCGAGCGGCACCACAGCCGGATCGTCGGCGTCGCCGCCGGACCGGGAAAGACGTTCGAGCGGTTCTTCGAGACGCTCGGCACTCCCCTGGAGGAGCAGACGCCGCGGGGTCCGTTCATTCCCGAGCCGCACCGGTTCGGCGCCGCCGCGCGCGAGCACGACGTGCTGTTCATGCCCGACCACGAGTGGCGCACCGATGGCCGCTGACGGCGCCGCCCCCGGCGGGACGGTCCGCTCCACCGTCGCGTACGCCGAGCGGGACACCGGGCCGCTGCTGATGGACGTCGTCGTACCGTCCGGCGCGCCCGTCCCGCCGCCGGTCGTGATCTGGCTGCACGGCGGCGGCTGGTTCACCGGGGACCGGACGATGGCGCCCGATCTCGCGGTCCACTTCGCCTCCCGGGGCTTCGCGATGGCGAGCATCGACTACCGGCTCAGCGGCGAGGCCCTGTTCCCCGCCCAGCTCCACGACGTGCGCGCGGCCGTCCGGTACGTGCGCGCGCACGCCGGGGAGCTCGGCGTCGACGCGGACGCCGTCGGGCTGTGGGGCTCGTCGGCCGGCGGGCACCTGGCGGCCCTGGCGGGCCTCACCGGGCACCTCGACGCGCTGCCAGGCGAACCCGGCGCGGCGGGAAGCGCGGCGGTGCGGGCCGTCGCCGAGGGGTACGGGCCGGTCGACCTCGCGCGGATCGTCGCCGACTCGGCCGCGCCGCCGCACATGGCGGGGCCGAACGCGCCCGAGGCTCGCCTGATCGGCGGGCCTCCGGACGCGCTGCCGGACGCGGCGCGGGCCGCGAGCCCGCTCGCGTACGTGACCCCGGCCGCGCCGCCGTTCCTGATCGCGCACGGGACGGCCGACGCGCTCGTCCGTCCGGACCAGAGCGTCATGCTGCACGACGCGCTCGCGGGGGCGGGCGTCGACGCCGCGCTCTACCTGCTGGACGGCGTGCGGCACGGCTTCCTCAACCCGCGCGGCCCCGGCGAGATCGGCGGAACGGACGGGCCCACGGGCGGGCCCTTGAGCGGGCTCATGGACGACGGCAGGCTCGACGCCGCGCCGCTCCCCCGCGCCACGCGCCGCGACGCGCACGGCGCCGAGGAGCGGACCGTCTTCTCCTACGCGACGGTCGGCGACTTCTTCGACCGGGTGCTGCGGGGCTGACTACCCCACGGGTTGCGGCCGGCGGCCCCCGCGTACACCCCGGGTCGCACCGCTGGTCGCATCTTCGCGCCGAGCCGCCGCGACCGGCCGCCGTCTAGGCTGACCGCATGCGTGCTCGATGGCGTGTGACGGACGATGCGCTCGCCGTCGTGGTCCTGGCGCTCGTCGCCGTCGGCAGCCTGCGGTCGCTCATCGGCGCGCGCGAGGAGCCGTGGGCGCAGACCGCGGCCGGCTGGGTGCTGATCTTCGTGGCGTGCGGGATCCTGTTCGCCCGGCGGCTGCCGCTCACCGCCGCGATCGTCTCGACCGTCGCGACGGGCGTCTACTACGTCGTCAGCACCTACGACGGACCGCTGATGATCGCGCCGATCCTGGCGCTGTACCTGCTGGCGTCCCGCGGACGGCTGCAGGCGGCGTCGGGCATCGCGGCGCTGATCGTCATCGGCACCGCGCTCGGTACGCTGTCCGGCAACGGCGACGTCAACGGCGTCGCGCTGTTCATGCTGGCGGGCTGGGTGGTGGCGATGGTGGCACTGGGCTGGGTGCGCCACAGCCGCCGCGCCTTCCTCGTCGAGGCCGAGCGCCGCGCGGCGGGCGACGAGCGGCTGCGCATCGCCCGGGAGCTGCACGACGTCACGGGGCACCACATCTCGCTGATCAACGTGCAGGCGGGCACCGCGCTGCACCGCTTCCACCGCGACCCGGCGCAGGCCGAGGCGGCGCTGGCGGCGATCAAGGAGACGAGCCGGGAGGCGCTGCGGGAGCTGCGGGCGACGCTCGGCGTGCTGCGGCAGGCCGACGAGGACGCGCCCACCGCGCCCGTCCCGGGCCTGGACCGGATCGGCGAGCTGGTCGAACCCGCGCGCGCGGCGGGCCTCGACGTCCGCGCCCGCATCGACGGCGGGGACCGACCGGTGCCCACCGAGGTGGGGCTGGCCGCCTACCGCATCGTCCAGGAGTCCCTCACGAACGTGGTGCGGCACGCGGGCGCCGCGCACGTGACCGTCCGCGTGGAGCGGGGCGCCCGGGAGGTGCTGGTCGAGGTCGCCGACGACGGCCGCGGCGCCGTCACCGCCGGCGAGGACGCCGCGGTCCCCGGCAGCGGCATCCTGGGGATGCGCGAGCGCGCCCGCGCGCTCGGCGGCGACCTCACCGCGGGGCCGGGCCCGGACGGCGGCCATCTGGTCCGCGCCCGCCTCCCGTACCGGAACGGAGACGAACGATGATCAAGGTCCTGCTGGCGGACGACCAGCGGCTGGTGCGCGCCGGGTTCGGCTCCATCCTCGACGACGAGGAGGACATCACCGTCGTCGGCGAGGCCGCCGACGGGGAGCAGGCCCTCGCCGCGTGCCGCGAGCTGCGCCCGGACGTGGTCCTGATGGACATCCGGATGCCGGGGATGGACGGCCTCGAGGCGGCCCGGCTGATCGCGCGGGACCGGCGGCTGGACGACGTCCGCGTCGTCATCCTCACCACCTTCGACCTCGACGAGTACGTGTACGGGGCGCTGCGCGCGGGCGCCACCGGGTTCCTGCTCAAGGACACCGAGCCCGCGGAGCTGATCCACGCCGTCCGGGTGGCGGCGCGCGGCGACGCGCTGATCACCCCGTCGGTCACCCGGCGGCTGATCGCGGAGTTCGCCGGGCGGGTCACCGCGCCCGCGCCCGGCCCGCGGCTGAACGCGCTCACCGACCGGGAGCGCGAGGTGATGCTGCTGGTCGCGGCCGGGCTGAGCAACGACGAGATCGCCGCGAAGCTCGTGCTGAGCCCCGCGACGGCCAAGACGCACGTCAGCCGGATCATGTCGAAGCTGAACGTGCGGGACCGGTCGCAGCTCGTCGTCATGGCCTACGAGTCGGCGATGGTCAGCCCCCGCTGGATGAGCGAGCGGCAACCGGGGCGGTAGTCGCGGCGGGTCGCGCGCAACCCGGGTGGTAGCGCCGATGCCCGCCGCGGGCCGATGCCGCGGTGGAAGCCGTGCCCCGAACGTGGGGGCATGACATCGACTGCGAGCAAGAAGGCCGGCGCCGCGCTCGTCGGCTTCCTCGTCGGCGGGGCGGTCGGGTTCGTCCTGACCGAGACCATCGCCATCTTCTTCCACTTCGTGCTGGACACCACCCTCGACGTCGAGGGCAACGCCGCGCTGCTCGCCCTGTTCGCCGGCCTGCCGCTCGTCGGCGCCGTCGTCGGCGCGGTCGTCGGCGCCCGCGTCGCGGGCCGCAGCGGGACGGGGCGGTGAGCCGGATGAGCGCGAACACCGCCGAGACGGCCCGCGCGGGATCGCCGGACGCGCGTCCGGGCGTCTTCGGGCGGCTGGCGTCCTGGTCGCAGCGGCACCGCTGGACGGCCCTGCTGCTCTGGGTCGTGGTCGTCGCCGGGATCACCGCCGGCTCGCAGATGGCGGGCAGCGCCTACCACAACGACTTCTCGCTCCCGGGGACGGATTCGCAGGCCGCGTCGGACCTGATGGAGCGGCACGGGTCCGTGCAGGCGGGCGCGACCGTCCAGATCGTCATGCAGGACGCCGAGGGGCTGCGCGGCGACCGGACGGCCATCACGCCGATGCTCGACGAGATCCGGGGACTGCCGAGCGTCGCCGAAGTCGGCGGCCCGTTCGACCCGCGCGGCGGCGGGGGCCTCAGCGAGGACGGGACGATCGGGTACGCGGCCGTCACCCTCGACGGCTCGGCCGAGGACGTCCCGAAGGAGCACGTCACCGAGATCATGGAGACGGCGCAGGGCGCCGCGGGCGACGGGCTGCGGATCGAGCTCGGCGGCGATCCGGTCCGGGGCGCCGAGGAGGGCGGGGGCGGCGCCGCCGAGGGCGCCGGGATGCTCGCCGCCCTGGTGATCCTCGTGTTCCTGTTCGGCTCCCTCGTCGCGGCGGCGCTGCCGCTGGCCACCGCGCTGTTCGCGGTCGGCGGCGCGGTCGGGCTGATCGCGCTGGCCTCGCACGTGTTCACCGTCGCCGACTTCACCCCGCCGATCATGATGCTGATCGGGCTCGGCGTCGGCGTCGACTACGCGCTGCTGATCTTCTACCGGTTCCGGCACGAGCTGATCCGCGGCGCCGACCCCGCCGCCGCGACCCGCACCGCCCTCGACGCCGCCGGGCGCACCGTCTTCTTCGCCGGCTGCACCGTGATCATCGCGCTGCTCGGCCTGATCGTCCTCGGCCTCGGCGCCCTGCAGGGCGTGGCGCTCGCCGTCGCGCTGACCGTCCTGATGACGATGGCGGCCGCGCTGACGATGCTGCCCGCGCTCCTCGCCGTGTTCGGCGGCCGCATCCAGCGGCACGTCCGCAAGCGGGCGCACAAGGTCCGGGACGAGCGGTGGCGGCGGCTCGGCGCGGCCGTGCAGCGCCGCCCGTGGCCCGCGCTGCTGATCCCGGTCGTCCTCCTGCTGGGGCTGTCGGCGCCCGCGCTCGACATGCGGCTCGGCTTCGCCGACGCGGGCAACGGCGCCGCCGCGAGCACCAGCCGCCAGGCGTACGACCTGCTCGCCGAGGGCTTCGGCCCCGGCTTCAACGGGCCGCTGATCGTGGTCACCGAGGGCGCGCCCGCGAACCTGAGCGAGACGCTGCGGGACGCCCCCGGCATCGCCTCGGCGAGCCCGGCGTTCCCCTCCGCCGACGGCCGGGCCCACACCGTGATCGCCTACCCGGAGACGTCCCCGCAGGACGAGAGGACGGCCGACCTGGTCCACGACCTCCGCGACGACGTCCTGCCGTCCCTCGCGGACCGCACCGGCGCCGAGTACCTCGTCGGCGGCCCGACGGCCGCCGCGCAGGACTTCGCCGACTCCGTCGCCGACCGGATGCCGCTGTTCGTCGCCGTCGTCGTCGGGCTGTCGGCCCTGCTGCTCATGGTGGTGTTCCGGTCGCTGCTGATCCCGCTCAAGGCGGCGGCGCTGAACCTGCTGTCGATCGCCGCCGCGCTCGGCGCGATCACGCTCGTCTTCCAGGACGGCCGGTTCGGCGTCCCGCCGGGCCCGATCGAGTCCTTCATCCCGGTGATGATCTTCGCGATCGTGTTCGGGCTGTCGATGGACTACGAGGTGTTCCTCGTGTCCCGCATGCACGAGGAGTGGGAACGCACCCGCGACTCGGCGCACGCGGTCCGCGAGGGCCTCGCCGCCACCGGCAAGGTCATCACGGCGGCCGGCGCCATCATGATCGTGGTGTTCGGCGCGTTCGTCCTCAGCCCCGACCGGATGCTCCAGCAGTTCGGCCTCGGCCTCGCCGTCGCCGTCCTCCTCGACGCGGTCGTGATCCGCTGCCTGATCGTCCCGGCGATCATGCGCCTGCTGGGCGACCGCGCCTGGTGGCTCCCCGCTCCCCTCGCCCGCGTCCTGCCCAGGGTCGCCCTCGAGCGCCCGGAACACTGACGTCCCGTCCCGGGCGGGCGCTCGCGACGGCCGCGGGCGCCCGCCCGCACCACCACCGAGAGGTCACCGGAGGTTCGCCTCCCGGTCGCCGGCGGCGGCGGGCGCCGGACACCGGGCGGCGCCAGGATCGGGCGGCGATGGACCTCCTCGTCGCCGCCTTCTGCGCTCTCCCCGGCGCGGCCGCCCTGGGGTGCGCCGGGGCCGTCCTGCGCGAGCGGGCGCGCATGCGGGGCCGGTGGCGGCGGACGACCGGCGTCATCGTGGGGCACCGGAAGATCGCCTCGCCCGGCGAGTCCCCGACGTACGCGCCGGTGTTCCGCTTCACGGCCGAGGACGGCCGGACCGTCCAGGCGGCCGGCTCGGTGTCGACCGCGTGGCGGCGGGGCGCCGGCCGACGGATCCCGGTCGTCTACGATCCGGCCGATCCGGAGGGCACCGCCGACCGTCCCGGCGGCCTTCGCGCGCAGCTCGCGCTCGCGCCCGTCCTCCTGGCGGTCGGCGCGGGGCTGCTGATCACCGCCGCGGCCGTCCTGCTGCGCTGACCCGGCTCAGCTCCGGCCGAGCATCTCCGCGGTGAGGACGTCGCCGCCGAGGCCCCAGCCGCCGTCGGGGACCTCCTCCACCAGCACGAGCGTGGTCGCCCGCGCGCGCTCGCCGTACACGTCGGCGTAGGCGTCGGTGACGGCATCGATGAGCTTCTTCTTGGACTCGGGCGTCAGGGTCTCGGCGGGGACTTTGAGGTTGGCGAACGGCATGACGTTTCCCTTCGTGGTGGTTCGTGAGGAGGTGGACGCGCCGATGACGGCGTCCGCGGCGGCGATCGTCAGATGATCCCGCCGTTGGCGCGGACGACCTGCCCGTTGACCCAGTGGCCCTCGGGGCCGGCCAGGAAGGCGACGACCTCGGCGATGTCGTCGGGGGTGCCGAGCCGCTCCAGCGGGGGCTGCTGGGCGAGCCGCTCGATCGTGGCCTCGTCCTTGCCCTCCAGGAACAGGTCGGTGGCGGTCGGGCCGGGCGCGACCGCGTTCACCGTCACGTCGCGCCCGCGGAGTTCGCGGGCCAGCACGAGCGTCATCGCCTCGACCGCCCCCTTGCTCGCGACGTACGCCCCGTAACCGGGGAACTGAAGCCCCACCACCGAGGTGGACAGGTTGACGATCGCGCCTCCGCCCCGCACGCGGCGCGCGGCCTCCCGGGCCATGACGAAGGCGCCGCGGATGTTGGTGCGGTGCAGGGCGTCCAGCTCGTCGAGGTCGAGGTCGGCGATCGGGGACAGGCTCATCCGCCCGGCCGAGTTGACGACGACGTCGATCCCGCCGAACGCCTCCTCCGCGGCGTCGAACATCGCCGCCACCGCCGCCTCGTCCGCCACGTCGGCCTGTGCGGCGATCGCCCGTCCGCCGGCCGCGGCGATCGCGTCGACCACCTCGCCCGCGGCCGCGGCCGCCCCCTGGTACCCGACGACGACCGCGGCGCCGCGGGCCGCCAGCTTCGTCGCGATCGCCCTGCCGATCCCCCGGGAGCCGCCGCTGACGACGGCCACGCGCTGCTCGCTCATGAAAGCCCCCTGCTATCAGTGATATCGATACTTGGTATCGCCGTTACGAACGACGGTACCACCCTTTCGTTATCATCGCTACCGTCAGCCCGTATCATTGATTTCATGACGGATCCGCACGCGCTCCGCGCGACGATGATCGAGGCCGCGGAACGGCAGCTGGCGACGTCCGCGGACGGGGACGTCGCCACGCGCGCGGTCTGCGAGGCGGTCGGGGTGACCCAGCCCGTGCTCTACCGGCTGTTCGGCGACAAGCGCGGGCTCCTCGACGCCGTCGCCGACCACGGATACGAGCGCTACGCGGCGCTCAAGGACGCCCAGGAGCGCACGGGCGACCCAGTGGCCGACCTGCACGCCGGCTGGGACGGCCACATGGCGTTCGCGCGGGAGAACCCGGCCCTCTACCGGCTGATGTTCACTCCGCGGCCCTGGTCCCGCTCGACGGCCGCGGACCGCGTGTTCGACCTGCTCGAGGCGACGCTCGTCCGGTGCGCGGCGGCGGGCGCGCTGCGGGCCGCGCCGCGGACGGCGGCGCGGCTGATCCTGTCCGCGAACGTCGGGATCGCCCTCGACCACATCGCCCGGCCGGAGCGGTTCGACGACCCGGCGCTGTCGCACGGGATGCGCGACGCCGTCTTCTCCCACGTGCTCACCGCGGCGACCGCGCCGGCGGAGGAGGCTCCCCTGCGCACCACGGCGCTGCGTTTCCGCGCGCAGCTCGAACTCCTCGGCACCGACGCCCTCGAGCCGGCCGAGGCCGCTCTGCTCATGCGCTGGCTGGAGCGCATCGCGAGGCCCGGCGAGGCGCCGTAGGCGGCGCCTCGCCGGGCCGGGGCGTCAGTTCACCAGGACGATCTTCCCCCGGGCGTGGCGGGTCTCGCTCAGCTCGTGGGCGGCGGCGGCCTCGGCGAGCGGGAACGCCGCCGCGACCGGCACCCGCAGCCGCCCCGCGGCGGCGAGGTCGGCCGCGGTCCGGAGGCCGTGCAGCGCCTGCGGGTCGGCGCCGCCCAGGGTCCCGTCCGCGCCGCCGGACGGCGCGGTGTGCGACATGTGGACGCCATGGGCCGCCGCGGCGGGATCGGGGGCGATCGTCACCACGCGCGCCGGGTCCCCGGCGGCGGCAACCAGGTCCGGCAGCGCCCCGCCCGCGCAGTCGACCACCGCGTCGATCCCCTCCGGCGCCAGCGCCCGGACCCGATCGACCAGACCGGGCCCGTACGCCGTCGGCTCCGCGCCGAGCGATCGCAGGAAGTCGTGGTTGCGGGCGCTCGCCGTCCCGATGACGCGGGCCCCGCGGGCGGCCGCCAGCTGCACGGCGATCGTCCCCGTGCCCCCGGCCGCGCCCTGCACCAGCACCGTGTGCCCCGCGCGGACCGCGAGCCGGTCGAGGACCCGGGTGGCGGTCTCGACGCCGCCCGCGGCGCCGCCCGCCTCCGCCCAGCTCCACGATGCGGGCTTGGGCGCCCACGCGGCCAGGACGGCGTGGTCGGCGTTGGCGCCGCGGGCGGCCATGGAGGTCAGGCCGAACACTTCGTCGCCGACGGCGGCTCCGGTGACGCTCTCGCCGAGTTCGTCCACCACGCCCGCGGCCTCGGCTCCGGTGCGCCACGGGAAGGCGGCGGGCACCGCGTCGCGCAGCGCCCCGGAGCGGAGGGAGACCTCGCCCGTCGCGAGTCCGGACGCCCGGACGGCGATGCGGACCTCTCCCGGCCCCGCGTGCGGTTCCTCGACCTCGGCCACGTGCACGACGCCGGGCGGTCCGTACTGGGAAAACTGAACAGCTCTCATGAGCCGCACCGTAAAGAGGGCTCGCGGCCGGTTGACTAAAGTGAGAGTCGTGACGGCCGAAGTGAGTCGGAAGCTGCGTTCGGACGCCGTCGACAACCGGGTCCGCATCCTCGCGGCGGCCCGCGCGGCGTTCGCCGCAGAGGGCGCCGACGTGCCGGTCCGGGAGATCGCCCGGCGCGCGGAGGTGAGCGCCGCGACCGTGTACCGGCGCTTCCCGACCAAGGAGGCCCTCTTCGCAGAGGCGTTCTCCGAGGAGCTGGCCGTGTGCTCGGCCATCGTCGAGGAGGGCCTGGCGGCGGACGATCCCTGGCGCGGCTTCAGCCTGGTGATCGAGAAGCTCCTGGAGGCGCACGCCCTGGACCGGGGGTTCCACGCGTTCGTCGCGCAGCTCCCCCGGACGGTCGACTTCAGCGCCGACCGTGATCGCGCGGTCCGCGGGCTGCTCGAACTGATCCGCCGCGCACAGCGGGCGGGCGAGCTGCGCGCCGACTTCGTGCTGGAGGACATGGTCCTCGCGATGATGGCGAACAACGGCATCCGCGCCGAGTCCCCCGCGATGCGGGCGGCCGTGTCCCGCCGCTTCGCGGCCCTGATGCTCCAGTCGTTCCGGGCGAACTTCGTCCCGGCGCCCCTGCCTCCGGCCGTCCGGCTGCCGCTGGCCCTGCGGTAGGGCCCCGCCGGGCGCCCCCTCGTGGCGGCGCTCGGCGTCGTGTCCGCGCGGTCGAGGCGAACCGGCCGACCGTCCGCTGCCGGACGGTCTAGCGGTGCGTCGTCCAGTTGCGGGTGATCTCGTCGGCGGCGTCGCGGACGAGGACGCGGTAGCGGTCGACGGCCTCGGGGGTGAAGCGGTGGCGCGGGCCGCAGACGCTGATCGCGCCGTGGACGGCGCCGTCCGGGCCGAACAGCGGCGCCGCGACCGAGCCGGCGTCGGCCTGGCGCTCGCCGAGGGAGACCGCGACGCCCTCGCGGGCGGCCTCGGCGAGGCGGTCGCGCAGGACCGCCTCGTCGGTGACCGTCCGGTCGGTGAGGGCGGCGAGGGGGCGGGCGAGGACCGCCTCGCGCCGCTCCTCGGGCAGGAACGCCAGGATCACCCGGCTCGACGAGCCCGCGTGCAGCGGGAACCGGCGCCCGACCTCGACCGTCATCTTGACCTCGTGCGGGCTCTCGAACTGGTCGAGGTAGACCCGCTCGTCGCCGACGAGCCCCGACAGCGTCGTCGTCTCGCCCGTCTCGTCCCGCAGCCTGCGCAGCGCGGGCGCCGCGGCGTTGCGGATGTTGAAGCGGCGCAGCGCGCTCACGCCCAGCGCGACGGCGGCGGGCCCGAGCCGGTACCGGGCGGTGCCCGGGTCGGTCTCCAGCATCTCCCGCGACAGCAGCGACTGCAGGATGCGGTGCACCACGGCCTTGGAGATGCCGAGTTCCCGGCTGATCGCGCTGACGCCGAGGTACTCGGGCCCGCCGGCGAACAGCAGCAGGACGTCGGCGACGCGGCCCGCCACCTCGGTGCCGCCGGCGGGCGGTGCGGCGGTCTGGTTGGTCACGCGAAGATCCTAGGGAACCTCATCGGCCGCGCGGGACGTACCGGCCGACGGGGTCCCCGACGACCTTCCCGCCCGTGTAGACGCGGTTGCCGCGGACGAACGTGTCGGTGACCTTCGCGGTCATCGCGAAGCCCTCGAACGGCGTGTACTCCTGCGTGGACTCGGAGTCGGCGGCGCGGACCGTCCAGGACACGTCGGGGTCGACGAGGGCGATGTCGGCGTCGTAGCCCTCGGCGATCGTGCCCTTGTTCACGAGGCCGTAGCGGCGGGCCGGGTTCCACGAGGTGAGCCGCGCGACCTGCTGGAGGGACAGGCCCCGCTTGGTGCCCTCGCCGACGAGGCCGGGCAGCAGGTACTCGGCGCCGCCGAAGCCGGACTTGGCGAGGAAAATGTCGTCGCGGTCGGCGCCGAACTTCATCTCGTCCTTGCAGCAGGCGTGGTCGCTGACCACCCAGTCGACCTCGCCCGCCAGGACGTGCCGCCAGAGGGCCTCGACGTCGTCGCGCTCGCGCAGCGGCGGGTTGACCTTGCCGCCGAGGCCGTGCGCGGTGTCGACGTCGGCGAGCAGGTGCCCGATGGTGACCTCGCGGCGGAAGTCGACGTGCGGGAAGGCGGCCTTCATGGTGAGGGCGGCCGACAGCGCCTTCTCCGAGGAGAGGTGCAGCAGGTTGATGTTCGGCAGGCCCGTCTCGTGCGCGAGGTAGGACGCGATCGTGACCGCGAGGCCCTCGGAGTGCGGCGGGCGGGACGCGCTGTAGGCGCGCAGGCCGGTGAGGGAGCCGTCCTGCTCGACGAGCTTGGTGTACGCCGTCATGATCTCGGCGGTCTCGCAGTGCAGCGAGAGGGAGATGTGGTCGGCGTAGTCGGACAGCCGCTCGCGGGCCTTCTGGATCCCGCGCATGACGAACTCGAAGTGCGCGATGTCGTAGCGCTCGTCCGGCGGCGTCATCAGGAAGTCGCTCTGGCCGGTGGAGCGGCCGTGCAGCCCGTGGCTGCCGTAGAACATGAAGATCTTGAACGAGGTGACGCCGTGCTCATCGACGAGGTAGGGGATCTCGTCGATGTGCTGCGCCATCATCGGCGCCAGGTGGAACGCGTAGTCGACGTAGGCGTTGCCCTGGGAGGCGGCCAGCACCTCGGGGAAGAACTCCCGGTAGGGGCCTCCCTTGTTCAGGTAGTACTGGCCGGTCCGCATGTAGGTCAGCGACGTGGTGACGCCGCCCTGCGCGCTCGCGCGGCTCTCGGTGCGGGTGTCGGCGGCCAGCTCGTTGTAGATGCCCCAGTGCTGGTGGGCGTCCACCACGCCGGGGAACGCCAGCAGGCCGCCGCCGTCGACCACCGTCGCGGCGTCGTCGTCCGGCAGGTCCGGGGCGAGCCGGACGATCTTGCCGTCGTTCACGGCGATGTCGAGGGTTTCGGGCTCGGTGCCGTCGGCGGCGTCGGGACGGACCACCCGCACGTTCTTGATCAGCAGTTCGGTCGTGGCCATCTCATTCTCCTTCGGTGTGCGGGGTGGGAGCGGTGCGCCCGCGCGCGGCGGCGCCGGCCGCCAGGTACGCGAGCCCGAACGCGGGCAGCAGGCCGTTGCCGGGCAGGTAGCCGGCGGCGCCGTGCCCGGAGATCCCGGCCGCCGCGCCGCCCGACGCGTACAGGCCCGGGATAGGGGTGTCGTCCGGACGGACGACGGCCGCGTCCTCGTTCACGATCAGGCCGCCCTGGGTGTGGAACAGGGCCGGGACGACGCGGACGGCGGCGTACGGGGGTTCGAGCGGGCGTTCCCAGTTCGTGCGCCCGTGGGCGTCGGGGGTCTCGCCGCGCGCGACGGCGGCCGTGCGGGCGAGTTCGTCGGCGAGGGCGTCCGCGGGCAGGCCGGCCGCCGCGGCGAGGCCCGCCGCGTCGTCGGCCCACACCAGCACACCCGACTCGACGGTGTCGCGGAAGTCCTGGAACGCGCTGCACTGGTCGTGGACCGTCTTGTCGAGGACGATCCAGCCGGTGGCGCCCGGGCGGGCGGCGAGCTCGGCGGCGTACTCGGAGTAGCCGCGGGTCTCGTTGCCGAACCGGCGCCCGCCGGCGTCCACGATGAACCCGCCGTGGATGATCGTCGCCCAGCCGACGAGGGTGCCCGCGCCGGGGGCGACGGCCCCGTGGCCCTGGTAGGCGTCCAGGTAGCCGGTGGCCGCGCCGAGCCCGCCGCCGATCCGCAGCGCGTCCCCGCGCGAGTGCTCGCCGCCGTGGTAGAGGGCGCCCGCGATCTCCGGGAGGTGGCGTTCCACGAGGCCGCGGTCGGCGCCGTACCCGTTGGTCGCGAGCAGCACCGCGCGCGTCGGGATCTCCTCGCGCGTCCCGTCCGGGTACTGGACGACCGCCGCGCGGACGGCGCCGTCCGGGCCGGTCGCGACGTCGGCGAGCCGGGCGGGGACGAGCAGGTCGATGTCCGGGTGCGCGCGGGCGCGGCGGGTCAGGTGGTCGATCACGCTTGAGCCGTGCCGGCCGGGGACGGAGTGGCAGCGCGGGACCGCGTGGCCCGGGTAGTTGAAGTCGGTGACCAGCGACAGCGGCAGCTCCACCGAGTCGGCGAGCCACTCGACGAGCGGCGCGCTGACCTCGGCGAGCGTGCGGGCGAGCCGCGCGTCGGCCGTCCCGCCGGTCTTGGCGTCGATGTCGGCGACGAACCGGTCCGGGGAGTCGTCGATGCCCGCGTCCCGCTGCCAGCGCGAACCGGCGCCGGGGAACATCGCGGTCGACATGGAGGTGTTGTTGCCGCGCCGGAAGTGCTCGTCGGCCTCGATCACGAGCACGTTCATGCCGAGTTCGGCGGCGCGCAGGGCCCCGGCGAGGCCGCCGCCGGCGCCCGCGACGACGAGATCGGGTCCGTCGCTCATGCCGCGTTCCCTTCCGAGGCCGCACCGGTCGCCGCGAGGCCGCCGACGGCGGCGGGGACCGCGATGTGCGGGGAGCCGTCGGTCATGTCGCGCTCCTTCCGGAGACCGCCGCGTCCGCCTCGGCGCGGGCGACGAGGAGGCGCAGCGCGAGGGCCGTCGGGTCGACGACGGCGGCCGCCAGGGTCGCGTCCTCGACGTCCACGGCCGAGCAGCCGTTGATCACCGCGGTCGCCCCGGCCTTCGCCAGGACGGCGACGGCGTCGCCGAGCGCGGCGTTCCAGGCGGCCGTGTCGGCGATCGCGTCGAACGGCAGCGCGAGGATCGCGATCCCGGCGAGGTTCCCGGCGAGGCCGTAGGCCCGCAGGCGCCGGTCCAGCTCCGCCCCGATCGCCTCGTTCCGCACCACCGCACCGAACCGGATGTTCAGCGCAGAGAGGTGCATACTACTCAGCTTGAGCAGGCCGTTCACCGGCACGCCGCCGTCCGGGCCCGCCGGGCCGTCCGGGACGGCCGGGTCGAGCACGCAGTCGGGGAAGGCGAGGTCGAAGCCGTCCCCGGCCTCGGCGAGGGCGGCCGCCACCGCGCTCTCGGACGCCCGCACGGACGCCTCGTCCTCCAGGGACGGGGGCGCCGCGGGGCCGACGTCGCGCAGCTCGACCGTCAGGCCGGGCGGGGCCAGCCGGTCGTAGCGGGCCTGCCGCCGCCGGATCTCGTCCGGTGGCAGATGGATCGGCGTCACCGCGAGGGCGCGCATCCGCTCATCTCCTCACTTCGGTTCTCGTCGCCGTCGGCCGCGCCGGCGAGCCCGCGCAGGGGCGCGCCGACGCGCGGCAGGGTCGGCAGGTCGCGGGCGAACCCGGCGGCCCGGTCGATCAGCGCGGACCCGCCGGGCAGCCACCGGTGCAGCAGCCGCACGACGTCGCGCTCGTCCAGGGGTCGGTGGTCGGCGTCCCCGACGGGGTTCGGCGCCTCGCGGACGATCGCCGTGCCGTCGTCCAGCTCGACGGTCACGCGGGCGGGGCGCTCGTCGGGCAGGCGCGCGGTCAGGTCGTCGGCGGCGACCACCCGGACGCGGCGGGCGAGCCCGCGCAGGGCCGGGTCGTCGATCCGGCCGGGGCCGGACGCGCCGGGGCCGACCTCGCCGTCCAGCAGCGCGGCGGCGACGGCGAACGGGGTGGAGAACATCGCCGACAGCCGGTTGTCCCACTCGGCGGACGCGAGGCCCGCGCCGAGCGCGTGCGTCTCCACCAAAACCGCCGTGATCCGGGACGGGTCGAGGTCGCCGCGCAGGTCGAGGGCGGCGTCGGCGGCCGGGTGGGTGAACGAGCAGGACGCGTGCCGCTTGAAGTAGCCGCGCGTGACGTCCCAGCGCTCGCCGAGCCCGCCGGTCAGCTCGCCGGGGTCGAGGTCGCCGAGCAGGCCGCCGAGCGTCAGGGCGGCCGTGCCGGTGTTGCGGGCGATCCCGGCCGCCGCCATGCGGGCGGCCGCGAGGCCCGAAACGTTCGACGCGCCCATCCACGCGTTCCGGACCGGGTTGCCGTCGGTCGCGGACGCGAAGTGCCCGGCGATCGGCAGGCCCGCGCCCGCGTCGATCGCGGCGGCCGTCGCGTCCGCGTCCAGGCCGAGCAGCCGCGCGCAGCCGGCGGCGGCGCCCGCGACGCCCCAGTTGCCGTGCGGGTGGGCGCCCGCGCGGAGCCGGGCGGCGCGGCCGAACCGGGCGGCGACCTCGTAGGCCGCCAGCAGCGCGGCGGCCGTGTCGGCGCCGGACGCGTCCTGCTCGGCGGCCAGCGCCAGGACGGCCGGGAAGCCGTGCGCCGCCGGGTGCCCCTTGGCGTACTTGTTGCCCTCGTCCAGCTCGAGCGCGACCAGCGCGTTCGCGTTCAGCCAGGCGGCGGCGTCCACGGTCGCCGACCGGCCGCCGCCGATCAGCGGGGCGGGCCCGGCTGGAGCGTTCCAGGCGGCGCGGAGCGCCCGCTGCTCGTCCAGCGCGGCGCCCAGCGCGGTGACGCCGAGCGTGTCGAGCAGGACGAGCGACAGCCGCGCCGCGACCGGCTCGGGCACGTCCGCGGCGCCGAGCCCGGCGACCCACTCCCCCAGCCGCGCGGTGGCCTCCCGCGCGCGGGCCTTCGTGTCCACGTCCGTCACAGTCCCAGGTACGCCTTCCTCACCTCGGCGGAGCCGGCCAGCTCGGCGCCGGTGCCGTGCAGGACGGTGGCGCCGCTCTCCATCACGTACGCGCGGTCGGCGATGCCGAGCGCCTGCTTGGCGTTCTGCTCCACCAGCAGGACCGCGACGCCGGTGTCGCGGATGCGCTTGACCGCGTCGAGCATCGTCCACGTCAGCTTGGGCGACAGGCCCGTGGACGGCTCGTCCAGCATGAGCAGCCGGGGGCGGGCCATCAGCGCGCGGGCGATCGCGAGCATCTGCTGCTGGCCGCCGCTGAAGGTCTGCGCGACCTGCTGGCGGCGTTCGGCCAGCACGGGGAAGAGGTCGAACACCTCGCGCATGGACTCCTCGCACTCGTCGGAGGTGCGGGTCCAGGCGCCCATGCGGAGGTTCTCCTCGACGGTGAGGGTGCCGAACAGGGCGCGGTCCTCGGGGACGTGCACGAGGCCGTCCCGGACGAGCTCGTCGGGGCGGCGCCCGAGGGTCGACCTCCCGTCGAACGTGATCGTCCCGGAGCCGGGCCGGAGCTGCCCGCAGACGGCGCGCAGCGTGGTGGTCTTGCCCGCGCCGTTCGCGCCGACGAGCGCGACGATCTCGCCCTCGTCCAGGTGCAGGTCGACGTCGTGCAGGATCTGCATGCGGCCGTAGCCGCAGCAGACCCGCTCAAGCTTCAGCATCGCCGGGCTCCTCTCCGAGGTAGGCCTCGATCACGCGGGGGTCGGAGGTGACCTCCTCGGCCGAGCCGGTGGCGAGCACCGTGCCCTGGTCGAGGACGAGGACGCGGTCCGACAGCCGCATCACCGCCGCCATGATGTGCTCGATGAACAGCAGGGTCGTGCCGTCCTTCTCGCGCAGGTCCGCCAGGAGGTCCAGGACGGGCTCGCGTTCGGACGGCACCAGCCCCGCGAGCACCTCGTCGAGGAGCAGCACGCGCGGCCGCATCGCGAGGGCGCGGGCGAGTTCGAGGCGCTTGAGCCCGGCCGTGGGCAGCTCGGTCGCGGGCCGGTGCGCCCAGTCGCCGAGGCCGACCCGCTCGGCGATCTCCATGGACGCGTCGCGGAGCCGGCGGGCTGACCGGTGCCGGTGCTGGGCGGCGAGGGCGACGTTCTCCTGCACGGTCATGCTCGCGAACGGGCGCATGAGCTGGAACGTCCGGACCATGCCCGCGCGGGCGATGCGGTGCGGCTTCGCGCCGGTGATGTCCTCGCCGCTCAGCGTGACGCGGCCGGTGTCGGGCGCGAGGGCGCCGCACACGACGTTGAACAGGGTGGTCTTGCCCGCGCCGTTCGGGCCGATGATGCCGAGGATCTCGCCCTGGTCGACGCGGAAGTCCACGTCGGACAGGGCCCGCAGGCCCCGGAAGTCCTTGCCGACGCCGGTCGCCTCGAGAATGGTCATCGTCTCCTCCTCGCCGAGATCTTCGAGGTCAGCGTGCCGACGATGCCCTTGGGCAGCACCCGGACGATCACGATCAGCAGGACCGCGTACAGCGCGACGTCGAGGCCGCTGCGGCCCTGCAGGAAGCCCAGGAACTCCGGCGGGGTGCGCAGGAGCGTGGCGGTGACATCGGACAGCGAGCCGACGATGACCGCGCCGACGACCGGGCCCCAGATCGTCCCGATCCCGCCGATCACGACGGTGGCGATCGCCTGGACCGACACCGACGAGCCGAACGCCAGCTCGGGGTTCACGAACAGGTAGTACTGCGTGTAGAACGCCCCGGCGACCGCGGTGATCGCGGCGGACAGCGCCACGGTGATCAGCTTGTAGCGCATCACCGGGGTGCCGAGCGACGCGGCCGCCAGCTCGTCGTCGCGGATCGCGGTGACGTACCGTCCGGTTCGCGAGTGCACGAAGAGGATGCTGACCAGGGCGGCGACGCCGGCGAGGGCGAGCGCGACCCAGAAGTAGGCGGGCGAGTCCGCCGGGAACTGGATCTTCCACAGCGAGGAGCCGTCGATCAGCGGGATCGAGAACCCGACGGCCTTGTTGGTGAACTCGCTGGTGGTGACGATCAGCCGCAGCATTTCGGCGAACGCGAACGTCGCCAGCGCGAAGTAGGCGCCCTGCAGCTTGTACCGGAACGCGAAGTAGCCGATGATCACCGCGGCGGACGCGGCGACGGCCATCCCGGCGAGCATCCCGATCCAGGGCGAGACGCCGTGGTTCACCAGGAGGTAGGCGCTGGTGTAGGCGCCGAGGCCGAAGAACGCGGCGTGCCCGAAGCTGAACATGCCGCCGAAGCCGCTCATGGTGTTCCAGCCGATCGCCATGATCGTGAAGATCAGGATGCGGACGGCGACGGCGCCCTGCGCGGACGGCAGCAGCAGCGGCAGCGGGATCGCGGCGAGCAGCAGCACCCCGAGGACGACGAGCTGCCGGTTCTGCGGCCGCAGCGGCGGCGCCTTGGCGGTGCGGGCCGCGGTCGCGTCCCGCCCCCCGGTGATGGTGATGCCGGTCATGCGCGCCTCCCGAACAGACCCTGGGGCCGCAGGAACAGCACGACCAGGAAGACGACGAACACGCCGAGCAGCGAGCTCTGGCCGTCCATGTAGATCGTGGTGAGCTGCTCGACGAGCCCGATGAGCAGGCCGCCGACGAGCGCGCCCGCGACGTTGCCCATGCCGCCGAGGACCACCACGACGAACGCGGTGATGTTGAACTGCTCGCCGAGCGTGGGCGTCACGGTGACGAGCGGGGCGGCCAGGACGGCGGCGGCGCCGGCGCAGGCCGTCCCGATCGCGAACGTGAGGGTGTGGATGCGCCGGACGTTCAGCCCGACGAGTTCGGCGCCCTGCCCGTTCGCGGCGACCGCGCGGATCGCCGTCCCGAAGCGGGTGCGGCGCAGCAGCCAGAACAGCAGCCCGCCGATGAGCAGCGCCCCGACGAACGCGTACAGCCGGCCTCCGGCGACGACCGCGCCGAAGAGGGAGAACTGGAAGTCGCCGGGCAACGAGACGTTCTTGGGCTCGGCGCCGAAGAACATCAGCAGGCCGTTCTCCAGCAGCAGCGACAGCCCGAGGGTGATGAGGAGCTGGTTCTCCAGCGACGCGCCGCCCGTCCCGGACAGCAGGCCGCGGTGGACCGCGGCGCCGATGAGGAAGAGCGCCGGCACCGCCACCAGCAGCGTGAGGTAGGGGTGGACGCCGGTGCCCTGGACGACGCCGAACGCGATGAACATCGCGATGGCCAGCAGGGCGCCGTGCGCGAAGTTGACGATGTCCAGCACGCCGAAGATCAGCGTGAGGCCCATCGCGATGAGCCCGTACAGCCCGCCCATCAGCAGGCCGGTGACCACCGACTGCCAGACGACCAGGCCGCTGCCGGACTTGAGCAGCGCGATCGCGATCGCGACCGCCGCCAGCCCGCCGACGAGGCCCGCGCGCCGCAGCAGGGCGCCGGTCCCGTCGGCCTGTGCGAGGCGCCGCCACGCCGATTCGGGGGTTGCGGGGTTCAGGGCGGGTGCCGCCCCGCCGTTCTTGATGTCGCTCATGACCGCCACGTCACCGAGTAGTTGGGTTCGGCCTCGGCCTTCTCCTGCGGATAGACCTGCACGACCTTGCCGTTCTGGACCTGCATGAGAACCGGGAGGGCGTTCTCGTTGTCTCCGTTGGGGGCGAAGGAGATCGGGCCCGACCCGACCGTGAGGGGCTCGACCTTGGAGGCCGCGATGGCGTCGCGGACCTTCACCGGGTCGGTGCCGCCCGCGCGCTCCACGCCCGCCGCGATCACCTGGACCGCGTCGTAGGCGAGGACCGCGCCCGTGCGCATGGGGGCGCCGTAGCGCCGCTCGTACTCGGCGCGCAGCTTCCGCGTCTGCGGGTCCTGCGCGTCGAAGTGGTAGTTGGTGCTGAAGTACCGCTCGCCGAGGGCGCCGACGTCGGTGACGAACTTGGGCTGGTCGAACGCGCCGTTCGAGACGCCCCACACGGCGTTCAGGTCGGGCTTGACCGCGTTGATGGCCTTCGCGGCGAGCAGCCCGTCGCGGTAGTAGCCGGCGATCGCCAGCACGTCCGCGCCGGCCGCCTTGACCTGCGTGACCTGCGCGGTGAGGTCGGAGACGGTCGCGGCGTCGTAGCTGATGACCGGGTCGACCTCGATCCCGAGGTCCTCCGCCGCGGCGGCGAACGCCTCGGCGGCGCCGCTGCCGAAGTCGCTCTGCTCGTGCAGGAACGCGACCTTCTTCACCGGCTTTCCGGCCCGCTGCGAGACCTCCTTCAGGTACTTCGCGGCGGCCACCGAGATGACCTTGCTGCCGGGCTGGACACGGAACGAGTAGTCGTAGCCGTGCGCGAAGATCTCGTCCGACGCGGTGACGTCCATGACGAACGGGACCTCGTTGCGCTCGGCGACGACCGCGACGTTCGTGCTGACGGCGCTCTGGTAGGTGCCGACGAGCCCGACGGCGCCCTCGGAGATCACCCGCTGGGCCTCGCTCTGGCCGACCTCGGCCTTGCCCTGGGTGTCACCGGTGACCAGTTCGACCTTGCGGCCGCCGAGCGCCTTGATCCCCCCGTTCGCGTTGATCGCCTCCACGGCCATCCGCGCGCCGCGCCGCATCTGCTGGCCGTCCACCGCGTAGGCGCCGCTGACCGGATGCAGGGCGCCGATCTTGACGGGCCCCTGGTCGCGTCCGGCCGCCGCGCCGGCGGCGCCGGAGGGCGCCGAGCCGCCGCAGCCCGCGGCGGCCAGCAGGACCGCGCAGGCGCCGAGCCCGGCGACGAGCTTTCGAGCCGACATTCACCTCTCCCGCCCAACGTGTCCGGCGCCGTTCGTCCCCGCGATCGTTCTTGTTCCGCTTGGAGAAACGCCGGACAACCGATGCGCCATGGTGGCACCCGTCACGTCGCCGGGTCAATATCTAGGTGAAACTTGACTGAACTCGACGACCGGTGCCAACTTGTGGACATCGGGACCGAGGATTGTTCCGGTCGCGCATCGACTATCGTTCCTCCAAGCGAAACACACTGGAAACATTTCCGACCGAAGGCGGTAGCCCATGACCGACGCCCTGTCCGGAGTCCGCGTGCTCGACGCGGCCACGCTCTTCGCCGGGCCGCTCGCGGCGACGCTGCTCGCCGACTTCGGGGCCGAGGTCGTCAAGATCGAGCACCCGAAGGGCGACCCCGTGCGCAGCCACGGCGCGCAGCGCGACGGCGTCGGGCTGTGGTGGAAGATGCTCGGCCGCAACAAGAAGGCGGTCACGCTCTACCTCGGCTCCCCCGAGGGGCAGGAGCTGTTCCGCCGGCTCGCCGCCGACGCCGACGTGGTGATCGAGAACTTCCGGCCCGGGACGCTGGAACGCTGGGGCCTCGGCTACGACGAGCTGAAGAAGATCAACCCCGGGCTCGTGCTGGCCCGCGTCACGGGATTCGGGCAGACCGGCCCGTACGCGCGGCGGCCCGGGTTCGGGACGCTCGCCGAGGCGATGAGCGGGTTCGCCGCGATCACCGGTGAGCCGGACGGGCCGCCGACGCTGCCGCCGTTCGGCCTCGCCGACGGAATCGCCGCCCTGACCACAGCGTATGCGGTGATGACGGCGCTGCGGGCGCGCGAGGCCACCGGCGAGGGCCAGGTCGTCGACCTGGCGATCATCGAGCCGATCCTCACCCTGCTCGGCCCGCAGATCATCACCTACGACCAGCTCGGCGAGCTGCAGGCCCGCACCGGCAACCGGTCGCACAACAACGCGCCGCGCAACACCTACCGCACCCGCGACGGCGGCTGGGTCGCGATCTCCACCAGCGCCCAGTCGATCGCCGAGCGGGTGATGCGCCTCGTCGGACGTCCCGAGTTCATCGACGAGCCGTGGTTCGCGACCGGCGCGGAGCGCGCGAAGCACGCGGACGAACTGGACGAGGCCGTCGGCTCGTGGATCGCCGAACGCGACCGCGACGAGGTCGTCCGGGCGTTCGAGGAGGCCGAGGCCGCCGTCGCGCCGATCTACACCGCCGCCGACGTCATGACCGACCCGCAGTTCGAGGCGCTCGGCACCATCGCGACCGTCCCCGACGACGAGCTCGGGCCGGTGAAGATGCAGAACGTCCTGTTCCGGCTGTCGCGGACGCCCGGCCGCATCGAGTCGGCGGGCCCGCCGCTCGGCGCGCACACCGCCGAGATCCTCGGCCGCTACGGGGTCGGCGAGGCGGAGCTGGCCGAGCTGCGCGCGAAGGGCGTGATCAGGTGACGCCCCGCACGTGGCTGTACGTGCCCGGCGACCGGCCCGAGCGCGTCGCCAAGGCCCTCGGCTCCGCCGCCGACGCGGTGATCCTCGACCTCGAGGACGCCGTGGCGCCCGCCGCGAAGGCGGACGCGCGCCGCACCGTCGTCGGCGTCCTCGCCGAGGGCCGCCCGGCGTACGTCCGGATCAACGCGCCCGGGACCGCCGACGGCGACGCGGACGTCCGGGCCCTCGCCGCGTCCCCCGGCGCGCTCGCGGGCGTCCGGATCCCCAAGTGCGAGGACCCGGACGAGCTGCGCCGCGTCGCCGACGCCCTCGGAGCGCCCGTCCTGCCCGTCGTCGAGTCGGCCCTCGGCGTCGAGCGGGCGTTCGCCCTCGCCACCGCGCACCCGCTGGTCGCGGGCATCTCGCTCGGCGAGGCCGACCTGTCCGCCGACCTGCGGGCGGGCGGGGACGCGCTGGCCTGGCCGCGCTCGCGGATCGTCGTGGCGGCCCGCGCCGCCGGGCTGCCGAGCCCGCCGCAGAGCGTCTGGACGGCCGTCCGCGACCTGGACGGCCTCGCCGCCGACACACGCGCCGGGCAGCGCGCCGGGTTCTTCGGCCGGTCGGTGATCCACCCCGCGCAGATCCCCGTCGTGCACGAGGCGTGCGCGCCCGACCCGGCCGACGTCGCCTGGGCGCGCGACCTGACCGGCCGCCTCGCCGCGCGCGGCGACGCGCCGGACGCGGACGCCGCGTGGATCGACGCGGACGGCCGGTTCGTCGACAAGGCCGTCGTGGAACGCGCCACCGCCATTCTCGAGGCCGCGAAAGCCGCCGCCGGAACAGCCCCCAAGGAAGGAACACGTCCATGAGCTCCCCCGACCCGCTGCTCGCCGCGGTCGCCGGCGGCGTCCGGCTGATCGAGCTGGGCCAGCCGTTCTTCACCGGCATGCCGTGCTCGCCGAACCATCCCGGCTTCCGGATGACGCTGATCCGGCGGCACGGCGACATGATGCGCCCGGACGGCGGCTCCGCCGCCAACGAGATCATCGTGACCGGCGGGCACGTCGGCACCCACATCGACGCGCTGTCGCACGTCAGCCACGACGGCGAGCTGCACGGCGGGATCGACGCGGCGGAGGCGCAGCGCGGCGGCGCCTTCACCAGCCACGGCGCCGAGAACCTGCCCGGCCTGCTGCGCCGCGGCGTGCTGCTGGACGTCGCCGCCGTGCACGGCGTGGACGTCCTGCCGCCCGGCTACGGCGTGACCGCCGAGGACCTCGACCTGGCCGCGAAGCGGGCGGGCGCCGAGCCCGGCGCGGGCGACGTCGCGCTGATCCGCACCGGATGGGCGCGCAACTTCGGCGACACCGCCGCCTACCTGGGCAAGGAGACCGGCGTGCCCGGCGCGACGCCCGAGGCGGCCCGCTGGCTCGCCGACCGCCGGATCGTCGCGACCGGCGCCGACACCACCGCCTACGAGCAGATCGCGGCGGGCGCGGGCCACGCCGTCCTGCCCGTCCACCGGGTCCTGCTCGTCGAGTCGGGCATCTTCATCATGGAGCACCTGAACCTGGAGGCCCTGGCCGCCGAGGGACGGCACGAGTTCGTGTTCGTGCTGGCCCCGCTGCGGATCAAGGGCGGCACCGGCTCCCCGGTGCGGCCGCTCGCGGCGGTCTCCGAGGGGACGGCGCCGGGCGAGAAGGAGTCGGCGTGACCACGACGCGGACCGCGGCGACGCCCGTCCAGCGGCTCGCCGCCCTCGCCGACCGCGTGCGGGCCGAGGGCCTGCCCGCCGGGCTGCGCGACGACGCGGCCCGCCGGGTGCTGGACGCGCTCGGCAACAGCCTCGCCGCCACCGGGGAGCCCCCGGCCCGCGCCGTGGGGGCGCTCGTCGCCGAATGGGGCGGCGCGGGCCGGGCCACCGGGATCGGCACCGCCGCCCGGCTGCCCGAGCCGAGCGCCGCGATGCTCAACGGCACCCTCGCGCACTCCCTCGACTTCGACGACACCCACCTGCCGTCGGTGCTGCACCCGTCGGCGTCCGTCGTGCCCGCCGCGCTCGCCGCCGCCGAGGCGCACGGCGCGTCCGGCGCGCGGCTGCTCGACGCGGTCGCCGTCGGCATCGAGATCACGGTCCGGATCGGCATGGCCGGGTACGACCGCGAGCTCGGCAACTCGGTGTTCTTCGAGCGCGGCCAGCACGCCACGGCGATCTGCGGGGCCGTCGGCGCCGCCGCGTCCGCCGCGATGCTGTCCGGCCTGGACGCCGCCGGGATCGCCGACGCGATGGGCATCGCCGCCAGCATGGGGTCGGGGATCCTCGAGGCCAACCGCACCGGCGGCACCGTCAAGCGGGTGCACTGCGGCTGGGCCGCGCACGCCGCCGTCACCGCCGCCGGGCTCGCCCGCGTCGGCCTCACCGGCCCGCCGACCGTCCTGGAGGGACGGTTCGGGCTGCTGCAGGCGTTCTGCGGCGACCGGGTCGACCTCGGCGCCCTCACCGACCGGCTCGGCGAGCACTGGGAACTGCCGGGGATCTTCTTCAAGCCGTACCCGTGCAACCACTTCACCCACGCGGGCGTCGACGCCGCGCTCGCGCTGCGGGCGCGCGGGCTCGACCCGTCCGACGTCGACGAGATCGAGCTCGGCGCCCCCACGCCGGTGCTCCGCACGATCGGCGAACCCCACGAGGACAAGATCCGTCCGAAGTCGGGGTACCACGCGGCGTTCTCGGGCCCGTACACGGTCGCGGCGGCGCTGCTCGGCGGCGGCGGGCTCGGCGTCTTCCACGAGGACTTCACCGACGAGGCCGCCGCCGACCCGGCGCGGCTCGCCCTGGCGGCGAAGGTGCGGTGCGTCCCCGACCCGCGCTGCGACGAGATCTTCCCGCACCAGTTCCCCGCGGTGCTGCGCGTCCGCACCCGCGGCGGCGCCGTCCTGGAGGAGCGCGTCGACGCCAACCGCGGCGGCCCCGGCAACCCGCTGTCGGCCGACGAGCTGGCGACGAAGTTCCGGCTCAACGCGACCCGGACCGTCCCGGCCGAGCGCGCCGAGCGGATCCCCGGGCTCGTCTACGGGCTCGCCCGCCTGGACGACCTCACCCCGCTGACGTCGCTGCTGGCGTGACCGGGCGGACGGCGTCCACGCCGTCCGCCGCGATCCGTGCGGCGGTCCAGCCGGACCGGTCGGCCGCGTAGAACGACGCGCCGTCCGGCCCGGCCGGGCCGTCGGGCACCGGGCGCATCCCGAGCCGCTCCGCGACCCGCACCGACACCGCGCTGTCCGGGTCGATCTCGGCGGCGACCCGGCGCAGGCCCACCACGCCGAACGCGTAGTCGAGCACCGCGCGGGACGCCTCGGCGGCCAGGCCCTCGCCCCACCGCTCCGGCTCCAGGCTGTAGACGATCTCGACGCCGGCGCCCGGCCCGTCCCGGCCGGTCAGCCCGGCGACGCCGATCAGCGGCTCGTCCGCCGGGCGCGCGGGGCGCAGCGTCCACAGCCCGTAGCCGAGCGCGGCGAAGTCCCGCCGGCTCGCCGCGATGATCTCGGTGACCTGCACGGCCGACACCGCCGCGTCGCCGAACAGGTGGCGGCGGACCGGCGGGCTCGTCCAATGCGCCAGCAGCGACCGGTGGTCGCGCATGCTGACCGGGCGCAGCGCCAGCCGCTCGGTGCGCAGCAGTTCACGCATGCCCGTCCCCGTCCTGCGGCCACTCCGGCGCGGGCTCCCCCTCCGGCACCCCGACCCGGAACACGCGCAGCTGCATCGCCAGCGCCGTGTAGTACCCGACGAGCGTGACCAGCTCGACCACCGCGGAGCGGCCGAGCGTCGCCACCGCCTCGGCGTACACCGCGTCCGACACGTCCCGCTCGGCGGCGAGCTGCCGCGCCGCCTCGTACACCACCCGCTCCCGGACGTCGCCGAACATCGGCGCGCGCCCCTCGCGCAGGGCGTCCATCTCCTCCTGCTCCAGGCCCGCGCGCAGCCCGATCCGCTCGTGCGCGTACCACTCGAAGTCCGAGCGCAGGTGCGCCGCGACGACCAGCGTCGCGATCTCCCGCTCCCGCTTGGTGAACGCGGTGCGGAACCGCAGCGCGGCGCCGAGGTCCTGCAGCGGGAGGCCGACCGACGGGCTGTACAGCATCGCGTTGAACGGGCCGAGCAGCCGCCCGTCCTCGTCGGTCATGCGGAACGCGGGCGACCGGCCGGAGCGCGGCCCCCCCGTCACCGCCTCGTACACGGCCCGCTGCTCGTCGGCGAGCGCGCCGGGCGACAGCAGGGGCAGCCGCGACGCGAACGGTTCGCGGCGCTGACGGTCGGCGACGTGCTCACCGCTCACGGGGTCGATCACGTACCGCACGGTAGGCGGTCGGCGCGGGCCGCTCAAGACCCGTCCGGAATATGGAACCGTGACGCGGTGCCGACCTGTCGATCACGGCAGGGGCCCGCGCTGGCAGGATGGTCGGGTGACCGGCATCTACGACGACCCCTGGGCCTACGAGCTGGCGTGCTCGTTCCGCGACGTGGCCGCGGAGATCGACGTGCTGCTCGCGTGGTGCGCCCGGCACCGGGCGCCGGGGGCCGCGCCCGTCCGGACCGTCCTGGAGCTCGCCGCCGGGCCCGCCGAGCACGCCCGCGGGTTCGCCCGGCGCGGCCTCGCCGCGACCGCGCTCGACCTGAACGCCGCGATGTGCGGGTACGCGGCGAAGTCGGCCGCGCGGGACGGCGTCGAGCTCGAGGTCGTCCGCGCCGACATGACCGCGTTCGCCCTGGACCGCCGGTTCGACCTAGTCGTCACCATGCTCGACTCGACGTCGCACCTGATGACGCTCGACGCGTTCGTCGCGCACCTGCGCCGCGTCGCCGCCCACCTGGCGCCCGGCGGCCTGTACATCGTCGAGATGTCGCATCCCCGGGACCGGCTGGGCGACGACGGGCCGAGCGTCGGCACCGCGTGGACGGTCGAGCGCGACGGCGTGCGCGCGTCCGTCCGGTGGGGCGAGCCCGGCGACCGGCTCGACCCCGTCACCCAGATCGCCGACGACCGCGTCACGATGACGATCGACGCGCCGGGCGGCGCCCGCACCGTCCGCGACGTCGTCCCCTACCGGTTCTGGACGGCCGGGGAGCTCGACGCCGCGATCCGCCTCGCGGGCGACCTCACGGCCGTCGCGCGGTACGGCGACTTCGGGGACGGCGCGGACGCGGTCGCCCTCACCGACCCCGAAGCCTGGCGCATGATCACGATCCTGCGGGCCGATCAGCCCGCGGGCGCCCAGCCGGGCATCGGGTAACCGGCGAGCAGCTCGCGGATCTCGGCCGCGACCCGGTCGACGACCGCGTCCGCGTCGTCCTTCGCGACGGCCTGCACGACCTCGTCGAGCCACGCCGCGACCTGCGGCATCCGCTCCTCGGTGAGGCCGCGCGTGGTGATCGCGGCGGTGCCGAGGCGCAGCCCCGACGGGTCGAACGGCTTGCGCGGGTCGAACGGGACGGCGTTGTGGTTCAGCTCGATGCCCGCCCGGTCGAGGGCCTTCGCGGCGGGCTTGCCCGCGACGCCCTTGTTCGTCAGGTCGATCAGGATCAGGTGGTTGTCGGTGCCGCCGGACACCAGGTCGTACCCGCGCTCGACCAGCGCGGCGGCGAGCGCCTTCGCGTTCGCGACGATCTGCCGGGCGTAGCCGGCGAAGCCGGGCTGCGCGGCCTCCCGCAGCGCGACCGCGATCGCCGCCGTCGTGTGGTTGTGCGGGCCGCCCTGCAGCCCCGGGAAGACGGCCTTGTCGAGCGCCTTCGCGTGCTCGGCCGTCGACATGATCATCGCGCCCCGCGGGCCCCGCAGCGTCTTGTGCGTGGTCGTGGTGATCACGTCGGCGTGCCCGACCGGCGACGGGTGCGCACCGCCCGCGATCAGCCCCGCGATGTGCGCGACGTCCGCCGCCAGCACCGCGCCGGCCTCCCGGGCGATCTCCGCGAACGCCGGGAAGTCGATCGTCCGGGGCACGGCCGTCCCGCCGCACCAGATCAGCTTCGGCCGCTCCTTCAGGGCGAGGTCGCGCACCTGGTCCAGGTCGATCCGACCGGTGTCGGCCCGCACCTCGTACCGGACGGGCCGGAACCAGGCGCCGGTCGCCGACACCGACCAGCCGTGCGTCAGGTGACCGCCCATCGGCAGCGACAGGCCCATCACCGTGTCGCCCGGCCGCAGGAACGCCATGTACACGGCGAGGTTCGCGGGCGACCCGGAGTACGGCTGGACGTTCGCGTGCTCGACGCCGAACAGCGACTTCGCCCGGTCGATCGCCAGTTCCTCCAGCGGGTCGACGTTCTGCTGGCCCTCGTAGTAGCGGCGGCCCGCATAGCCCTCGGAGTACTTGTTCGTCAGGACGGACCCGGTCGCCTCGAGCACCGCGGGCGAGACGTAGTTCTCGGACGCGATCAGCCGGATCTTCTCGAACTGCCGGCGCGCCTCGTCCTCGACGAGCCGGGCGATGTCGGGGTCGCTGCCGCGCAGGTGGGGTACGGCGGGTTCGTGCATGTCGCTCTCCGCGCTGTCGGCCGGGGCGGCGGGGCGCCCCGGTGAAGGGGGCCCGAACACCCAGGCGCGCGGTGCGCGGACTACGGTCGCTCCCCGGTGGTCGTCTCCACCTTGACTGCGCCAGTCGCGTGGACGCCATCATACCGATCCGCCCGCCGACGCGGCGGCGGCAGCGACACCACGGCGAGTCCCCCGAGCAGCAGCGCCGTCCCGGCGACCACCGGCCCGGACATGGACTCGCCCAGCACGAGCACCGCGAGGACGACCGCGACCAGCGGCTCCACGAGGCTCAAGGTCCCCGCGGTCGCGGCGCTGACCCGTCCCAGCCCGGTCACGAAGCACATGTACGCCACCGCCGTCGCCGCGACGCCCAGCCAGCCGATCAGCGCCGCCGCCCGCGGCTCCGCGAGCGCCGGCAGGGCGGCGATCGTCCAGGGCGCCAGGACCGCCCCGCCGGCCAGCAGCGTCACCGACACGGCCGCCGCCATGCCCGTGCCGCGCCCGGTCATCCGCTTGGCCGCGACCGTGTAGACGCCGAAGCAGCACCCCGCCACCAGGCTCAGCGCGACGCCCGCCGGGTCGACGCGCACCGCGCCCTGCGGCGCCATCAGCAGCGCGACGCCGCCCACCGCGCACGCCGTCCCGGCCCACCATCCGCGCCCCGGCCGGACGCCGAGCACGAT
The DNA here is from genome assembly GCF_040679555.1 of Spirillospora sp. NPDC052242. Lineage (NCBI taxonomy): Bacteria > Bacillati > Actinomycetota > Actinomycetes > Streptosporangiales > Thermomonosporaceae > Spirillospora > Spirillospora sp. NPDC052242. The sequence continues at coordinate 75,430 of NZ_JBFAUZ010000044.1, forward strand.
CCGCTCGCACACCCCGGTCGACACCGGCACCAGCCCGAACACCACGGCCGTCGCGACGGCCGCGCCGGTGCGGTCCACCGCGCTGAAGAACGCCGCCTGGAACGTTCCGGTGGCCGCCGCCGCGGCGAGCAGCGGCCGCCACGCGTCCCGCGGGATCGCGAACGACCCGCGATCCCGCACCAGGACCAGCACGGCCAGGATCGCCCCGCCGAACAGGATCCGCGCTCCCCCGACCGCGACCGGGCCCGCGCCCGCCGCCGCGAGCACCTGCGCCGGCCCCACCGTCCCCCAGAGGACGCCCGCGGCCAGCACCAGCATCGTCCCCGACATGTCATTCCACCGGTACATGCGGACGAAGCTAGAAGGACGTACGGCCTTGATGCACAGACACCAGTCAGAAGTTCGGCTACGCCATCACGGACCGCCGGTTCTTCGGTAGCCGACGATCCCACCCGCGATCACGCGTACGACGTTCGGCGTCCGCGTTCGTCCGCCGCCGGAAGTTCGGACTGCTCGACCGGCTGAACGTGGTCGTAGACCACCGTGGTGCGCACGTCCACGAACTCCTTGCGCCGCGCAAGCCGGTCGAGCACGAAGTCGCGCAGGTACGCGGTGCTGGGCACCGCCACGTGCACGAGCAGGTCCTCGTTCCCGGTCACGACGAACACCCCGACCGCCTCGGGCATCGCCGCCATCCCGTCCCGCGCGGACTCGATCGCCTCCCGCGACTGCGGCCGGATCCGGATCGAGATGAGCGCCTGCACGCCCCGCCCGAGCCGCTCCAGGTCGACCGCCGCGTGGACCCCGGTGATGACGCCCCGCGCGCGCAGCGCCCGCGTCCGCTCGAGCGCCGTCGACGGCGCGACCCCCACCGCCTCGGCGAGCTCCCGGTTCGTCTGCCGTCCGTCCCGCTGCAGCCGCCGCAGGATCGCCTGGTCGACCGCGTCCATGTCGCACCCCTCGTTCCGTCGTCCGATGCCGAACCCTCGCACGCGCTTCCACGCCCGAGAGCCGTCCTCACCGAAGAATATTCGACCGCCGAACCCAGGATTCCGGCGTTCACGCCCATCGCCGCAACGCGAAGTCACGACGACGCATCCCGCCTGCGGTCGGCACCGAGGCGGACGTCACCGCCCAAGAACGAAGACAAGGCGGCATCGCGGTCGGAGCCGGCACCCGGGCGGACGTCATCGCCCGGCGAGGGGCCGGGCCGATAATCGACGCCCGGGGGCTCGGGCACGCCGTGTCCGGGTTCAGCTCGACAACGACGAAGGCGAGGTGGGCGGACGGCCCGAGGTTCACGGTCAGCGCGGCGGGGTAGGCGCCCGAGCCCGGTCGGCCGGACACGCCACTGGAACGGGGGCGGTGGTTTCGCCGATGCGGGGCGCGGACGGGCGGGCGAGGATGGCGGGGCGGCGGGCCTCGGTGGCGGGAGGCGGAGGTTTGGACGGGAATGCGCCCGGTGTCCGGTTCGGTGGGCCGGACGGGCGCGACACCGGTGATTTCGCCGATGCGGCGGACGGCGGACGTCCGCAGAATGTCCGCCCGAGGCAGAGGCGGCAGCGTCGCCGTCCGGGGATCGAGGATGAACGTGAGCGGAGCTCATCGTGCGGGGGACCCGCGGGGCGGCCGTGCCCGCCGGGTGCGGCAGGCGCTGGTGATCGCGGGGGCGGTCCTCGCGGTGGTGGCGGCAACGTCCGTGTACGCCATGTCGGAGAGCGGCGGGTGCGGCGGGAGCCCGGTCGCGCTGGACGTGGCGGTGGCGCCGGAGCTGGTGCCGGCCGTGACGCGGGCCGCCGACGACTTCAACGGGCGGGAGCGCCGGGTCGGCGGCCGGTGTGTGCGCGTGGCGGTGCGCGCCGCCGGCCCGGCGGGGGTGGCGGCGCTGCTGTCGGGCCGGATCCCGCCGGACGCGGGGGTGCGGCGACCCGACGTGTGGGTGCCGGACTCGTCGCTGTGGCTGCGGACGCTGGACGATCCGCCGGAGACGGTCGGGGGTCCGGTCGCGCGGTCGCCGCTGGTGGCGGCGGTGCCGCGGCGGCGGGCCGGGGACGTCACCGCGCCGACGTGGGACGGGCTGCTCCAGGCGTCGATGCCCGGGTCGGGGGACGCGCGGTCGATCCGGCTGACCGTGGCCGACCCGGCCCGGGCGGGCGCCGGGCTGACCGCGCTGCTGCTCGTGCACGCGCGCCTGCACACGGCGGAGGCGTCGTTCGCGACGTTCGCGCGGGCGGCGCAGGAGAACATGGCGCAGGACGTGCGCGGAGTGTTCGAGTACCTCGCGGGCGGCGGGGAGAGCGTGCTGCCCGTGCTGCTCGCGCCGGAGCAGAGCGTCTGGGCGTACAACCGCACGGGTCCGGCGGCGCCCGCGGAGGCGGTGTACCCGCGGGAGGGCACGCTGTCGCTCGACTACCCGTTCGTGCTCGTCGATCCGGAACGGGACGAGGCGGCGCGGCTGTTCGAGGGGGCGCTGCGCACCCCGCAGGCGCGGGACGCGCTGCACGAGCTGGGCTTCCGCGACACGGGGGGCGCGCCGCCGCCGGACTTCCGGAGCGCCGCGGGCGTCCGGGCGCAGCGGCCCGCGGAGCTGGCCGCGCCGACGCCCGAGGAGGTGCGGGAGGTCGCGCAGGCGTGGGCGCGGCTCGCGCTGGGGTCGCGGATGCTGTCGGTGATCGACGTGTCGGGGTCGATGGCCGCGAAGGTGCCGGGCACGGACCTGACGCGGCTCCAGGCGATCGCGCAGGCGTCCCAGCAGGGGCTCACGCTCCAGCCGGACGGCACGGAGCTGGGCCAGTGGATCTTCTCGACCCGGATGGACGGGCGGCGGGACTGGCGCGAGACCGTGCCGATCGGGCCGCTCGGGGAGCGGATCGGGTCGGCGACGCGGCGGCAGCGGGTGCTGGGCACGCTCACGTCGCTGCGGCCGAAGCCGGACGGCGACACCGGCCTCTACGACACGCTGCTGGCGGCCGTGGAGTTCATGCGCCGCACCCACAAGCCCGAGATGATCAACACCGTGCTGGTGTTCACCGACGGCCGCAACGACGATCCCGACGGGCCGTCCCTGGACGAGGCCATCGAGCGGCTGCGGGACGGGAGCGACCCGCGGCGGCCGGTGCAGATCATCGTGATCGGATTCGGGCCGGAGGTCGACACGGGCGAGCTGAAGCGGCTCGCGGACGCCACGCGCGGCAGCGTCTACACGGCGGACCGGCCCTCGGACATCCTGCGGATCTTCGGGGAGGCGACGGCCCGCAGGCTGTGCGCCCCCGACTGCTGACCGTTCGGACGCGCCGCGGCCCGGCACCCGTCCGGGTGCCGGGCCGCGCTGCGGAACCGCGTCAGCCGCGGGCCGCGGCCTCCATGTGCTGCTTGACCGCGGCGCGCTTCTGCCGGAGCTTCGCGAGCGCCTCCTCGAGGATGGCCTCGCCGTCCTCGTCGCTGCGACGCTCCTTCACGTAGGCGAGGTGCGTCTTGTACGGCTCGGTCTTCGGCGGGGCCGGCGGGTTGTCCGCGTCCTGCCCGGCCGGGAACCCGCACCGCGGGCAGTCCCACGTCTCGGGGACCGCGACGTCGGTCGCGAAGCTGGGCCGGGTCTCGTGCCGGTTCGCACAGTAGAAGGTCACCCAGACGCGGGGCGCGGCGTCGCCGCGCTCCGCCTCTCCCATCGGACCGGCCCCGACGCGGCTGCCCCGAATCGCGTTGCCACTACCCACGGACTACTCCTCGTTCACTCTGCCGTGGCCGCCCGTGACCTCGGGAGGACGGCACGGCGCTCGTACGGTGGATCAGGCGGCTCAGCCCGCGTCGCCCTTGAACAGCAGCGCCAGCACGATGATCGAGGCGAACCAGATCACCCCGGTGCCGACGGTCAGCCGGTCCAGGTTGCGCTCGACCACCGACGACCCGCCGAGGGACGACGAGATGCCGCCGCCGAACATGTCGGACAGGCCGCCGCCCTTGCCCTTGTGCATCAGGACGAGGACGACCATCAGGAGGCTCGAGAGGATGAGCACGGCGGACGTTGCGATGATCACGGTTCAAGCGCCTTCTCTGGCCGGACCCGCATGAGCGGGACGTGTCTGTGGTTCAAGGTCGAGGGTCGAGCCGGGCGGTTTACCCGTCCGCCTGAAAGGGTACGACGAACTACCCGCTGGTTCGGCAAGAACCCCCATGTCACGAGGAATTGATCACTTTTGATCAGGCCGGAAGGTCCCGGTACCGGCAGATCTTGACGAATTCGCCGGGGTCCAGGCTGGCACCTCCCACCAGCGCGCCGTCCACGTCGGCCTCCTGCATGAGCTTGGCGACGTTGCTCCCCTTCACCGAGCCGCCGTACAGGATACGCACCCGGTCGGCGAGGTTCCCGTCGTACAGTTCGGCGAGCCGCGTGCGGATCGCGGCGCAGACCTCCTGCGCGTCCTGCGGGGTGGCGACCTCGCCGGTGCCGATCGCCCAGACCGGCTCGTAGGCGATCACGACCTTCTCGGCCTGCTCGGCGGGGATCTTCTCCAGGCCCCCGTCGACCTGCGCGAGGACGTGCGCGACGTGCTCGCCCGCCTTCCGGACGTCCAGGCCCTCCCCCACGCACAGGATCGGGGTGAGCTCCGCGGCGAGCGCCGCCTTCACCTTGGCGTTGACGACCGCGTCGTCCTCGTTGTGGTACTGCCGCCGCTCGGAGTGCCCGACGACCGCGTAGGTGCAGCCGAGCTTGGCGAGCATCGACCCGGCGATCTCCCCGGTGTAGGCGCCGGACGCGTGCTGCGACACGTCCTGCGCCCCGTAGGCGATCCCGAGCTTGTCGGCGTCGACGAGGGTCTGCACCGACCGGATGGCGGTGAACGGCGGGATGACCGCGACGTCCACGGCGTCGTAGTCGGCGTCCTTGAGCGCGAACGCCATCTTCTGGACGAGCGCGATCGCCTCGAGGTGGTTGTTGTTCATCTTCCAGTTGCCCGCCATCAGCGGCTTACGGGAAGGTGCGGCTGCCATCGGGGTCAGTCCTCCAGTGCCTGCAGGCCGGGGAGCGTCTTGCCCTCGAGGTACTCGAGGCTCGCGCCGCCGCCGGTCGAGATGTGGGAGAAGGCGTTCTCGTCGAAGCCGAGCCGCCGGACGGCCGCGGCGGAGTCGCCGCCGCCGACCACGGTGAACGCCCCCGAGTCGAGGAGGCCCTGGGCGACGGCGCGGGTGCCGTGCGCGTAGGGCTCCATCTCGAACACGCCCATGGGGCCGTTCCAGAAGACCGTCCCGGCGCCCTCCAGCCGGGACGCGAACAGCTTGCCGGACTCGGGGCCGATGTCGAGGCCGAGCCGGTCGGCGGGGATCGCGTCGGCCGGGACGACGTCGTGGTCGGCGTCCGCGGCGAACGCGGTCGCGGCGACGACGTCCACCGGCAGGACGAATTCGACGCCGTCGGCCTCGGCGCGCCGCAGGTACTCGCGGACGGTGTCGAGCTGGTCCTCCTCGAGGAGGCTCTTGCCGACCTCGTGGCCCTGCGCCTTGAGGAAGGTGAACACCATGCCGCCGCCGATGAGGATGCGGTCGGCCTTGCCGAGCAGGTTGTCGATCACGCCGAGCTTGTCGGAGACCTTGGAGCCGCCGAGGACGACCGCGTACGGCCGGGCGACGTCGTCGGTGAGCCGGCGCAGCACGGAGACCTCTGCGTCGATCAGCTCGCCGGCCGCGTGCGGGAGCCGCGCGGGCACGTCGAAGACGCTGGCGTGCTTGCGGTGCACGGCGCCGAACCCGTCGCCGACGTAGCAGTCGGCGAGGGCGGCGAGCTCGTCGGCGAACGCGCCGCGCGCGGCGTCGTCCTTGCTGGTCTCGCCGGGCTCGAACCGGAGGTTCTCCAGCAGCGCGACGTCGCCGTCGCCGAGGCCGCCGACGGCGGCGCGGGCGGACGGGCCGACGACGTCGTCGGCGAACACGACGCGGGTGCCGAGCAGCTCGCCGAGCCGGATCGCGACGGGGCTCAGCGAGAACTCGGGGTTGACCTCGCCCTTCGGACGGCCGAGGTGGGCGCAGACGACGACGCGGGCGCCGCGGGACCGCAGCCGCGTGATCGTCGGCAGCGCCGCCCGGATCCGGCCGTCGTCGGTGATCTTCCCGTCCTCGAGCGGGACGTTCAGGTCCGCGCGGACGAGCACGCGCCGGCCGGCGACGTCGAGATCGTCAATGGTGCGCATCGGGATGCGGTGTCCTTCCGGATACGGCCCCGCCGTGGCCGCCGGCGCGTAGCCCGGATCCTCTCGCGCACCTGGCGGGCTCGGGGATCACCGGCCAGCGCGACGTCGAGCTCCGACAGCCGGTTG
>NZ_JBFAUZ010000045.1:0-79462 GCF_040679555.1 Spirillospora sp. NPDC052242
CCCGGCGGGGGCGGGGGGCCCCCCCCGCCGATGACCCATTGATCCGGGCGGGGGGCCGATCTTCACGGATCGGCCCCCGGCCGTGATCTCGTTACCCCGACCCCTCAGACACGCTCGTCCCCCTGGAGCACTCGAACAAGTGGCCAGCACAGAGGCAGAATTCAAGACGGGCGGCCCGGCGGTGTCCGGCCCGTCGATCGTCCCGCCCGGCCCGGCCCGGCTCGCGCTGATCGCGATCACGGTGGCGGTGCTGGCGCAGACCCTGCGCTTCTCGCTCCCGCAGCTCGACAACTTCGCCGACAGCGCCGGCATGGGCGTCGCCGGCGTCGCGGTGCTGATCGTCTACCTGGCCGGATTCGCCGCGCCGCTGATCCGCCGCGCCGCCGGGCCGCGCGGCCTGCTGCTCACCGGAGTCGGCGGGCTGCTCGCCGTCCGGCTCCTCGCGCAGCTCATCGACCCGCGCACCTGGCTGGTGTTCATCGGCGCCGCGATCGGCATGATCGCGGTGGCGGCGCTCTACGAGGGCGCCCGCGGCCTGTCCGGGGTCGGGTTCGCCACCGCGACCGTCGCCGGGCTGTCGGCCGACGCGGCCGTCCGGATGTGCTTCGCCACCTGGGACCCGGTGTGGCGGTCCGGGATCGGCCCCTGGATCGCGTGCCTGACGTTCGTCGGGCTCGGCGCGGCCGCCCTGTACCGGGAACTGCGGTCCGGGCCGGTGACGGCCCCCGGCATCTCCTGGCGGGACGCCCTGGGCGCCGCGGCGTTCGGGCCGTTCCTCGCGCTGCAGGTGCTCGTGCTGTCCAGCCCCGCGTTCGTCGCGTCGTCCGGCTGGCGGTCCCTGACGGCGGCGCACGTCACGATCGTCGTCGGGCAGGGCCTCGCGCTCGCGTTCCTCGCCTCCGGCCTCGCGGTGCGGGCGGTGCCGGGCGGCGTGTGCGTGCTCGGCGGGACGGTGCTGGGCGTCGGCGCGGGCGCCGTCGCCGGCACGTACGCGATCTCCGGGATCGAGGTCGTCCCGATCGTGATCCTCGGCCAGGTGCTGTCGGCCTGGCTGCTGGCCGTCGCGTGCCGGGCGCCGCTGCGCCGCGCCGGGACGGGCGGCTCGGTGCTGCGGATCGACGTCGGCGCGGCCCTCGGCGGCTTCCTCATCGCGGTGATCCTCGTCCCGTACCAGGTCAGCGCGCTGCTGCCGATGCCGTTCCCGAACAACCTGCTGCCCGGCGTCGCCGGGATCGCGCTGGGCGCGCTCGCGGCGATCACCGCCGCCCGCGGCGGCCCGCTGCCCGCGCGCGCCCCGCTGCGGGCGCTCACCGCCGGGGCCGCGTCCCTCGCGCTGCTGGCCGGCACGGTCGTCTTCACGGTCGCCGTCCCGGACGGGACGGCGCAGGCGGCGCCCGGCGAGGGCCGGGTCCGGATCATGAGCTACAACGTGCACGATGCGGTCAACCAGGACGGCCGGCTCGACCCCGAGGGCATCGCCCGCACCATCGAGCAGCAGAAGCCGCAGGTCGTCCTGCTGCAGGAGGCCGGGCGGGGCTCGCTGCTGTCCGGCACCGCCGACGTCGGGGTGTGGCTGTCGCGGCGCCTCGGCATGAAGCTGATCTGGGGGCCCGCCGCCGACGGCCAGTTCGGCAACGCGATCCTCACGTCGCTGCCGGTCGTCAGCTCCGGGACCGCCCGCATGCCGAAGGGCGACTGGTCGCAGATCCGCGGGTACGTGTGGGCGCGGCTCGGCGTCGGCGAGACCACGATCGACGTGTGGTCCACGCACCTCGAGGGCGGCGACGACAACGGCGACGTGCGCGAGCTGCAGATCGCGGCGCTGCTGCGCGCGTGGGGCGGCGCGCCCCGCACGGTGATCGGCGGCGACTTCAACACCGGCCCCGGCAGCCCCGAGCTGTCGCGGATGACGCGCGGCACCGACCTGCGCACGGCCGTGATCGGCGCCGACCCGGCCCCGACCACCCCGGACGGGGACCGGCACGACTGGATCTTCGGTTCGGACGGCATCCTGTTCTCCGACTACGACGTGCCGAAGTCCGACGCGTCCGACCACTACCCGGTCGCGGTGACCGTCCGGATCCAGCGGTAGCGGCGGGGGCGGGCCGCTAGGGTCGTGCGCATGAGCGACGCGACGGCCGTCATCGAGGCGGCCGGCCCCCCGGACGCCGGGGAGATCCTGACCGTCCAGCGGGCCGCCTACCTGACCGAGGCGCAGCTGTACGGCGACCCGTTCATCCCGCCGCTCGTGGAGTCGCTCGACCAGATCCGCGCGGCCCTGCGGGACGCCGACGGGCTGGTGCTGAAGGCGGTGCTGGACGGACGTCTCGCCGGTGCCGTCCGCGCCCGGTTCAACGACCGGACGTGCCTGGTCGGGCGCCTCGTCGTGGCGCCCGACCTGCAGGGCCGCGGGATCGGCGGGCGGCTCCTGCGGGCGGTCGAGGACGCGGCGGCGGGCCGCGCCGACGCGTGCGCGCTCGCCACCGGCCACCTCAGCGACGGGAACCTGCGGCTGTACCGGCGGGTCGGCTACCGGGAGACGCGCCGGGAGCGGGTCGCCGCGCACCTCACGTACGTGCACATGCGCAAGCCCCTCGAACCCGTGGAGGCCGCGCCGCCCGCGGCGGGCGGGACCGCCGCCCCGGCCGCGCCGGCCGGGGCCTAGGGTTCGTTCCATGCTGAAAGTGGGACTCACCGGCGGAATCGGGTCGGGCAAGAGCGAGGTGTCGGCGCGGCTGAGCGGTCACGGCGCGGTGGTGATCGACGCCGACCGGATCGCGCGGGAGGTCGTGGAGCCCGGCACGCCCGGCCTGGCCGCGGTCGTCCGCGAGTTCGGCGACGGCGTGCTGCTGCCGTCGGGCGGGCTCGACCGCGCGAAGGTCGGGTCGATCGTGTTCCACGACGCCGACCGCCTCGCCGCGCTCAACGCGATCGTCCACCCCCTGGTGGGGGAGCGGATGCAGGAGCTCATGGACGCCGCCCCCGCCGACGCCGTGGTGGTCTACGACGTCCCGCTGCTGGTCGAGAACGGGCTCAAGGGCATGTACGACGTCGTCGTGGTGGTCGACGCCCCCGAGGAGGCGCAGCTCGACCGGCTGACGTCCCGCCGCGGCATGACGGAGGCCGACGCGCGCGCCCGCATGGCGAACCAGGCGTCGCGGGACGAGCGCCGCGCCGTCGCCGACCACGTCATCGACAACTCGGGCGATCTCGAGAAGCTGCACGCGCAGGTCGACGCCCTCTGGGAGACCCTCGCCGCCCGCGCCGCGCGGGCCTGAGCCGCCGCCGCGGCGGAGGTCTTGCGGCGGAGGTCCGTGCCCCTTTTCCGCCCGAGGCGCACGGTCCGGCGGGCGGCCGGTCCGGGCGATCTGTCGCCTTCGTCACGGGCGGCCGGTGGCATGCGGCGCGCCGCTATAGGCTCGTCGCTATGCACCCCGGGGGATGGTGGCGGACGGCGTGGGCGACGCGGCGTTCGCGCGCGCTCGACGTCGTCATCGCCGTGTCGGCGGCCGCCGCCGACGCCGTGCTCCTGTGGTTCACGCCCCAGCAGGACTTCTGGCTCCCGCCGTGGGCGGTCTCGGCGGCGAGCGTCGTCGTGGGGCTCGCGCTGATCGTCCGGCGGCTGCATCCGGTCGGGCTGGCGGTGTTCGTGGTGGCGTTCAGCACGGTCACCGGCGGCGGCGCGCTCGGCTTCCTCATCATGCTCTACTCGCTGGCCGCCTACGCGATCTCCCGGCGGACGATCGTGTCGGTCGCGGTCGTCGGGTACGTCCTGTCGGTCGTGTTCCCCGCCCCGGCGACCGGCACCGACTCCATCGGCGTCCGCGCGATCTACGCGGTCGCGTTCATCGCCGTCCCGGTCCTGCTGGGCCTGTACATGGGGGCGCGCAAGCAGCTGCTGGCGTCGCTGCAGGAGCGGGCGGCTCGGCTGGAGCGCGAACGCCACCTTCTCGCAGAGCGCGCGCGGGGCGAGGAGCGCACCCGTATCGCGCGGGAGATGCACGACGTGGTGGCCAACCGGATCAGCGTCATGGTGGTGCACGCCGGGGCGCTGCGGGCGATCGCCGCCCGCGACCCCGCCCGCGCCGCCGAGACCGCCACCGTGATCGGGGACATGGGCCGGCAGGCCCTGGACGAGCTGCGGCACGTCATCGGGGTCCTGCGGCAGGGCGAGGAGGTCCTCCCGCAGGAGAACACGACGCTGGAGCACGTCCGGGAGCTGGTGGGGCAGTCGGGCGCCGCGGGGCTGCGGGTGGACCTGGCCGTGCAGGGCGAGGAGCGGCCGATGCCGCCCGCCGTGGGACGCACGGTGTACCGGCTCGTCCAGGAGGCGCTGACGAACGTCCACAAGCACGCGGGCGCCGCCGACACCCGGGTGGCGCTCGTCCTGCAGCCCGAGGCCGTCGAGGTGGAGGTCGTCAACGGCGTCCCGACGGCGGCGCCCCAGCACGCGCTGCCGAGCGGCGGGAACGGCCTGGTGGGGATGCGGGAGCGGGTCACGGCCCTCGGCGGCGGGTTCGAGGCCGGGCCGCTGGACGGCGGCTGGGCGGTCCGCGCGCGGCTGCCGCTGCCCGCGTCCTAGCGGCCGGGCTCCGGCGGCGGCGCCGTGGGAGCGCGCCCAGGGAACGGCGTGCGACCTGGGGCCCGGCCGCTCGGATACCGAATGTCGGACCCCCTGAATACAGTGGGGAAGAGACCAGGGGAGGGGACGAATGCGGCCTGTCACGGATCTGCGGCGCCGTGTGGCGCCGTTCGAGGTCGTCACCGAGATGACGCCGTCGGGCGACCAGCCGCAGGCGATCGCCGAGCTCGCCGCACGCGTCGACCGCGGCGACAAGGACGCGGTGCTGCTCGGCGCGACCGGCACCGGCAAGACCGCCACGATCGCGTGGCTGATCGAGAAGCTGCAGCGGCCCGTGCTCGTCATGCAGCCGAACAAGACCCTCGCCGCCCAGTTCGCCAACGAGCTGCGCGAGATGCTGCCCGGCAACGCCGTCGAGTACTTCGTGTCGTACTACGACTACTACCAGCCCGAGGCGTACATCCCGCAGACCGACACCTACATCGAGAAGGACTCCTCGATCAACGACGAGGTCGACCGGCTGCGGCACTCGGCGACGAACTCGCTGCTGACGCGGCGCGACACCGTCGTCGTCGCGTCCGTGTCGTGCATCTACGGCCTCGGCACCCCGCAGGAGTACGTCGACCGGATGGTGCGGCTGCACGTCGGGCAGGAGATCGACCGGGACGAGCTGCTGCGCAGGCTCGTGGAGATGCAGTACTCGCGCAACGACCTCGCGTTCACCCGGGGCACGTTCCGGGTGCGGGGCGACACCATCGAGATCATCCCGCAGTACGAGGAGCTCGCCGTCCGGATCGAGATGTTCGGCGACGAGATCGAGAAGCTCGCCACCCTGCACCCGCTGACCGGCGAGGTGATCACCGAGGACGAGGAACTGTACGTCTTCCCCGCCTCCCACTACGTCGCCGGCCCGGAGCGGATGGAGCGGGCGATCCGCGACATCGAGGCCGAGCTCGAGACGACCCTCGCCGAGATGGAGCGGCGGGGCAAGATGCTCGAGGCGCAGCGGCTGCGGATGCGCACCAACTACGACATCGAGATGATGCGGCAGGTCGGCACCTGCTCCGGCATCGAGAACTACTCGCGGCACATCGACGGCCGCGGCGCCGGGACGGCGCCCAACACCCTCCTCGACTACTTCCCCGAGGACTTCCTGCTCGTCATCGACGAGTCGCACCAGACCGTCCCGCAGATCGGCGCGATGTACGAGGGCGACGCGTCCCGCAAGCGGATGCTGGTCGAGCACGGGTTCCGGCTGCCGTCCGCGATGGACAACCGCCCGCTGAAGTGGGAGGAGTTCCTCGAGCGGATCGGGCAGACGGTGTACCTGTCGGCGACGCCCGGCCCGTACGAGATGGGACGCGTGCAGGGCGACGTCGTCGAGCAGGTCATCCGGCCCACCGGGCTGATCGACCCCGAGATCGTCGTGAAGCCGACGAAGGGGCAGATCGACGACCTCGTCCACGAAATCCGGGAGCGGACCGAACGCGACGAGCGCGTCCTGGTCACCACGCTCACCAAGAAGATGGCCGAGGACCTCACCGACTACCTGCTCGAACTCGGCATCCAGGTCCGGTACCTGCACAGCGAGGTCGACACCCTCCGCCGCATCGAGCTGCTCCGCGAGCTGCGCGCCGGCGACTTCGACGTGCTGGTCGGCATCAACCTGCTCCGTGAGGGCCTCGACCTGCCGGAGGTGTCGCTCGTCGCGATCCTCGACGCCGACAAGGAGGGCTTCCTCCGCTCGGACACGTCCCTCATCCAGACGATCGGCCGCGCCGCGCGGAACGTGTCCGGGCAGGTCCACATGTACGCCGACACGGTCACCCCGTCGATGGAACGGGCGATCGACGAGACCAACCGGCGGCGCGCCAAGCAGCAGGCGTACAACACCGAGCACGGCATCGAGCCGCGGGCGCTGCGCAAGCGGATCGCCGACATCCTCGACTCTCTCGCCCGCGAGGACGCCGACACCGAGACGCTCATCGGCGGCGCGGGTCGGCAGCAGTCCCGCGGCAAGGCGCCCGTCCCCGGGCTGGCGTCCCGCACCGCGGAGGTCGGCCGGCACGCCGCCGACCTGGTGGGGGAGCGGCCCCGCGAGGAGCTCGAGGGCCTCATCGAGCAGATGACCGAGCAGATGCACCAGGCCGCCGCCGACCTGCAGTTCGAGCTCGCCGCCCGGCTCCGCGACGAGATCAAGGAGCTCAAGCGGGAGCTCCGCGAGATGAAGGAGGCCGGCGTCAGCTGACCCGGCCCGGACGGGCCCGCACGCCGCGGGCCCGTCCGGTGCGCGTCACATGTGGGTGCCGCCGTCGATGCGCAGCTCGGTGCCGGTGACGAACGCGCCGTCGTCGGACGCCAGCATCGCGACCACGCCCGCGACCGTCTCGGGCCCCGCGAAGCCCTTGCCGATGGCCGGCGCCAGCTTCACGAACAGGCTCATGTCGGCGTCGTCCGGCAGCCCGGGGCCGCGCCCGGTCGTCATGCCGCTGCTGATCGAGCCGGGCGCCACCGCCACGGCCCGCAGCCCCTGCTTGGCGTACTCGCTCGCCAGCACGTGCGTGAACGACTGGATCCCGCCCTTGGACGCCGCGTACGCCGCCATGTAGGGGTGCGCGAAGCTCGCGGACGTCGAGCTGAAGTTCACCACCACGCCCCGGCCGGACTCCAGCAGCGCGGGCAGCGCCTCCCGCGTCACCAGGAACGTCCCGGTGAGGTTCACCCGCAGGACGGTGTTCCAGAACTCGAGCGTCGTCTCGTGCGTGTGCGCCGAGCGCAGGATCCCGGCGGCGTTGACGAGCGCGTCCAGGCCGCCCAGCTCCCGCACGGCGTCCCCGACGCCCGCCCGCACCGCGTCCTCGTCCGCGACGTCCATGCGCGCCGTCGTGAGCCGGTCCGCGTGCCCGGCCGAACCGGCGCGCTTCGCCGTCTCGGCGAGCCCCTCCTCGTTCACGTCGAACGCCGCGACGCGCCCGCCCTCGGCGAGGATCCGCAGCACGGTGGCCTGCCCGATGCCCGAGCCCGCACCCGTGATGATCACCCGGCGGCCGTCGAACCGCTCCATGTCGTCCTCCCTCTGCATGGAATGTCTACATGGCACAACGTGCCACACTGAGACTTTATGCCTAGAGTGGGGATGTGAACCTCACCGAGCGTCGCAAGGCCGCCACCGAGCTGGAGATCGCGCGCGCCGCCGCGTCCCTGTTCGCCGAGCGCGGCTCGGGCGGGACGACCGTCGAGGCCATCGCCGACCGCGCCGGCCTCTCGCTGCGCACCTTCTACCGCTACTTCCCCACGAAGCAGGACGCCGTCGCGCCGCTGCTGTCCATCGGCGCCCAGCGCTGGCTGGACCTGCTCGCCGCGACGCCGCCCGACATCCCCACCGTCCGCGCCCTCGAGGGCGCGGCCGAACGGGCGCTCACCACCGCCGACGCCACGACCGCCGAGTCCTACGGCTGGACGCGCGGCCTGCTGCGCGCCGCCGACGGCGACCCCGCGCTCCGCGCGGTGTGGCTCCGCGTGAACGACGAGTCCGAGCGGCGCCTCGTCCGGATCCTCGCCGACCGCGCGGACGGCGCCGACCCCCTCGAGGCGCGCGTCGCCGCCGCTGCCGCGACCGCCGCCATCCGCATCGCGGTCGAGACCTGGGCGCGCGGCGACGCCCCGCCCACCGGCCCCGGCTCCCCCGCCGCCCTCGCCGTCCGCTGCATGCGAGAACTCACCGCCGGCCTCCGCCCGACCCCCCGACCCTGAACCCCCGCAGACCACGGGACGTCGGCGCGAGGTGCGAGCCCGAGCCGTGAGCGGCGGGGAGCCCGGCCCCAGCCGCGGGACGTCGGGCGCGGGGCGTGAGTCGCGTGTCGCGCCGTGGGGCGAGGGGGTTGCGGGCGGGTGGGTCAGGCGGGGGTGAAGGTCATGATCGTGCGGTCTTCGACGGGGCGGTAGCCGAGGCGGCGGTAGATGGCGTTGCTCGTCGGGTTGGCGAGGTCGGTGAACAGGACGACCTCGCGCGCGCCGGTGTCGAGGGCGGAGCGGGTCACGGCGGCGGTGACGGCGGCGCCGTAGCCGTTGCGGCGGTGCTCCGGGGGCGTGTAGACGGGCGCGACGCGGGCCATCCCGGCGACGATCCGGGTGCGCGCGGCCATCGACACCGGCGTCCCGCCGCGTTCCCACAGGGCGAGGCCGCCGGTGGCGATGCGGTCGTCGAGGGCGGCGAGGTTCGCCGGGCCGTGCTCCTCGTCCTCCTCGCTGAACGCGACGAACCACGCGCCGGCGACGTCGCGGTCGGCGGCGGTCGCGATCCGGGCCGTGCCGGGCGGCGCCGGGTCGGGGGCGGCGAGCGTGCCGAGCCGGTAGAGGCGCTGCCGCATGGTGACGCGGGCCGAGCCGCCCGTCCGGCGCCGCCAGGCGTCCGTGAACGCCTCGGCGGTCTCCGGGTTGGCGTGCACGCCGCCGACGGGCTCCGGCAGGACGCCCGCGAGTTCGCGGGCCGCGTCCGGCGGGCAGCCGAGCAGCGGCGGGCGCGGCGGCGTCCACAGCGCGATGCCCTCGACGCGGCCGTCGCGGGTCCAGGAGGCGAACAGGACGTCCTCGCGGTCGCCCGGTTCCTGGGCGCGCATGGTGGCGGTGACCGTGAGCGCCACCGTGTGGACGGCCGGGTCGGCGTGCATGAACGGTCCGGCGTCGGCGAGGAAGGTGTCGAGATCGCGCGTCAGCGTCCAGCCCATCGCCCCAGTCTGGACGACGCCGTACCGCTCGTGCACCCGGATATCCGATCGTCCCCCGGGACCCCGGCGCCCTACGATCGCGCCATGGACTTCGAGGTGCGGACGGCGCGCGACGCGGACCTGGCGGCCCTCCCGGAGATCGAGCGGGGCGCGGACGGGGTGTTCGGGCAGGTCGGCATCGTGTTCCCGCCGGGCCCCACCGTGATCGAGGAGCTGATCGGGACGGACGCCGACATCATCGTCGCGGGCGACCCGCCGGTGGGCTTCGCCGCGGTCCGGGACGTCGACGGCGCGGCCCACCTGGAACAGATCGCGGTCCGCGCCGACCTCACCGGCCGGGGCATCGGCGTGCCGCTGCTGCGGGCCGTCCTCGCGCGCGCGGCGGACGCCGGGGCGCCGGGTGTCGGCCTGCTGACGTTCCGGGACGTCCCGTGGAACATGCCCTGGTATGAGCGGCACGGGTTCGCCGAGCTGCCCGCGGAGCGCTGGGGGCCGGGCCTGCGGGCGCACTGGGACGCCGAGATCGAGGCGGGCCTGCACCGGCTGGGCCCGCGCGTGGTCATGTGGGCGCCGGTCCGCTGACGCGCCGCCGCCTCCGCCGCAGCAGCCGGTAGCCCGTCCACACTGTCAGCAGCAGCAGGAGCAGCGCGACGATCGGGGCGAGGATCGCCAGCAGGCTCATGCCCAGCGACGCGGTGTCCTCCGCCGTGCTGACGACGGGCGCGCCGAAGCCGAACGTGCCGCCGTCGATCACCGGGCGCACCGACGCCTTGACCGCGTGCACCGCCAGCGCCGCCACGATGCCGAGCACCCAGCCGAGCCAGGCGTGCTCCTGCATGAACGACGACGTCTCGATCCGCGCGTCCACCCGCTCCGCCGCGTCCGTGGCGGCGAACACCGCCCCGCCCGCCGCCGGACGGACGAGCGTCTGCACGGCGTCGTTGACCGTGTCGACCGCCGGGATCTTGTCCAGGACGACCTCGGCGGCGAGCAGCACCGCGAGCCCCGCGAGGATCCAGCCGTTCGTCAGCCACCCGAACTCGGCGGGCAGCCGGACCAGGTCGGTGAAGCGGGCCAGGAGCCCGACGACGAGCATCGGGATGTAGGCGTTCAACCCGGCGGCGGTCGACAGGCCGAGGCCGGTCAGGGTCGCGAGCATCGTCCAAGGCTCCCCGTATCGTTGTGGTCCTAGGACGTGGGCGCCCCCATCCGGGTTCCGGGCGGAGGCGTCCGGCACAAGAGGACAGGGGGGACGATGACGAGCCCGGGGGCGTGGCTGCGAGGTCTGCGAGGACGGCTCGGCGATCGGACGCTCTCCGCGGTGGCGCTGGTCGCGCTGCTGGCCCTGGCGGTCGTCCCGCTGGTGGCGCTGCCGGCGGTGCGGTGCGAGGTGTTCGGGAGCGGCTGCCGCGAGCCCGCACCGGACGTCCGCGCGGACCCGGTCGTCGCGGAGAAGCCGTCCGTCACCCCCGTCCAGGCGGCCGTGCGGGGCGGGTACGTTGCGCTCGGCGACTCCTACTCGTCCGGCCTCGGCGCCGAGGGCACCGTCGCCGACCGCAACCCGCTGAACCGCTGCCAGCGGACGTCCGAGGCGTACTACCACGGGGTCGCGGCGGCGTTCGAGTTCGCCGGGGGCAGCGCGTTCTGGGCCTGTTCCGGGGCGACCACCGACGACGTCCTGGACGGCAAGGGCGGCGAGCCCCCGCAGATCGGCCGGATCGGCGCCGGCACCAGCCTGATCACGCTCAGCATCGGCGGGAACGACGTCGGCTTCTCCAAGATCCTCGCGGGCTGCGTGGTCAAGCTGCCGTGGAGCGACGCCTGCACCGAGCAGGGCGTCGACATCGCCGCGCGGATGGCCGGGCTGCGGCAGGAGCTGCCCGCCCTGATCGACCGGCTGCGGGAGCGGGCGCCGCGGGCCCGGATCGTCCTGATGGGCTACCCGAAGGCGTTCTCGGAGGTGGCGGGCGCGGCCGGCGACAACATCACGGTCGGAGACCAGCGGTGGCTGAACGCCCGCACCTACGAGCTGGGGAAGCTGATCGAGAAGACGGCCGCCGAGGCCGACGCGGAGATCGCGGCGACGGGCGCGCCCGGCAGCGTCGAGTTCGTGGACGCCTACAGCGCGTTCGCCGGCCACGAGGCGGGCAGCCGCGACCCGTACATGAACGGGCTGACCGTCGACCTGGCCGCGTTCAAGGCCGAGCCGCGCAGCTTCCACCCGACCGCGAAGGGCCACGACGCCCTCGCGCGGCTGTTCGTCGAGCAGATCAAGAAGGGGCCCGGCCGCCCCCTCACCTGAGCCGGGTCGCCGAGTCGTCCGGCGACGCCCAGGTCACCCGGTTCGCGTGAACCGTGTGACGGTCCCCGGCGGAACGGGCATGTAGGGACCGAACGGGAGGTTCCGATGTCCGTCACGCTGGCCCTCGCCGGAGATACGATGCTGGGGCGGGGCGTCGCCGAACGCGTCGCCGCCGACCCGGACGGCCTGTTCTCCGGCGGGGTGCGCGACGCCGTCGCCGGGGCCGACCTCGCCGTCCTGAACCTCGAATGCTGCGTCTCCGACCGCGGGCGGCGATGGGACCCGGCGCACAAGGCGTTCCACTTCCGCGCGCCGCCGGCCGCCGCCGAGGTCCTCGCCGGCCTCGGCGTCGACTGCGTCACGCTCGCGAACAACCACGCCCTCGACTACGGCCCCGACGCCCTGTCCGACACCCTCGGCCACCTCACCGCCGCGGGCGTCCGGACCGTCGGCGCCGGACGGACCCGGGACGAGGCGCGCACACCGGCCGTCCTGGAGTGCGGCGGCCTGCGCCTGGCGGTCGTCGGCGTCACCGACCATCCCGCCGACTTCGCCGCCGCGCCCGACCGGCCGGGCGTCGCCCACGCCGACCTCGAATCCGGCGCGCCCGCGTGGCTTCTCGACCTCGTCCGGGATCTCCGCGCCTACCACGACGCCGTCCTCGTCACCCCGCACTGGGGCCCGAACATGACGTCCGAGCCGCTCCCGTACGTACGGCGGGCCGCCGCGGAGCTCCTGGAGGCGGGCGCCACGCTGGTCGCCGGGCACTCCGCCCACGTGTTCCACGGCGTCGCCGGCCCGGTCCTGTTCGACCTCGGCGACTTCATCGACGACTACGCCGTGAACGGATTCCTCCGCAACGACCTGGGGCTGCTCTTCCGCGTCACCCTGGACGAACGCGGCCCGTCCGGCATCGAGGCGATCCCGCTCAGCCTCGACTACGCCGGCACCCGCCTCGCCGACGGCGCCGACCGCGCCTGGATCGCGGGCCGCCTCACCGAGGCCTGCGCGGCGTTCGGCACCGAGGTCGCGGCCCGCGGCGCGCGGGGGCCGCTGACCATCGCGCCCTGAGGGCCGCGCGACGTCCCGCTCACGGCCGGAGGACGATCGAGCGCGCGGGACGCCTTTGCCGACGGCGTCCGCTTCGTGGGGCTGTCCGGGCTGACCGAGCCGTCGCTGCCGGCGCAGTCGGTCTGCGACGCGCTCGGCGTCGACGAGGGCGCCGAGCCCGCGGCGGCCCGGCTCGCCGACCATCTGGCGGACCGGTCGCTGCTGCTCGTCCTCGACACCTGCGAGCACCTGGTGGACGAGTGCGCGATGCTGGCCGAGGCGCTGCTGGCGGCCGCGCCCGGGCCGCGCGTCCTGGCGACCGGCCGGCAGCCGCTGGACGTCATGGGCGAGTGCGCCTTCCCGGTCGCGCCGCTGGCCCGGCCGAAGACGGCCGCGATCGCCCCGGCGGGACCGGCGGCCCGCGAAACCGAAGCGCCGCCGCGGTCTCAGCGCAGGTCGCCGGCCTCGTGCAGCCGGTCGAAGATGATCTGGTCGACGGGGGAGACCCGGTCGCGGTCGCGGTACGACAGCCAGCCGACCTCTTCGATCTCGTTGCGCGGGACGGGCGTGCCGCGGTGGTCGGCGGTGTAGCAGGTCATCCGGACGGTGACGCCGCACGCGTGCCCGTGCGCCTGCGCCCGGAACGTCCCGAAGTGCCGGACGGTGTCGGGCTCGATGGCGACGGCGAGCTCCTCCTCGATCTCGCGGACGAGGGTGTCGAGGTCGGTCTCGCCGGGCTCGCGCTTGCCGCCCGGGAGGTAGTACACGTCCTTGCCGCGCGATCGGGTGCTGAGGATCCTCCCGTCCTCCAGATGAATCCACGCGATCTTGTCGATGGTCTTGATCAACCCGGTTCCCCCGTCGGTCGCCGTCGTTCGTCCCCCGCCTCCATCATCGCAATTCTCACGACCCGGCGCCGTCGGGTTCCGGGCCGCGGCCGCCCCGAATCGCGCCGGGAGCGGACGTCCCGCACGGCGACGGCCGTGCCGGGGCGGGGCCGCCGGCCTCCGCGCCTTACTCCCGCGCTGTCGTTTTGACTCTTCCGGTTAACGTAACCTGACCGCAAAGCAACCCCCTGACCAGCGCAAACCCCTGCTCGGCAGATGGACGGCGCCGCTGAGCAACTCCCCGGCAGACCCCTTGACGGAGGCCCCCTTGTGCGACTTCGACGAGCCTGACCTCTTCACGGACGAGTCCCTCATCGACGACCCCCACCCCCACTACGACCGCCTGCGGGGGAAGTGCCCGGTCCGGATCGAGCCCCACCACGGCGTGGCCGCGGTGACCGGCTACGACGAGGCCGTCGCGGTCTTCCGGGACCACGCGGGCTACTCGTCCGTCAACGCCGTGACCGGGCCGTTCCCGCCCCTGCCGTTCGAGCCGGAGGGCGACGACATCGGCGCGCTGATCGAGAAGTACCGCGACCACTTCCCGATGAACGAGCACCTGGTGACCCTGGACCGTCCGCAGCACACCGCGCACCGGGCGCTGCTGCGCAAGCTGCTGACCCCGCGGCGGCTGCAGGAGAACGAGGCGTTCATGCGGCGCCTGGCCGACCGCCAGATCGACGAGTTCCTCGACCGGGGCCGGTGCGAGCTGATGGGCGACTACGCCAAGCCGTTCTCGCTGCTCGTCATCGCGGACCTGCTGGGCGTGCCGGAGGAGGACCACCGGAGCTTCCGGGCGCAACTCGCGAGCGGGTCGGCGCCGCTGGAGAACGGCGAGGTGCCCATCGCCAACCCGCTGGAGTTCCTGGAGGAGCGCTTCACCTCCTACGTCGAGGACCGCCGCCGCGAACCCCGCGAGGACGTGCTGACCTCGCTGGCCACCGCCCGCTTCCCCGACGGCACGCTGCCGGAGGTGGCCGACGTGGTCCGGGTCGCCTGCTTCCTGTTCGCGGCCGGGCAGGACACCACGGCCCGGCTGCTCACCTCCGCGTTCCGGATCATCGCCGACCGGCCCGACCTGCAGCGGCTGCTGCGGGACGAGCGCGACCGCGTGCCCGCGTTCGTCGAGGAGACGCTGCGGATGGAGAGCCCGGTCAAGAGCGGCTTCCGGCTCGCCCGGACGCCCATGACGCTCGGCGGCGTCGACGTCGCCCCCGGGACCACGGTGATGGTGCTCAACGGCGCGGTGAACCGCGACCCCGCCCGGTTCGAGTGCCCGCACGAGTTCCGCGTCGACCGCCCCAACGTGCGCGAGCACCTGGCGTTCGGGCGCGGCGTCCACTCCTGCCCGGGCGGTCCCCTCGCCCGCATCGAGGCCCGCGTCAGCATCGAGCGGTTCCTGGACCGCACGTCCGGCATCGCCGTCGTCGAGGCCGAGCACGGCCCGCCCGGCGACCGCCGCTACTCCTACGAGCCGACCTACATCCTGCGCGGCCTCAACGAGCTGCACCTCGAGTTCGCGCCGGTCACGGCGCCGTGAGCGCGGGGCCGGACGGGCCCGGGCGGGCGCGGCCGGTCAGCCCTCGGTGATCCGGTTGAGGCGGTCCACGGCGTCGGCGAACTCCTGCACCATGTCGTAGACCACCTGGCGGGCGGGCTTGACGGTGTTCATCAGCCCGACGCACTGGCCGACGAAGTAGTTCGCGAGCTGCCGGGCCCCCGGGTTGCCGGACTCGGCGACCTTGTTGATCTGCCGCATGGCGCCCTCGGCGACGATCATCTGCAGCGGCATGCCGAGGGCGCCGGGGCTCGCGGGGCCCTCCCACTCGTCCGTCCAGGCCGACCGGAGTTGCCGGGCGGGCTTGCCGGTGCGGGACCGGGAGCGGATCGTGTCGCGGGACGTCGCGGCGAGCATCTTCTCCTTGACCGGGGGCGGGGTCTCGGCCTCCTCGGTGGTGAGCCACACCGAGCCGCACCAGACGCCGGACGCGCCGAGGGCCAGGGACGCGGCCATCTGCCGTCCCGTCGCGATCCCGCCCGCCGCGAGGACGGGCACCGGCGCGACCTCGTCGACGATCTCGGGGACCAGCACCATCGTGGAGATCTCGCCGGTGTGCCCGCCGGCCTCGCCGCCCTGCGCGACGATGAGCTCGGCGCCCGCGGCGACCTGCCGGCGGGCGTGCTCGGCGGTGCCGACTAGCGCGGCGACCGGGACGCCCGCCGCGCGGGCCTTCTCCACCATGAGCGGCGGGGGAGTGCCGAGCGCGCTGGCGATGAGCCCGATGGGATGGGCGAGGGACACGTCGATCAGCTCGGACGCGCCCTTCTTCGTCACCTGCGTGCCGCCGCGGGCGTTCGCGCGCTTCGCCTTCTCGAAGTCCGGCAGCGGGACGTCGTACTTCTCGAACAGGCCCGCGAGGAAGGTCCAGTGCTCCTCGGGGATCGCGGCGAGCATGTCGTCCAGCCCGCCGCCCCGCTCGGCCGATGCGTCGATCTTGCCGGGGACGAGGACGTCCACGCCGTACGGCCGTCCGCCGACGTGGTCGTCGATCCAGCGGAGCTCCTCCTCGAGCCGGTCGGGCGTGTAGGCCACCGCGCCGAGGACGCCGAAGCCGCCCGCGTTGGTGACGGCGGCGACGACGTCGCGGCAGTGGCTGAAGGCGAACAGCGGGAACTCGATGCCGAACCGGCGGCAGACCTCGGTGTCCATGCCGGGCACGCTAGCGGACCGAATGTTATTCGGTCTAGGGGCGGAACAGCATGTAGGACTCGCCCTCGCCGGGGGCCGTGAACTCCGCGCGCAGCGGCAGTCCCGCGCGCAGCTCCGCGCGGTCGACGCCGTCCAGCCGGGCGTGCAGCCACGGCCCCTCGGCCAGCTCCACCAGCGCCAGGAACGCCGGGGGCGGGACGCTGCCGTCCGCGGCGGGGCGCCCGTGCGTGACGGTCCACGTGACGAGCGACGCGTCGCCGCTCGCCTCCGCCCAGTTCAGCTCGTCCGTCCCGCAGCCGGGGCAGTCGCCCGCGTCGGGGGGCAGCCAGCGGTCGCAGGCCGCGCAGTGCTTGATCACGAGCCGGCCGGCGGCGGCGCCGTCGAAGAACGGGTCGGTGCGGCCGTCGCGCCGCAGAACGCCGATGTCCATCGGGTCAGGCTCCCTTCGGGTGCGGGCTGACGATCAGCGTGGAGTGGTGGTCGAGGATGCCGCCGTTGCCGCTGACGAGGATGACGTCGTTGGCGGGCGCCTGCCGTTCGCCGCCGTCCCCCCGGGCCTGGATCACGGCCTCCGACAGCGGCGTCATGCCCCACATGTAGTACGCCGACAGCTGCCCGCCGCCGGTGTTGGTCGGCAGCGACCCGCCCGGGCCGAGGGCGCCGGACGCGGCGAACGCGCCGCCCTCGCCCTTCGCGCAGAAGCCGTAGTCCTCGAGCGACACCAGGACCGTGTACGTGTAGCAGTCGTACAGCTCGCACACGGTGACGTCCGACGGGGTGATCCCGGCCATCTTCATCGCGGTGGCGCCGGACGCGGCGGCGCCGGTGGTCAGCCCCCACTCGCTGCCGCGCTCCTTGCGGTGCCCCGGGTGGCCCTGCCCCCATCCCCACAGGTGGACGGGCGGACGGGCGAGATCGCGCGCCCGTTCGGCGGACGTGACGATCACCGCGATCGCGCCGTTGGAAACCAGGCAGCAGTCGAGCAGGTGCAGCGGCTCGGCGACCCAGCGGGAGCGCTGGTGGTCGTCGAGGGTGATCGGGTCGCGCATCTGCGCGAGCGGGTTGCGGGTCGCCCACTCCCGCGTCGCGACGGCGATCGCGCCGAGCTGCTCGCTGGTGGTGCCGTAGCGATCCATGTGCCGCTGCGCCGCGAGCGCGTAGAACGCGTTCACGCTGCGCAGGCCGAGCGCGGCCGTCATCCCGCCGAACCCGTACCACTCGCGCGCGTCGCGGTGGTACGCCGCGCCGGACGACTGCTTCGGCTTGAGCGGCGCGTCCGCGAAGACGCACGCCACCGCGGACGCGGCGCCGCTGCGCACCGACATCGCCGCGTAGGAGATCATCGCCCCGGCGGTCGCGCCGAACGCGTTCATCTGCGTCAGCAGCCGCAGGTCGCGCAGCCCCAGCGTCTCGGCCAGCTCGATGCCGGGGGAGCCCCCCAGCCCGTGGCTGACGATCAGCCCGTCCACCTCGCCCGGCGCGAGGCCCGCGTCGGCCGCGGCGAGCCGCACCGCGTCCGCGGCGAGCCGGCGGGGGCTGCGTCCGTACACCTTGCCCAGCTCGGTCATGCCGAGCCCTGCGATCGCCGTGCCGTCACCCATCGGTCGTGCATCCCTCCCGCGTGTCCATCCGGCCACGGTACCGAATCGCGTTCGGTGCGGGATCGGCCGGGGCGGCGCGGAAGGTGCTCCGGTACGCCTGCGGGGACGCGCCCACGGCGCGCGCGAAGTGGGCCCGCAGCGTCACCGCCGACCCGTACCCGCACTCGGCCGCGACCCGCTCGACCGGCAGGTCCGTCGTCTCCAGCAGCTGCTGGGCCCGCCGCACCCGCGCCCGCGCGAGCCACCGCAGCGGCGTCGTCCCCGCCTGCTCCCGGAACCGGCGGCTGAGCGTCCGCACGCTGACGGACGTGTGCCGCGCGATGTCGTCCAGC
This sequence comes from Spirillospora sp. NPDC052242, assembly GCF_040679555.1. Taxonomy (NCBI): domain Bacteria; kingdom Bacillati; phylum Actinomycetota; class Actinomycetes; order Streptosporangiales; family Thermomonosporaceae; genus Spirillospora; species Spirillospora sp. NPDC052242. Next base: position 18,192 of record NZ_JBFAUZ010000045.1, read on the forward strand.
GTCAGCGGCCGGTGCAGATTCGCCTCCAGCCACGCCAGGACGGGCTGCAGCGCCGTGCCGGCGTCCGCCGGGTCCGCGTGCCGGATGAACTGCGCCTGCCCGCCGTCCCGTTGCGGCGGCATGATGATCCGGCGGGCGGTGCGGGCGGCGGCCGCCGCGCCGTGGTCCCGGCGGACGACGTGCAGGCACAGATCGATCCCCGCCGCGACGCCGGCCGAGGTCAGCACCGCGCCCTCGTCGATGAACAGCACGGCCGGGTCGACCTCGACCTCCGGGTACCGCCGGGCCAGCCGCCGCGCGTACATCCAGTGGGTCGTCGCGCGCCGCCCGTCCAGCAGGCCGGCGGCGGCCAGGACGAACGCGCCGACGCAGATGCTCGCGACGCGCGCGCCCCGGGCCGACGCGTCCCGCAGCGCGTCGAGCACCTCGCCCGGCGGATCGTACGGGTCGTCGTGGCCCGGCACGACGATCGTGTCGGCGCCCGCGAGCGCGTCGAGCCCGAACGGGGCCTCCACCCGCATCCGGCCGAGCACGCCCGACGTCGCCGCGCCGTCCGGCCCGGCGCACACGCGCACCTCGTACAGCGGGACGCCCAGGTCGGTGGTGGTCGACCCGAACACCTGCCCCGGGACGGCCAGGTCGAACGGGACGACCCCGTCCAGGGCGAGGACGGCGACGATGTGCGCTCTCGGGGGCGTCATGGCCAGAACGTAGCGCACATCGGCAAGATGGCCACTGTCGGGAGGACGGTCGCCCGGCGGACGATCGGCGGTGTCCACCGACACCCGACCGAGGAGCCGCCATGGCCGACTTCTTCTCCGAGTTCGACGCCCCCGACACCGACCTGACCCGCAAGGCGTACGACCACGTCTTCTCGACCGGGACCGAGACCATCGCCGCGCACAGCGTCCGCACCTACCTGTTCGGGCGGGCGCACGGGGAACGGCGAGGGCTGCGCCCGGGCGCCGACTACGACGACGAGGCGCTGCTCCTCGCGTGCCTGCTGCACGACGCCGGCCTGACGGCGGAGGCGGACGCGCGCACCCGCTTCGACGTGGACGGAGCCGACCTCGCCGCGTCGTTCCTGCGGAAGAACGGGCTCGCGGAGGAGCGCGTCCGGCTCGTGTGGGAGGCGATCGCGCTGCACACCAGCGCGGGCATCGCGCACCGGATGCGTCCCGAGATCGCGCTCACCCACCTTGGCGCCGGCACCGACGTCGCCATGCTCGGCGCGGACGCCCTCCCCGACGGGCTCGCCGACCGGGCGCACGCGGCGTTCCCCCGGCTGGGCGGGAGCATGGAGCTCCTCGACGCGATCGTCGGCCAGGTCGCCCGCCACCCGGGCAAGGCGCCGCAGGGCTCGTTCCCCGCCGAGCTCGCCCGGCAGGGCGGCGTCGAGGCGGCCGAGCCGAGATTCACCGACGTCGCCGCGCAGGCGTGGCCGGGAGTCGCCTGACCCGACGCCGTCCCATGCGCGGGCGCTTCCCGCATCGGACGTCCGCCCGCGCCCCCGAAGCCGGGGGACGCGGGCGGACGTGACGTGAGGCAGGTGTCGGGAGGCGGGCGTCAGGAGGCCAGGACGGCCTGCAGGAAGTCCCGCGTGCGCTGCTCGGTGGGCTCGCCGAAGATCTGGTCCGGCGGGCCCTCCTCGACGATCTGGCCCTGGTCGAACATCAGGACCCGGTCCGAGATGTCCCTGGCGAAGTGCATCTCGTGCGTGACGCACAGCATCGTCAGGTCGCTCTCGCGGGCGATGTCCCGCAGCAGGTCCTGGACGCCGACGACCAGTTCGGGGTCGAGCGCCGACGTGACCTCGTCCAGCAGCAGGACCTTGGGCTGCATGGCGAGGGCGCGCGCGATCGCGACCCGCTGCTGCTGGCCGCCCGACAGCCTGCTCGGGTGGGCGTTCTCCTTGTCGGCCAGCCCGACCAGGTCCAGCAGGCCGCGGGCCCGCTCGACGGCCTCGTCCTTGGACACGCCCAGCACGCGCACGGGCCCCTCGGTGAGGTTGCGCAGCACGTTCATGTTGGGGAACAGGTTGAACTGCTGGAACACCATGCCGACCTGCTTGCGCATCTCGTGCAGGTGCTTCTCGTTGGCCGGGACGAGCTTGCCCCCCTTGTCCATGTGCCAGAGGGTGTTGTCGCCGATCCAGATGACGCCCTCGTCGAGCTTCTCGAGCGTCATCAGCAGCCGCAGGATCGTGGTCTTGCCCGACCCGGACGGCCCGATGAGCGTTACGCGCTCGCCTGGCCGCACGGTGAAGTCGAGTTCGCGGAGCACGACGTTGCCGCCGAACCGCTTGACCACCTTCTCGAAGCGGATGCCGGGCGCGTCGGACGCCTTGCCGGCGGCCGTGCCCGGGGCCTCGCCCTTCTGCGCGGAGACGCCCTCGGTCTCGTCGGGATTCGGGGCTTCCGGTGCGGTGTCAGTTGGTGGCATAACGCGTCTCCAGGCGGCGGACGATGATCGAGGAGATCACGCTGACCAGGACGAAGATCAGTCCGGCGACGGTCAGCGGCTCCAGGTACTTCAGGGTCTTGGCCCCCTCGTCGAACGCGACGAAGAGCACCTCGTGGACGCTGATCGCCAGCAGCATCGGGGTGTCCTTGAACGTCGCGATCAAATAGTTCCCGAGGGTCGGGATGACCCGCCGGACCGCCTGCGGCAGGATCACGTCCAGCCACACCCGCGACCTCGGCAGGTTGAGCGCGGTGCACGCCTCCCACTGGCCCTTCGGGATGTCGGCGATGCCCGCCCGGTACACCTCCGCCGTGTAGGTGGAGTAGTGCACGCCCAGCGTGATGATCCCGGCGGTGAGCGACTCGAGCGTCAGGCCCCAGTCCGGGAAGACGAAGTAGACGAAGAACAGCTGCGGGATCAGCGGCGTCGACCGGATGAACTCGGTCACCCACCGGACCGTCTGCCGGACGACCACGTTCGGCGCCCGCCGCAGCAGCGTCCACACCAGCCCGAGGACGAGGGCGATCGCGTACGCGATCAGCGTCGCCAGGACCGTGACCCGCAGTCCTTCGAGCAGCGCCGGGAAGACGTCCACGGCGTACCCGGTGTCCCACTGCATCAGCCGGTCACCCCCGCCCCGGGGGCGCCCGCCGCGACGGACTTCAGCGACGGCTCGTTGCCGCCGCTGCGGCCGAGCATCCGGTCGACGCGGCGTTCCGCGAAGCGGACGAACAGCTGCAGGAGCTGCGCGATCACGAAGTAGAACACGAGGACGACGGAGAAGACCGTGATGGTGTCACCCAGGCTGCTCTGCAGGTTCTTCGACACCCGCGTCAGGTCGACCAGGCCGATCAGGGAGACGATGGCCGTCGCCTTCATCAGCTCGATGAGCAGGTTGCCGAACGGCGGCAGCATGAGCGCGACGCCCTGCGGCAGCAGGACGCGCACCATCCGCTGGAAGGGCGTGAAGTTCAGCGCGATCGCGGCCTCGTACTGGGCCTTGGGCACCGCGTTGAGCGCGCCGCGCACCACCTCCGCGCCGTACGCGCCGACGTTCAGGCCGAGCGCGAGCACCGCCGCGAGCATCGGGGTGAACCGGAAACCGACGAGGGGCAGCGCGTAGAAGAACCAGTACAGCAGCACCAGCGCCGGCGTCCCGCGGAAGAACTCCACGTAGACGCGGTTGAGCACCCGCACCCACGTGTGGCGCGAGGTGCCCGCCAGGCCGAAGGCCAGGGCGAGCACCAGCGCCAGCAGGGCGCCCAGGACGGTGAGCTGGACGGTCGTGACGGCGCCCTCGAGCCACTGGTCGTTGCTGAGGACCTCGGACACGGGTCAGCCCTTGCAGAACTTGGCGGCGGTGTCGCCCGCGGCGGGCATCTCCGCCTCGGTGAAGCCGAACGGCTGGAGGATCGGCAGCAGCTTGCCGCCGTCCTTCAGCTTCTTCAGCTCCCCGTTGAAGGCGTTCAGCAGCTCGGTGTCGGCCTTGCGGAACGCGAAGGCGCCCGCACCGAACTGCTCCTTGCCGTCGACGACGGGCGTGAACGCGTCGGTGACCTCGAAGCCCTCGCCCTCGTGCTTGGACAGCAGGTCGGCCAGCGAGATGCGGGTCAGCCAGATCGCGTCGATCCGGCCGGACTTCAGGCCCGAGTAGGCGCTCGCCTGATCTGGGAAGGTCTGGACGTCCTTCACGCCGAGGCTCTCGGCGTAGCCCTGCTCGACGGCGCCGGTCAGCACGCCGACCTTCGCGTTCTCGGCCGCGAGGGTCTTGCCGTCCGTCAGGCCCATCGGGTTGCCCTCCTTGACCATGAGGGCGCTCTTCGCGACGTACTCGGGGTCGGAGAACGCCACCGACTGGCAGCGCTCGGGAGTGATGAACATGCCGGCGGCGATGACGTCGAAGCGCTTGGCGTTCAGCCCGCCGATCAGGCCGCCGAAGTCGACCTGGACTCCCTCCATCTCCTCGATGCCGAGGTTCTTGAAGATGACGCGGGCGAGCTCGGGGGCCTCACCGGTCAGCTTCCCGGAGCTGTCGGTGAAGCCGTAGGGGGCCTCGTTGGCGAAGCCGACCTTGATCTTGCCGGCGTCCTTCGCCTTCTGGAGGGTGCCGCCGCCGCTCACCTCGGCCTCCGGGTCCGTCGTGGAGCAACCCGCCGCGGCGAGGGGCACCGCGGCGGACAGCAGAACGGCGGAGCGGAGGAAATCGCGTCGTGAGGAAGTCATCGTTGAACTCCTGCGTGGGGGGTGGTGTGCGTTGCGCCCGCGGAGACGATATGCCTCCGCGGGCGCAACTACCTCGGTCGGGTTATGGAATTGTTACGCCCACCGGGTCAGTCGCGAACGGGGGTGAAGTCGCGGGCGCCGATGAACGTGGGGCGGGGTGAAGGCGCCGAGAAGGGCTCGACGCACGTGTTCTCCACACTGTTGAACACGATGAACACGTTGGAGCGCGGGAACGGCGTGATGTTCCCGTTGGAGCCGTGCATGCAGTTGCAGTCGAACATCGTCGCCGAGCCGGCGGGCCCGGTGAACAGCTCGATGCCGTGCTTGTCGGCGAGGATGGAGAGGCTGTTCGGGTCGGGGGTGCCGATTTCCTGGCTGCGCAGGGACTCCTTGTAGTGGTCGGCGGGAGTTTCCCCGACGGCCGCCACGAACGTCTTGTGCGAGCCCGGCATGATCATGAGGGCGCCATTGTGCACGAAGTTCTCGGTCAGCGCGATGGAGATGCTCACCGCGCGCATCCGAGGCATGCCGTCCTCCGCGTGCCAGGTCTCGAAGTCCGAGTGCCAGTAGAAGTCCTTACCGGTGAAGCCTGGCTTGTAATTGACCCGGCTCTGGTGAACGTAAACGTCCGAGCCGAGAATTTGCCGGGCCCGGCCAACGACCCGCGGGTCCTTGACCAGTGCGTTGAAGACTTCGCTGATCTTGTGGACCTCGAAGATGGACCGGACCTCGTCGGACCCGCGCTCGGTGACCGTGCGCTCGTCGGCCAGGATCTCCGGGTCGGCGGACAGCCGGCGCAGCTCGGCGCGGTAGTCCTCGACCTCCTCCGGCGCGAGCAGCTGGTCGACGCTCAGGAACCCGTTGGTCTCGAAGGAGTCGAGCGTCGCCTCGTCGATGGGACCGTCGCTCGGACTGCCGTAGACGACCGGATCCTGGCGGTACAGGAGCGCGGCCTCGGTCCCCTTGCGGGTGGGGTAGGCGTCGTCGATCGTCGGGTGGCTCTCGATGATGCTCATGCGTCCTCCTCTGTGAGCAGCGGATAGACCCCGTTCTCGTCATGGACCTCCCGGCCGGTCACGGGCGGGTTGAACACGCAGACCGTCTTGACGTCCGTGTGCGCCCGCAGGGTGTGGTGCTCGTGCCCGTCCAGCAGGTACATGACGCCGGGCTCGATACGGTGCTTCTCACCGTTCTCGTGGTTGATCAGCTCCCCTTCGCCCTCGATGCAGTAGACGGCCTCGATGTGGTTCGCGTACCACATCTTCGTCTCGGTCCCGGCGTACAGGACGGTCTCGTGCATCGAGAACCCCACGCCCTCCTTGGCCAGCACGAAGCGGCGGCTGTGCCATGTGGGCGCCTGAACATCGCGCTCGGTGCCGATGATCTCCTTCAGGGAACGAACGATCATTGATCTCCTCTTTCGATCGCGGGGGGCAGCCGCTGACGGCCCCTCAGTGCGCCCGTGCGGGACGGGCGCCGGACCCCGTACGGGACGGTCGGTCAGACCGTCACGGTCGTGCGGACGGCCTCGACGGAGTCGGCGATGATCTCCAGGCCGCGGCTCAGCTCGGCCTCGGTCACGGTGAGCGGCGGCAGCAGCTTGACCACCTCGCCCTCCGGACCGGACGTCTCCATCAGCAGCCCGCGCTTGAACGCCTCGCCGCAGACCTTCGGGGCCGTCTCCGGGTCCTTCATGACCAGGCCCCAGGCCAGGCCGCGGCCGCGCACCCCGTCGATGGCGCCGGCGTGCGACAGCGCGATCTCCTCGAGGGCGGTCTGGACCTGCTGGCCCTTGGCGAGGGTCTGCTTCTCCATGCCCTGGCCGGTCCAGTAGTCCTCCAGGGCGCCGACGGCGGTGACGAACGCGGGGTTGAAGCCGCGGAACGTCCCGTTGTGCTCGCCGGGCTCCCAGACGTCCAGTTCGCGGCGCATCAGCGTCACCGCGAACGGCAGCCCGTAGCCGCTGAGCGACTTGGACAGGCAGACGATGTCCGGGGTGATCCCGGCCTCCTCGAACGAGAAGAACGGGCCGGTGCGGCCGCAGCCCATCTGCACGTCGTCGACGATCAGGAGGATCTCGTGCCGGCGGCACAGGTCCTGCAGGCCGCGCAGCCACTCGGCGGTGGCGACGTTGATGCCGCCCTCGCCCTGCACCGTCTCGACGATCACCGCGGCGGGCTTGTCGAGGCCGCTGCCGCTGTCGTCCAGCATCGTGTCGAACAGCAGGAAGTCGGGCGTGCGGCCGTCGAGGTAGTTGTCGTAGGGCATCGCGACGCCGTGGCCGAGCGGCACGCCGGCCCCGGTGCGCTTCATCGAGTTGCCGGTGACCGCCAGCGCCCCCAGCGTCATGCCGTGGAAGGCGTTGGTGAAGCTGACGACCGTCTCGCGGCCGGTGTACTTGCGGGCGAGCTTGAGGGCGGCCTCGACCGAGTTGTTGCCCGCCGGGCCGGGGAACTGGACCTTGTAGTCCAGCCCCCGCGGGGACAGCACGTACTCGTTGAACCGTTCCAGGAAGTCCCGCTTGGCCGTGGTGTACATGTCCAGGCTGTGGACGATCGCGTCGCTCGCCAGGTAGTCGATCAGGCGGCGTTTCAGCTGCGGGTTGTTGTGCCCGTAGTTCAGCGTTCCCGCACCGGCGAAGAAATCGAGGTAGGTGCGGCCGTTCTCATCGGTCATGTGGCTGCCCTGGGCGCTGGTGAACACCGTGGGCCAGCTCCTGCAGTAGCCGCGGACTTCCGATTCCATACGGGCGAAAGTGTCCATGATCTGCCTCCGGCAGGTTGGGATGGAGTGAGCAGCGGGATGTCGGATCGTGCGTCAGTCGGCGGCCGTGAACGGGCCGATCCGGAAGAGCACCTCGGGCTCGTGTCCCCCGTCGGGGAAGTGCTCCGCGCCGAACAGCGGACTGCGGACGAGTTCGCATCCCCGGGCCCGCGCGAACGACTCGAACATCGCGGTCGACGCGGCGTTGTCCGGGGTGACGGTGGCCTCCATGTACCGGTGGCCGCGGCCGGCGAGGCGGTCGGCGAGGTCGTCGAGCATGCGGCGGGCCAGGCCCTGCCCGCGGTGGTCGTGGTCGACGGCGACCTGCCAGACGAAGAACGTGTCGGCGCTGGACGGACGGGTGTAGCCGGTGATGAAGCCGCAGGCCGAGCCGCCGTCGCGGGCGACGACGGAGGTGTCGGCGAAGTCGCGGCACCAGAGCGTGTAGCTGTACGGCGAGTTGACGTCCAGGACCTTGGAGTCCCGGGCGAGCCGCCACATCTCGGGCCCGTCGGTAAGGCTGGGCTCCTGGAGTCGCACGTCCTCGTTCGTCTCGTTCGCGTCCGGGCGTCGGGTCGGTGTTTCCAGGGATTGCGCTGCCATGTCCAGGCAACTTAGCGAATCTCGGCCCGTGATCGCAGAGGAATGTTATCTGCGAGATGTTTAGCCAGGCTGCGCAGTGGGTATGGTGATACGCTTAACAATTTCTAGTGAAATTAAGTCGGTGCGGCGTCACCGCTGAGGCGCCATTTCCCTGCGATACGCAGGAGGTACTGCCGACCGCGCGTCCGGAGGCGTCGATCGCCTTCCTGAACGGAAGCTTAATGTCCTGTCATCGCTTGCAGAGGCATTTTGTGTATCGGTTGTGTGAGGTAAGTCACATAGATTTAACGTCAACGGCCCGGGTGCGGTGGGCGTCACGTCGGCCGGCCCCGGGAGGGCCTCTCATCACTCCTGGTGGGGCGGGTGGGAGCGGTGGCGCCGGCGCGGGTTCTGGGAGGGGCGCGGGCTGTCCCGCAAGCCCCCGAAGGGCTTACCTCGACGTCAGGGTGAACGCACGCACAGGTAAGGCGATCGCAGGTTTCGGACGTTCAGGACGTCCGCCGCAGGGGGTTCTGGACACCGCGGGCCGAACCTGTTTCGGACGGGCCGCAACAGCGCTCAGTGAGGAACCGTAAACGGAGGGACCGGCGCCGGGACGCCGGAGAGGGGATGCGGGGACGGGCCAGGGCGGTCCGAGGCCCGTCCGGCGGCTCAGCGGGTGCGGGCGAACCTGTCGGTCGCCTCGATCAAATGGTGGAGGATTCCCGGCTCACTGTAGGCGTGCCCGGCGTCGTCGACGATGTGGAAGTCCGCCTCCGGCCACGCGCGGTGCAGATCCCACGCCGTCGCGACGGGCGTGCACACGTCGTAGCGGCCCTGCACGATGACCGCCGGGATGTGCCGGATCTTGTCCACGTCCCGGATCAGCTGGTCCTCCTCGAAGAACCCCTCGTTGACGAAGTAGTGGTTCTCGATCCGGGCGAACGCCACCGCGTAGTCGGGCTCGCCGAAGCCGCCCGCCAGCTCCTCGTCGGGGCGCAGCGTGAGCGTCGACCCCTCCCACGTCGACCAGGCGCGCGCGGCCGCCACCCGCACGTCGCGGTCGGACGAGTTGAGCCGCTCGTGGAACGCGGAGATGAGGTCCTCGCGCTCGTCCTCCGGGATCGGCTCGACGTACCGCTCCCACAGGTCGGGGAAGATCAGCGACGCGCCCTCCTGGTAGAACCAGTACAGCTCGAACGGCCGCAGCGTGAAGATGCCCCGCAGCACCAGCTCGGTGACGCGCTCCGGGTGCGACTGCGCGTACGCCAGGGCCAGCGCGCTGCCCCAGCTCCCGCCGAACACGAGCCAACCGTCGATCCCCAGGTGCTCGCGGAGCCGCTCCATGTCGGCGACCAGGTGCCAGGTGGTGTTCGCCTCCAGCGACACCTCCGGGTCCTTGGCGTGCGGCTCGCTCCGGCCGCAGTTGCGCTGGTCGAACAGCACGATCCGGTACGCCTCGGGATCGAACTGCCGGCGGTGCGCAGGGCTGCACCCGCCGCCCGGGCCGCCGTGCAGCATGACGGCGGGCTTGCCGTCCGGATTGCCACATACCTCCCAGTAGATGCGGTTGCCGTCACCCACGTCGAGCAGCCCGGACTCGTACGGCTCGATCGGCGGGTACAGGGTGCGAAGCTCCATGGCCCGGAATTCTCGCACCCGCGCGCGCCCGCGCGTGCGCCCGACCCCGAAAGCCCCCACCCCGCCCCGCGCAGCCGCCCGTGTGGCCGTCCGTGCGGCCGTGCCGTGCAGTCGTGCGGTGCGGTCGTGGTCGGGCGGCCATGCGGACGGGGGTGGTGGGTGCTCGGGAGGTTTCGGGCTCGGTGTGTTCGTTCGTCCGGTCTTCGCGGGGCGTGCCGGGGTGGCGTTCGGGTGTGAGTCATGGCACCGTCCGGGGAAGCCCGCAACGGACCCGCGCGGGACCGTGATAGGGGGTTGATCAGGCGCGCTGCGTGCGTGAACGCCGGATCGGGACCACGAAACTAAACCCCAAACTGGGCAAACGTTTCGCCGGTCCGGACTAGAGTGCCTTCCGTGAGCGAAGCGACGAGCCTGCGGGCGAGGAGTGAAGCGAGCGCCATGTCCACGGGCGGCCCCGCGCACACGACGTGCACACCAGCCCCGCGAACGCGGCCCCGTGCCGCCAGTCGAGGAGAGCAGTGAGCGAGCTGAACGGATCGGGTGGTTCGCGCGGAGTCCCGGACCCGGGCTCCCCCTGGCCCGCGATGGGACGCGACCCGTCGCGCGGGTCGGACGTCTCCGTGCCTGCCGCCCAGCAGCCGATCCAGATGACCAAGTCGGACCCGCCCGGCGACACCGTCCGGCCGGAGCCCGAGCAGCCCGAGGCGCAGCCCTGGGACATCGTCGAGCGGCTCCGCCAGATGGCCGACCTCATCGGCGACGCCCTCGCCGCCGGGGAGCGCAAGGTCTCCGAGGCGCAGAACGACGCCGCCTCGCAGGTCTCGGCCCTGCAGGCGGAGAAGGAGTCGGCGCAGCGGGACGCGGCCGCCGCGTGGGGCGAGGTGCAGCGTGCGCGGGGACAGGCCGAGGAGGCCGACCGCCGCGCCGTCGAGGCCGAACGCCGCGTCACCGAGGCGCAGAACGAGGCCGCCTCGCAGGTCTCGGCCGTCCAGGCGGAGAAGGAGTCGGCGCAGCGGGACGCGGCCGCCGCGTGGGGCGAGGTGCAGCGTGCGCGCGGGCAGGCCGAGGAGGCCGACCGGCGCGCCGTCGAGGCCGAGCGCAAGATCGCCGAGGCCGAGCGCCGCGCCACCGAGGTCCAGAACGAGGCGGTCACCCAGATCGCGGCCCTCCAGACGGAGAAGGAGGCCGCCCAGCGCGACGCGGCCGCCGCCTGGAACCAGGCCCAGCAGGGACGCGCCCAGGCCGACCAGGCACGCGGACAGGCCGAGCAGGCCCGCGTCCAGGCCGACCAGGCGCGCGCGCAGGCCGAGCAGGCCCGCACCCAGATGGAGCAGGCGCAGGGCCAGGCCGCGCAGGCGCGGGCCCAGGCGGAGCAGGCCGAACGCCGCGTCGCCGAGGCGGAGGCGACCGTCCGGCAGGCCATCCAGCAGCGGGACGCCATGAGCGAGGCCCGCGACGACGCCCTGCGCGCCGTCGAGGACGCCGTCGGCGGCCGCCGTGCGGCCGAGGCCGACCGCGACCGCGCCGCCGAGCAGGCCGCCGAGCTGTCCCGGGCGCTGGAGACCGCGCACGCCGAGCTGACCGCGCTGCGCGCGAAGGTGTCCGACGCGGAGATGACCGCGCAGAACCTGCAGCACGCCGTGGTCGCCGCCGGCAAGGAGGCCGACGAGACCCGGCGCCGCGCCGAGGCCGCCGAGCGCCGCGCGCAGGAGAACGACCGCCGCGCCCAGGACGCCGAGCGCCGCGCCCAGGAGTCCGAGCGGCGCGCCACCGACGCGCAGCGCCGCGCCGAGGCCGCCGAGGCCGAGCGGCAGCAGGCCCTCGACACCGCCGCCCAGTCGCTGGAGGCGGCCAAGAAGGCCGAGCGCGAGCGCGACGCCGCCGCCAAGGGCCGCGAGGACGCCGAGCGGGCCCGCGAGGCGGCCGTCCAGGGCCAGGCCCGCGCCGAGTCCGAGCTCACCCTGGCCCGCGGCCGCGCCGACCAGGCCGGCCGGGAACGGGACAAGGCGGTGGCCGGGATGCGCCAGATGGCCGCCGAGCGCGACGCCGTGGCCGAGAAGCTCGCCGAGCGCGACCAGTGGGTCGACCAGCTGGCCCAGGCGGTCACCGAGCAGCGCGCCGCGATCGCCGAGCTGTCCCAGGAGCGCGACGCCGCCAAGAACGCCGCCGACCAGGCGCGCTCGCTGATCGACGAGCTGACCCGCCAGCTCCGCACGATCATGCCCACCGCGGCCACGCCCCGCCTCTGACGCACGGAAGACCGAACGGGACGGTGCGACCGCGCCGTCCCGTTCGTCGTCACGACCCGGCCCGCCCCTCGGATCGAGCCGCCGCCACAGAGCCACTCCGACCGCCGCGACGCCTCAGGGCCCGGATTGTCGGCATCGTGCGGGGCCGCCCGCGCCGCCTCGGGGGGCGGACTGTCGGCGGTGGGGGCCGCACCTGCCGCTCGGGGGCGGGCGGCATGATGTCGGGTTCGGCGCCCGCCGTGCGGCGGGCCATCGGGGCGTGTTCGGTGGTGGGTGCGTTCGGACGGTTCGGCCCCTGACCAGGAGCGGGGCGCTGCCGGACGTTCGCCCTCCGGACACCTCACCGGCGCGCGGCTGTTATCCTGGTGGCCCGTGGACAGTGAGCCTTTTCCAGGCTCAACGCGGTACCGTCCGCATCGCAACGACCACGGGAGCGCCTTCTTGCCTTCGGCAGCCACTGGTAGAACTCGTCCTACCAAGCATCTCTTCGTCACCGGCGGTGTCGCCTCCAGCCTCGGCAAGGGTCTGACGGCGTCCAGCCTGGGCCGGCTACTCACCCTCCGCGGCCTGCGGGTCACCATGCAGAAGCTCGACCCCTACCTCAACGTCGACCCCGGCACGATGAACCCCTTCCAGCACGGCGAGGTCTTCGTCACCGACGACGGCGCCGAGACCGACCTGGACATCGGGCACTACGAGCGCTTCCTGGACACCGACCTCCACGGCTCCGCGAACGTCACCACCGGCCAGGTGTACTCGAACGTCATCGCCAAGGAGCGGCGCGGGGAGTACCTCGGCGACACCGTGCAGGTCATCCCGCACATCACCAACGAGATCAAGGACCGGATCCGCGGCATGGCGGACGGCTCCGACGGCGCCGAGGTCGACGTCGTGATCACCGAGGTGGGCGGGACGGTCGGCGACATCGAGTCGCAGCCGTTCCTGGAGGCCGTCCGGCAGATCCGGCACGAGATCGGCCGCGAGAACTGCTTCTTCCTGCACGTCTCGCTGCTGCCCTACATCGGCCCGTCCGGCGAGCTGAAGACCAAGCCCACGCAGCACTCGGTGGCCGCGCTGCGCTCCATCGGCATCCAGCCCGACGCGATCGTGTGCCGCTCCGACCGGCCGATCACCGACGGGCTCAAGCACAAGATCAGCATGATGTGCGACGTCGACCGCGACGCGGTCGTCTCCGCCGTCGACGCCGCCAGCATCTACGACATCCCGAAGGTGCTGCACGCCGAGGGGCTCGACGCCTACGTCGTCCGCCGCCTCGACCTGCCGTTCCGGGACGTCGACTGGGGCGCGTGGGACGAGCTGCTGCGGCGCGTCCACCGGCCCGCGCACGAGGTCACCATCGCCCTCGTCGGCAAGTACATCGACCTGCCCGACGCGTACCTGTCGGTCACCGAGGCGCTCCGGCACGGCGGGTTCGGCAACGACGCCAAGGTCCGCATCCGCTGGGTGAAGAGCGACGACTGCGAGACGCCCGAGGGCGCCAAGCGCGAGCTGGACGGCGTGGACGGCGTGCTGATCCCCGGCGGGTTCGGCGTCCGCGGCATCGAGGGCAAGCTCGGCGCCGTCCGGCACGCCCGCGAGAACGGCGTCCCGCTGCTCGGCATCTGCCTCGGCCTGCAGTGCATGGTGATCGAGGCGGCCCGCAACCTCGCCGGGATCCCCGGCGCGGGCAGCGCCGAGTTCGACGCGACCACCGCCGACCCCGTGGTGGCGACCATGGCCGACCAGCTCGACGTCGTCGCCGGCGAGCGCGACATGGGCGGCACGATGCGGCTCGGCCTCTACCCCGCCGACCTCGCCGAGGACTCGATCGTCCGGGAGCTGTACGGGGAGTCGAAGATCTCCGAGCGGCACCGGCACCGGTACGAGGTGAACAACCTCTACCGCGACCGGCTGGAGGAGTCCGGGCTGCGGTTCAGCGGCCTGTCGCCGGACGGCCGGCTCGTCGAGTACGCCGAGCTGCCCCGCGACCGGCACCCGTTCTTCGTCGGCACGCAGGCGCACCCGGAGTTCCGCTCCCGGCCGACCCGCCCGCACCCGCTGTTCACCGGCCTGATCGCCGCCGCGATCGGCTACGCCGGGGAGCACGGCCGAGGCCGGGCGCACGGCGCCGTGACCGCGCCGTGAGCGGCCTCGGCCCGGACGACGTCCGAGACCGCCCGGAGCGCTGGCGCGTCGTGGAGGAGACCACGGCCTTCAAGGGGCACGTGTTCAACGTCCGGCGCGACCGGGTGGAGATGCCGCGCGGCGACGGCAGCGAGGTCGTCGGGCGGGACGTGATCGAGCACCTCGGGTCGGTCGGCGTGATCGCGCTCGACGACCGCGACCGCGTCCTGCTCGTCCGCCAGTACCGGCACGCGGTCGGGCGGCTGCTGTGGGAGGCGCCCGCCGGGCTGCGGGACGTGGCCGGGGAGCCCCTGCACGAGCTCGCGCGGCGCGAGCTGCTGGAGGAGGCCGGGTACCGGGCCGAACGCTGGGACACCCTCGTCGACGTGTACCCGTCGTCCGGAATGTCGGACGAGCGGGTCCGCATCTTCCTCGCCCGCGACGTCACCGAGGTCCCCGCCGACCAGATCGACTTCGAGCGGATCCACGAGGAGGCCGACATGCCCGCCGTGTGGGTGCCGCTCGACGAGGCCGTCCGGAAGGTCCTCGCCGGTGAGGTGCACAACATGATCGCCACGACCGGCATCCTCGCCGCGCACGCCGCCCGCGCCGCCGGGTTCGCCGGGCTGCGGCCGGTCGACGCGCCCGAGGGCTGAGGCCATCAACGCCCCCTCGCGCCGCGCGAGGGGGCATGATGGGCGGGTCCCCATCGGCCGCCACCGCCGGAAGAGGTGCCGCACTGTCTCCGCGCACGACCCGCCGCAGCACCGGACGCCCCCCGGCCGAGCCCGCCCCCGACCACGCGGCCCCTCGCGGACCGGACGACCCGGTCGCCGAGGCCGTCCCGGCGGGCACGGGGACGGCCGCGCCGGCGTCGCCGCTGGCGGCGGCCGTCGACGCCTACCTGGGGCATCTGGCGGTCGAACGCGGTCTGGCCGCCAACACGCTCAGCGCCTACCGCCGCGACCTCAGCCGGTACCTGCGGGTGATGCGGCTGATGGGCCGCACCGCCGTCGACCAGATCACCGAGCACGACGTCCGCGGCTTCCTGCTCGTCCTGCGCGAGGGCGACCCCGACCATCCGCCGCTGTCGGCGGGCTCGGCGGCGCGCGCGCTCGTCGCCGTCCGCGGCCTGCACCGGTTCGCGCTGCGCGAGGGCCTCGCCCCGGACGACCCCGCCCACGGCGTCAAACCGCCGACGCCGCCGCGCCGCCTCCCGAAGGCGATCTCCGTGCAGGACGTCGAGCGCCTGCTCGCCGCCGCGTCCGGCTGGTCCGCCGCGGACGGCCGCACCGCCCGCGGCCTGCGGGACCGCGCCCTGCTGGAGCTGCTGTACGGGTCGGGCGCCCGGATCTCCGAGGCCGTCGGGCTGGACGTCGACGACCTCGACCTCGCCGAGGGCGTCGCCCGCGTGGCCGGCAAGGGCGGCAAGGACCGCGTCGTCCCCGTGGGGGACTACGCCGTCCGCGCCGTCGACGCCTACCTCGTGCGGGCCCGTCCCGAACTGGCCGGGGCGGGACGGGGCGGCCCCGCGCTGTTCCTGAACGCCCGCGGCGGGCGGCTGTCGCGGCAGGGCGCGTGGATGGTGCTGCGCGCCGCCGCCGAGCGGGCCCAGCTGTCGGACGTCTCGCCGCACACCCTCCGGCACTCGTTCGCCACCCATCTGCTGGACGGCGGGGCGGACGTGCGCGTCGTCCAGGAGTTGCTCGGGCATGCGTCGGTGACCACCACTCAGGTCTACACTCTCGTCACGGTGCAGCTCCTGCGCGAGGTGTACGCCACCTCGCACCCCCGTGCGAGGAGCGCCTGACCGGCCGCCTTACCGGGCGGGAATTCTCGGTGATGCGGCACCGACAAATACCGACGATCGGCGCGCGTCGCCTTGTGAGGGCATGGTAGGGGGCCATAGAGTCCCCGTTCTGGACGGCATTTCCGGCCGCCGGGGAGGGATCTGGTGACCAGCACGAACGGTGCGGACGGGCTGTCCTCCGCCACCATAGAGACCGATCCGAGTCGGGCCCTCGGCCCGACTCAGCGACCCGTGCCCGAATTCCCGGAACCTGAGATCCTGGCCGAGCACGGGCCCGCGCGCATCGTCGCCATCTGCAACCAGAAGGGCGGCGTCGGCAAGACCACGACGACGATCAATCTGGGCGCCGCGCTCGCCGAGTACGGCCGCCGCGTCCTGCTCGTGGACTTCGACCCGCAGGGCGCCCTGTCGGTGGGCCTCGGCAAGGGGGACCCGCGCCAGCTCGACGTGACGATCCACAACCTGCTGCTCGAGGCCGACACCGAGTGGGAGGACGTGGTCATCGATACCAGCGTCGAGGGCATGGACCTCCTACCGAGCAACATCGACCTGTCGGGGGCGGAGGTACAGCTCGTCCACGAGGTCGGGCGCGAGTACATCCTGCAGCAGGCGCTGAAGTCCGCCATCCCGCACTACGACTACATCCTGATCGACTGCCAGCCGTCGCTCGGCCTGCTCACGGTCAACGCGCTGGCGGCCAGCGAGGGCGTGCTGATCCCGCTGGAGTGCGAGTACTTCGCGATGCGCGGCGTCGCGCTGCTGATGGAGACGATCGAGAAGGTGCAGGGCCGGATCAACCCGACCCTGGTCATCGACGGCGTGCTCGGCACCATGTACGACTCGCGCACGCTGCACACCCGCGAGGTGCTCGGGCGGATCGTCGAGGCGTTCGGCGAGAAGGTGTTCCACACGGTCATCAACCGGACCGTGCGCTTCCCCGACGCGACCGTCGCCGGCGAGCCGATCACCTTCTTCGACCCCAACTCGATGGGGGCGAACGCCTACCGCGCGCTGGCGCGCGAGGTCCTCGCCAAGTGGGCCGCCTAGCCCGACCCGAGCGACGGGACGCGTAAAAGTGAATCAGTACGGGGCGCCGCCCGTGCCGCCGCCGTCGCCGCCCGGGCACGGCGGCGGACCGTCGAGGAACGCCATCGTGATCGTGGTGGCCGTGGCCGTCGTGGCCATCGTCCTGGTGGCCGCCGGTGTGTTCCTGGCGATCCGTTTCGCCGGCACGCAGGAGCGCGGGGCCGGGTCGTCCGGTGCGGCGCCCGACCGCCCCGTGGAGCTGCGGATGCCGCTGGAGTTCACGCAGGTCGCCGACGAGCGGCCGGGGCGCCCGTGCCCGTCCGGGTTCCTGCCCGACGGCACCGCGGACGGCTGCCTCCTGCTGCAGTCCGGCGGCTTCCAGGTGGCGCGCGTCGACGCGATCAAGTCCGCCCCGCCGGAGGCGTCGACGACGTGGGGGGTCGAGGTGACGCTCACCGGGGACGACGCGAAGGCCTTCGCGCGGCTGACCGAGAAGGCCGCGGCGGAACCGGCCGGGACGCCCGGCCGGCGGATCGCCGTCGTGGTCGGCGGCGAGATCGTCTCGGCGCCGGTGGTGATGCAGCCCATCACCGACGGCGAGGTCCTGATCAGCGGTGACTTCACCCAGACGCAGGTCGACGGCCTCATCGAGCGCATCACCGGCGGCTGACCGGCGTCCGGACCGCCCGCCCCGGCCCCGAACGTGCCCGCGCACCCGCCGCGGCATGGGACGATGTGGCCGGTGGACGGCGTGGCGGAACGGGGGGAGGAGCGGGTGGGCTCCGCTACGGTGAGCGACGTGGAGGAGACGCCCCCGGAGACGACGCCGCCGGACGCGCCGCGACCCGGGCCGGACGACGGTGCGGAGACCGCCGAGGAGGGCGGGTTCCACGTCCACCTGGACAACTTCGACGGGCCGTTCGACCTGCTGCTCGGGCTGATCTCCAAGCACAAGCTCGACATCACCGAGGTGTCCCTGCACAAGGTCACCGACGACTTCATCGCGCACATCCGGTCCCACGGCAAGGACTGGGACCTCGACCAGGCCAGCCACTTCCTGCTGGTCGCCGCGACCCTCCTGGACCTCAAGGCCGCGCGGCTGCTGCCGTCCGGCGAGGTCGACGACGAGGAGGACCTCGCCCTGCTGGAGGCCCGCGACCTGCTGTTCGCGCGGCTGCTCCAGTACCGCGCGTACAAGGAGGTCGCGCAGGTCTTCGCGGCGCGCATCGCCGAGCACGGCCGCCGCCACCCCCGCCTCGTCCCGATGGAGCCGCGGTTCGCCAACCTGCTGCCCGACGTGCTCCTCGGCCTCGGCCCGGACGAGTTCGCCCGGCTCGCCGCGCGCGCGATGGCGCCCAAGGCGCCGCCGTCGGTGTCCGTCGAGCACATGTACCAGCCGAAGGCGAGCGTCAAGGAGCAGGCGGAGATCGTCGTGGCGATGCTGCGGCGGCTGCGCAACACGACGTTCCGCGTGCTGGCGGCCGACGCCGACGGCACCTACGAGGTCGTCGCGCGGTTCCTGGCGCTGCTCGAGCTGTACCGGGAGCAGGCCGTCGCGTTCCGCCAGGACGAGCCGCTAGGCGAGCTGCACGTCGCCTGGACCGGCACCGACGAGGGCGACGTCGCGGTCGGCGACGACTACGAGGGCGCCCCGAGACCCGCCGAGGGCGCCGACGGCGCCCCGCGGGACCCCGGAGACGGGGAACCCGGGGACGCCGAGGAGACGGGGGACGCCGAGAACGCCGAGGACGCGGGGGACTCCGCGGGCGCCCGCGACGACGATGAGGGGGGACGATGACCCAGGAACCGATCACCGCCGAGCCCGGCGGCCCGCTCGACGCCCCGGACGGCCCGACCCTGCACGCCGCGATCGAGGCGATCCTGCTGGTCGTCGACGAGCCCGTCGCCGAGATCACGCTCGCGCAGCTGCTGGAACGGCCCCGCCCGCAGATCGCGGCGGCCGTCCGGGAGCTGGCCGCGGAATACACCGCGCAGGGTCGCGGGTTCGACCTCAGGGAGGTCGCCGGCGGCTGGCGGTTCTACACCCGGGACGTGTGCGCCCCGGTCGTGGAGCGCTTCGTGACGGACGGGCGGCAGGCGCGGCTCACCCAGGCCGCGCTGGAGACCCTCGCCGTCGTGGCGTACCGGCAGCCGGTGAGCCGCGCGCGCGTGTCGGCGATCCGCGGCGTCAACAGCGACGGCGTCATGCGGACGCTGGCGCTGCGCGGCCTCATCGAGGACGCCGGCCAGGACCCGCAGTCGCAGGCGCACCTGTACCGCACCACCGGGTACTTCCTGGAGCGGCTGGGGCTGCGCGACCTCGACGAGCTGCCCGAGCTCGCCCCCTACCTGCCCGACGACCTGCCCGACGAGATGGTCGAAGACCGACCGACATGATCGAAGACCGACCGAGCTGATCGATGATCGAGGAAACGTGAGCGAGAACGAAGGCGTGCGGTTGCAGAAGGTCCTGGCCGAGGCCGGGATCGGCAGCCGCCGCCACTGCGAGGAGCTGATCGGCGAGGGCCGCGTCACCGTGAACGGCAAGAAGGTGTTCCGGTTCGGCGAGCGCGTCGACCCGGACCGCGCCGTCATCCACGTGGACGGCCGGCGGGTCGAGACCCGCTCCGAGATGCGGTACTACATGATCAACAAGCCGCGCGGCGTGGTCAGCACGATGGCGGACGAGCGGGGCCGCAAGTCCCTCGCCGACTACGTGGAGGTGCCCGAGCGGCTGTTCCACGTCGGCCGGCTCGACACCGACACCGAGGGGCTGATCCTCCTCACCAACGACGGGGAGCTGTCGCACCGGCTGACCCACCCGAGCTACGGCGTGTTCAAGACCTACCTCGCCGAGATCCACGGGCCCATCCCGCGCGACCTCGGCAGGCGCCTGAAGGCCGGGGTGACGCTGGAGGACGGGCCCGCGAAGGCCGACAAGTTCCGGATCTTCGACCAGGTCGGCCGCCGGGTGCTCGTGGAGATCACCCTGCACGAGGGGCGCAAGCACATCGTGCGGCGGCTGCTGAAGGAGGTCGGTTTCCCGGTGCAGCAGCTGGCCCGCGTAGAGTTCGGGCCCATCAAGCTGGGGCAGCTGAAGCCGGGCGGGATGCGCGCGCTGACCGTCCGGGAGGTCGGCGAGCTGTACAAGGCCGTCGGGCTGTAGCCGCGGGCGGACGACGACGAGGAGGGGAGTGCAGGTGGCGGTACGCGCGGTCCGCGGGGCGACGCAGATCGACGCCGACGACCGGGACCAGATCCTGGAGGCGACGACGGAGCTGGTGAACGAGGTGATGAGCCGCAACGCGCTCGGCACCGACGACGTCATCAGCGTGATCTTCACCGTGACGCCGGACATCACGGCGGAGTTCCCGGCGCTCGCCGCGCGCAAGCTCGGGTTCCACGAGGTGCCGCTGCTGTGCGCGACGGAGATCGGCGTCCCGCACGCCCTCCCGCTGGTGATCCGGCTGATGGCGCACATCGAGACGGACCGGCCGCGCTCGGACGTCCAGCACGTGTACCTGCGCGGGGCGACCGCCCTCCGGCTCGACATCGCGCAGTGACGCGCACGCACGCGCAACAGGCGGGACATCGCAGTGAATAGGGTGACGGCGTGAAAGACGAACTGGCGGACCTGCGGATCATCGTGGTCGGCACGGGCCTGATCGGCACCTCGATCGCCCTGGCCGCCCGGGAGCGGGGCGCCGAGGTGCTGCTGACCGACCGGGACGCGGCGGCGCTGGAACTGGCCGTCGAGCTCGGCGCCGGGCGGGCGCTGCCGGACGGCGCCCCGGACGGCCCCGCCGACCTGGCCGTCCTCGCGGTGCCGCCCGCCGCCGTGGCGGTGACGCTGCTGGACGCGCAGAAGCGCGGCCTCGCGTCCGTCTACACCGACGTGGCGAGCGTGAAGGCGCTGCCGCTGGCGCAGGCGGCCGAGCTGGGCTGCGACATGTCGGTGTTCGTGCCCGGCCATCCCCTGGCGGGCAGCGAGCGGTCCGGGCCGGGCGCCGCCCGCGCGGACCTGTTCCTCGGCCGCCCGTGGGCGCTGACCCCCGGGCCGGAGGCCGACCCGGACGCCGTGGCGCGGGTGAGCGCGCTGGCGCGGGCCTGCGGCGGGATGCCCGTCACGGTGGACGCGGCCGAGCACGACCGGGCGGTCGCGCTGGTGTCGCACGGCCCGCACGTGGTGTCGGCGGCGGTCGCGGCCCGGCTGACGGGCGCCGACGACACGGCGCTCGGCCTCGCGGGCCAGGGCGTCCGGGACGTCACCCGGATCGCCGCCGGGGACCCGAAGCTGTGGATCGGGATCCTGGCCGCGAACGCGCAGCCGGTCGCGGACGTCCTGGAGGGCGTGGCGACCGACCTCGCGGTGGCCGCGTCGCTGCTGCGGGACGGCAGCGAGGGCGCCGCGGCGCACGTCGCCGACCTGCTGCTGCGCGGCAACGCGGGCCGGTCCCGCATCCCGGGCAAGCACGGCGGCGACCAGTCCGCGTACACGCCCGTCCAGGTGGTGATCCCGGACCGTCCGGGCGAGCTCGCGATGGTGTTCCAGGCGGCGGGGATCGCCGGGGTCAACATCGAGGACGTGACGATCGAGCATTCGCCGGGCCGCCCGCTGGGCGTCCTGGAGCTGTCGGTGGCCCCCGAGGCCGCCGACCGGCTCGCCGACGAGCTGCGCGCCCGGGGCTGGTCGGTGCCGGGCCGGCCCACCGGGGGCTGAGCCGCCCGCGACACGGCGCCGGGGGTGGCCGCGGGCCGGTAGCCTGATGCGCCGGGGCTCGTACGGGGGACGCGCACGCCGCGCTGCGGCGGGACGAGCGCCGCCCGTTCGCCCGACGGCCGCGCCGTGGGGCGCTCCGACGAACAGAGAAAGGGAGCGATCGTGCCGCTCGTCATCGCCATGGACGGACCCTCCGGGTCGGGCAAGTCGAGCGCCTCCAAGGGCGTGGCCCGCGCGCTGGGCCTGCGTTACCTGGACACCGGTGCCATGTACCGCGCCATGACCTGGTGGATGCTGCGCGCCGGGGTGCCGGTGGAGGACGCCGGCGCCGTCGCGGCCCGCGCGCTGGAGCCGGCGATCGAGGCGGGCACCGACCCGGACGCGCCGACGATCGCGGTGGACGGCGAGGACGTGTCCGGGCCGATCCGCACCCGCGAGGTGACCAACGCGGTCAGCGCGGTCAGCGCCGTCCCGGCGGTCCGCACCCGGCTCGTCGACCTGCAGCGCGAGATCATCGGTGCGGGCGGCATCGTGGTGGAGGGCCGCGACATCGGCACGGTGGTCGCGCCGGACGCCGCGGTGAAGGTGTTCCTGACCGCGAGCGAGGAGGCCAGGGCGGAGCGCCGGGCGAAGGAACTGGCGGCCGACCCGGGCGCGTCGGTGCGGGTCACGCAGGCCGAGCAGGCCCGCCGGGACCGGATCGACTCGACCCGGAAGGCGTCGCCGCTGACGAAGGCGGCCGACGCGCACGAGATCGACTCGACCGAGCTGGGGCTCGGCGAGGTCATCGAGGCGGTCGTCCGCCTCGCCAAAGAGCGGGAGTGAGCGGGCCGTACGGCGCCCGCCGGGGAAGCACAGTGAGCGAATACGAGATCGATACGGTCGACATGGAGACGGTCGACGTCGGCGCCGAGGTCGGCGCGGACGAGGGGCCGGCGCCGGTGGTGGCGGTCGTCGGCCGCCCGAACGTCGGCAAGTCCACGCTGGTCAACCGGATCCTGGGGCGCCGCGAGGCCGTCGTCGAGGACGTCCCGGGCGTCACCCGGGACCGGGTCGCCTACGACGCGACGTGGAGCGGGCGGCGGTTCACCGTCGTCGACACCGGCGGCTGGCTGCCGGACTCGTCCGGGCTGGCCGCGGCGATCGCCGAGCAGGCCCGGCTGGCGGTCGACCTCGCCGACGTCGTGATGTTCGTGGTCGACGCGACCGTGGGCGCCACGGACGTCGACGAGGCCGTGGTGGAGATCCTGCGGCGCGCGGGCAAGCCGGTGGTGCTGGTCGCGAACAAGGTCGACGACGCGGGCGCCGAGGCGGACTCGGCGCTGCTGTGGTCGCTCGGCATCGGCGAGCCGCACCCGGTCAGCGCACTGCACGGGCGCGGCAGCGGCGACCTGCTGGACGCGGTCCTGGAGGCGCTGCCCGAGGAGCCGCCGGCCGAGACGTTCGCGGAGGCGGGCGGCCCGCGCCGGGTGGCGCTGCTGGGACGTCCGAACGTCGGCAAGTCGAGCCTGCTGAACAAGCTCGCGGGGGAGAACCGCGCGGTCGTCGACGCGGTCGCCGGGACGACCCGCGACCCGGTCGACGAGCTGATCGAGCTGGGCGGCCGGGAGTGGCGGTTCATCGACACCGCCGGGATCCGGCGGCGGCACCGGGAGAACCAGGGCGCCGACTTCTACGCGACGCTGCGGACGCAGTCGGCGCTGGAGCGGGCCGAGGTCGCGGTCGTCCTCGTCGACGCGGGGGAGCCGCTCGCCGAGCAGGACCTGCGGATCATCTCGATGGTGATCGAGTCGGGCCGCGCGCTGGTCATCGCCTACAACAAGTGGGACCTGCTGGACGAGGAGCGCCGCCACTACCTGGAGCGCGAGATCGACCGGCAGCTGCACAACGCCCGGTGGGCGCCGCGGGTGAACATCTCCGCGAAGACCGGACGGCACGTGGAGAAGCTCGTCCCCGGGATCGACACGGCCCTGGAGGGCTGGGGCACCCGGGTGCCGACGTCCAAGCTGAACCAGTTCTTCGCCGACCTGGTGAACTCGCACCCGCACCCGGTGCGCGGCGGGAAGCAGCCGAGGGTGCTGTTCGCGACGCAGGCGGGCGTGCGCCCGCCGCGGTTCGTGCTGTTCACGTCCGGGTTCCTCGAGGAGGGGTACCGGCGGTTCATCGAGCGCCGGCTGCGCGAGGAGTTCGGCTTCGAGGGCACCCCGCTGGACGTCACGATGAAGATCCGCGAGAAGCGCGGGAAGGGCCGCAAGTAGGCCCCGACCCCGATCACGGCCCGTCCGGGTCCTTCCCCGGGCGGGCCGCGACGTGTCAGGATGCAATCAGCGGGCGCGAGTAAGTTGTCCATTACTCGAGGGGTGCTTACGTGAAGCTGCTGTTGTTCCTTTCCTGTGCCGTCGCGTGCGTCGCGCTGAGCTTCGCCTGGCGGGAACCGTGGATCGGCGGCGTCGGCCTGCTGTTCGGGTTCCTGGCCATGTTCACCGACCGCGACGACGTCCAGGTGGACGACGAGAAGCGCAGCTACGAGACGACGAAGGCCGTCCGCAACATGCGCGGCGGCAACCGCTAGAAGGGCTCGGACCCGCGCTCACCGGCCACCGGGCGGTCGCCGGACGGCGGCCGGTTCTCCCGGGCGTACCGGCCGAACGTCATGGGCTGCGTCGTCCGCTCCGCCGGTTCCGGACGTCCGGAACCGGACGGCTCGCGGGCGTCGGGCGGCCCGTGCGGCCCGGACGGTGCGTGCGGTGCGTGCGGTTCCGCGTGCGGGCCGGCGTGCGCCGCCTCCCGGACGCCGACGACGGCGAAGCGGCCGAGCGCGAGCGCGGCCAGGAACACCACGACGACGCCGAGCGCGGTGAAGCCGGCGAGTTCCGCGGCGAGCCGCCGCCCCTCGCCCGTCCCGAGCGGCGCGCCGACGCCCCGCCCGTCCCAGAGCACCGCGACCTGCCGTCCGACGACGAACCAGGCCCCGCCGAGGGCCGCGAGCCACGCTCCGGCCATCGCGACCGCGCGGTTCGCGCTCGCGAGCACGATGAGGCCGCCGATCCCGGCCGCCGCGGCGGGCGCCACCGACAGCAGCAGCCGCTCGTCGGAGTAGACCCACGGCTCGTCCGGCGCGAATCCGAAGCCGGCGTAGGGCCCGGCGAAGGGCAGGAGCCCGCCCCACAGGCCCGCCAGCACGAGCAGCGTCCCGCTGAGGGCGCCCCGGCTGCGGGGTATCCGCATGGTCCCAGTCATGATCGATCCCTCCTGACCGGGCTCCGATGGAATTTGAACTCCCTTTACCCGTGGTCGCGCCCTCCACACGGCCGCGAGCGCCGGCACGGCCCGAGGGGGCGCCGTGCGGTCAGACCGCGCGGGAGTGCAGGTCGGGGTGGTCGGGGTCGATGTGCCAGCTGACGATCCGGGTCGGGCGGATGCGGATCAGGTCGTCGCTGAAGAAGCCCCGGCCGATGTGCATGGTGCCCTTGACCAGCTCGGCGACGCCGCGGATCTCGACGCCGCGGCCCCAGCCGGGCTTGACGGCGTCGGGGTCGTCGGCCGGGGCCATGTCGTCGACGAGGAACGACACGTGCGGGGCGGCCCGCACGTTGCGGTACTTGCGGCTGTTCGCGTTGTCGGGGCCGCCGATGTCGATGGTGCCGTCGTCGTTCAGCCGGAAGCCGACCGGCCGCGTCTGCGGGGCGCCGTCGGGGCCGATCGTGGACAGGCGTCCGAGGCCCTGCGCGGCGAGGTAGGCGCGTTCGGCGGCGGTGAAGGGATCGGTGATGGTGTCCATGCCACGACGGTAGAACCTCAAGTCTGGTCGAGGTCAAGTGTTCGTCGCATGTGCCGGTCGAATTCTTGATACGACTCGCAATCTCTGGATGATCTGCCGAATGGGTCTCGAATCTGCGAGGCACTAGGGTTGCCGCGTGACGACATTCGGGATCGGCGAGGCCGCGGTGCTGCTGGGCGTGAGCACGGACACCGTGCGGCGGTGGGTGGACGGCGGGCGGCTCCCGGCCGCACGGGACGAGCACGGGCGCCGGCGGGTGCCCGGGCCCGAACTGGCGGCGTTCGTCCGGGACCAGGCGCGCGGCGGCCTCGGGGAGCACGGCGAACGGTCCTCCTCGGCGCGCAACCGCATGCGGGGCATCGTCACCGAGGTGATCCGCGACGGCGTCATGGCGCAGGTGGAGATCCAGGCCGGCCCGTTCCGGGTGGTGTCGCTGATGAGCCGCGAGGCGGCGGACGAGCTGGGGCTCGCGGCGGGCGTGGTCGCCGAGGCCGTCGTGAAGTCCACCAACGTCGTCGTCGAGCTGCCCGACGCGGGCTGAGGGGGAGACGTGTTCCAGCGCATCACGGCCGCCGCCGGATCGCTCGCCCTGCTCGCCGCCATCGCCGGATGCGGCGAGGTGGACGACGCCTCCGGGGACGGCGGCGGACGGACGCTGACCGTGTTCGCCGCGGCGTCGCTCACCGAGACGTTCACCGAACTGGGGGAGGAGTTCGAGGAGTCCCACCCCGGGACGGACGTCCGCTTCGGTTTCGCCGGGAGTTCGACGCTCGCCCAGCAGATCACCCAGGGCGCGCCCGCGGACGTGTTCGCCTCCGCCAGCCCCGCGACCATGAAGACGGTGACGGACGCCGGCGACGCGGCCGGCGACCCGCGGGTGTTCACCACGAACCGGCTCGTCATCGCGGTCCCCAAGGACGATCCGGGCCGCGTGCGGACGGTCGGCGACCTGGCGCGCGACGGACTGCGGGTCGTCCTGTGCGCCGAGCAGGTGCCGTGCGGCGCGGCGGCGCGCACGGCGCTGGGCGCGGCCGGGGTGGCGGTCGAGCCCGTGTCGCGGGAGAAGGACGTCAAGGCCGTGCTGACCAAGGTGCGGCTCGGGGAGGCCGACGCCGGACTCGTCTACCGCACCGACGCGAAGGCCGCCGGAGGGGACGTCACGGGCATCGAGTTCGCGGCGGCGGCCGAGGCCGTCAACGAGTACCCGATCGTCCGGGTCGCGCACGCGCCGCAGCCGGGGCTCGCGCGGGAGTTCATCGACCTCGTGACGGGGCCGCGCGGCCGGGCCGTGCTGGGCCGGACCGGATTCCAGGCGCCGTGACCGCACCGGACACCGTCCCGGGCCGCCCGCCGCTGGTCCTGGTGCTGCCCGCGCTCGCCGGGCTCGCGTTCCTCGTGCTGCCGCTCGCCGGGCTGCTCGTCCGCGCGCCGTGGTCGACGCTCGGCACCCGGCTGGCGCGGCCGGAGGTCCTGGACGCGCTCGAACTCTCGCTGGTCACCGCGACGATCGCGACCGTGCTGTGCGTGCTGTTCGGCGTGCCGCTGGCGTGGACGCTCGCGCGCGTGCCGTTCCCCGGCGTCCGGCTCGTCCGGGCGCTGGTCACGGTGCCGCTGGTGCTGCCGCCGGTGGTCGGCGGCGTCGCGCTGCTGCTGGCCGCCGGGCGGCGGGGGATCCTCGGCGGCCCGCTGGAGTCGCTGGGGATCACGCTGCCGTTCACCACGGCCGGGGTGGTGCTCGCGCAGGCGTTCGTCGCCATGCCGTTCCTCGTGATCAGCGTCGAGGGGGCGCTGCGCGCCGCCGACCTGCGCTACGAGGAGGCGGCCGCGACCCTCGGCGCCACCCGCTGGACGACGTTCCGCCGCGTCACGCTGCCGCTCGTCGCGCCGGGCGTCGCGGCGGGGGCGGTCCTGTGCTGGGCGCGCGCGCTGGGCGAGTTCGGCGCGACGATCACGTTCGCGGGGAACTTCCCCGGCGAGACCCAGACGATGCCGCTGGCCGTCTACCTCGCGCTGGAGACCGACCCGCAGGCCGCGATCGTCCTCAGCCTGGTGATGCTCGCGGTGTCGGTCGTGGTGCTGGCCGCCCTCCGCGACCGCTGGACGGGCGCGTCATGACCGGCGGGACGGGTGCAGGCGCGGACGCGGGGGCGGCCGGGGCGGGCCTGGACGCGCGGGTGGTCGTGCGGCGCGGCGGGTTCGCCCTCGATCTGCCGCTGGCGGCCGGGCCCGGCGAGGTCGTGGCGCTGCTCGGGCCGAACGGCGCGGGGAAGAGCACGGCCCTGCGGGCCCTCGCCGGGCTCGTCGCGACGTCCGGCGGGCACGTGCGGCTGGACGGCGCCGACCTGCGCCCGCTGCCGCCCGAGCGCCGCCGCATCGGCATGGTGTTCCAGGACTACCTGCTCTTCCCGCACCTCAGCGCCCTCGACAACGTCGCGTTCGGGCCGCGCTGCGGGGGCGCCCGGCGCCGCGAGGCGCGGCGGGTCGCGGCCGAGTGGCTGGAGCGCGTGGGCCTCGGCGCGTACGCGTCGGCCAAGCCGCGCGAGCTGTCCGGCGGCCAGGCGCAGCGCGTCGCGCTCGCCCGCGCGCTGGCCGTCCGTCCGGGCCTGCTCCTGCTCGACGAGCCGCTCGCCGCGCTCGACGCCCACACCCGGATGGAGATCCGGGCGGCGCTGCGCCGCCACCTCGCCGGGTTCGCGGGCGCGGCGGTGCTCGTCACCCACGATCCGCTGGACGCGATGGTCCTGGCCGACCGCATCGTCGTGGTCGAGGACGGGCGGCCCGTGCAGGAGGGCGAACCGGCGGAGGTCGCGCGGCGGCCCCGCACCGACTACGTCGCGCGCCTCGTCGGGCTGAACCTCTACCGGGGGACGGCCGAAGGCGGCCGCGTCGTGCTGGGTGACGGTTCTCACACTCTGGACACTGTGGAGTCACTCACCGGTCAGGTGTTCGTGGCCTTCGCGCCATCGGCCGTGGCGCTGTACCGGACGCGCCCGGACGGCAGCCCCCGCAACCTCTGGAAGGCCCGCGTGGGAACGATCGAACGGCACGGGGACCGGGTGCGGGTACGGCTGGCGGGCGACGCCATTACGGCCCTCGCGGACGTCACCCCCGCGGCGGTCGCGGAGCTCCAATTGTCGGAAGGCAGCCCGATATGGGCGGCCGTCAAGGCCACCGAGACGCACGTTTACCCAGCTTGAGGGCGGTTATGTCCTGGTTTGGGATGAGACGTCCGGGCCGCCCGTAGTCTGGTGATATCAATCACAAAAGGGGTCGGGAAGACCCAAAAACCGACGGGATTGGTCCAGACCAAATGGCAAAAACCGAGGGTCTTGTTCATCATGCAAAGATCCTGCGAACAGCTGAAGGAGTAGCCCGTGTCCATCCAGGTCCCCGGCCTCGACCAGGCCCCTACCGGTCACACCGAACTGATTGACTGGGTACGCGGGATCGCCGAGCTGACCAAGCCCGACCGCGTCGAGTGGTGCGACGGCTCGGACGACGAGTGGGAGCGGCTCACCGGCCTGCTCGTCGAGCAGGGCACGCTCACGCGGCTCGACCCGGCGAAACGACCCAACAGCTTCTACGCGGCCTCCGACCCCACCGACGTGGCCCGCGTGGAGGACCGGACGTACATCTGCTCCGAGAAGGAGGAGGACGCCGGTCCCACCAACAACTGGATCGCCCCCGGCGAGATGCGCGAGACCCTGAACGGGCTCTTCGACGGCTGCATGAAGGGCCGCACCATGTACGTGGTGCCGTTCTGCATGGGTCCGCTCGGCGGTGAGATCTCCCAGCTCGGCGTCGAGATCACCGACTCCGCCTACGTCGCGGTGTCGATGCGGATCATGACCCGGATGGGCGCGGGCGCCCTGCGGCTGATCGAGGAGCGCGGCTCGTTCGTCAAGGCCGTCCACTCCGTCGGGGCCCCGCTGGAGCCCGGCCAGCAGGACGTCAAGTGGCCGTGCAACTCCACGAAGTACATCACGCACTTCCCCGAGACCCGTGAGATCTGGTCGTTCGGTTCCGGGTACGGCGGCAACGCCCTGCTCGGCAAGAAGTGCTACGCGTTGCGGATCGCCTCCACGATGGCCCGCGACGAGGGCTGGATGGCCGAGCACATGCTCGTCCTCAAGCTGACCCCGCCGGACGGCGAGACCCGCTACGTCGCCGCCGCGTTCCCGTCCGCCTGCGGCAAGACCAACCTCGCCATGCTGGAGCCGACGATCCCCGGCTGGAAGGTCGAGACGATCGGCGACGACATCGCCTGGATGCGGTTCGGCGACGACGGCCGCCTCTACGCGATCAACCCCGAGGCCGGCTTCTTCGGCGTCGCGCCCGGCACCGGCGAGAGCACCAACGCCAACGCCGTGAAGACCCTGTGGGGCAACAGCATCTTCACCAACGTCGCCCTCACCGACGACGGCGACGTGTGGTGGGAGGGCCTGACCGACGAGCCCCCGGCGCACGTCACCGACTGGAAGGGCAACGACTGGACGCCCGAGTCGGAGACGCCCGCCGCGCACCCCAACGCCCGGTTCACCACCCCGGCGGGGCAGTGCCCGATCATCGCGCCCGAGTGGGAGGACCCGAAGGGCGTGCCGATCTCGGCGATCCTGTTCGGCGGCCGCCGCGCCACCGCCGTCCCGCTCGTCACCGAGTCGTTCGACTGGCAGCAGGGCGTGTTCCTCGGCGCCAACGTGGCGTCGGAGAAGACCGCCGCCGCCGAGGGCAAGGTCGGCGAGCTGCGCCGCGACCCGTTCGCGATGCTGCCGTTCTGCGGCTACAACATGGGCGACTACTTCGGCCACTGGCTCGACATCGGCAAGGCCACCGACGCCGAGAAGCTGCCCCGGATCTACTACGTCAACTGGTTCCGCAAGGACGCCGACGGCAAGTTCATCTGGCCCGGCTTCGGTGAGAACAGCCGCGTGCTGAAGTGGATCGTCGAGCGCCTCAACGGCAAGGCCGACGCGGTCAAGTCCCCGATCGGGCACCTGCCGACCAAGGAGTCGCTGGACACCGAGGGCCTCGACATCGACGACGCCGCCCTCGACACCCTCCTGACGGTCGACCCCGAGGTGTGGAAGGAGGAGGCCGCGCTCGTCGTGCCGCACTTCGAGACGTTCGGCGACCACACCCCGAAGGCCCTGTGGGACGAGTACCACAGCCTGGTGCGCCGCCTGGAGCACTGACCCGCACGGCGCCCCCGAGCGCGGCGCCTCCCGCACGGCATCGCGCGCCCGCCGCCCGGCACGTCCGGGCGGCGGGCGCCGCCGTCGCGCGTGCTTGCCCCGCTTTCCTGCGGGAACGGGCGGTGTGACCGTTCCCC
Organism: Spirillospora sp. NPDC052242; assembly: GCF_040679555.1. Classification (NCBI taxonomy): domain Bacteria; kingdom Bacillati; phylum Actinomycetota; class Actinomycetes; order Streptosporangiales; family Thermomonosporaceae; genus Spirillospora; species Spirillospora sp. NPDC052242. Next base: position 48,903 of record NZ_JBFAUZ010000045.1, read on the forward strand.
GAGTCCGGGAGGCAGGCGTGTTCGACCTCATGACCCGCCACTGGTGGGTGCTGGCGCTGCGCGGCCGGCGGCCGTACGGCGAGCCGTTCCCGCGCCCGCACTAGCCGCCCGCGTCCGGATCGGCCGCGCCATCGGGCACCCGGGTCCGGCGTTTAGGATGCGGAGCATGACGCGGCTGGAATTCCGGGTGCACGAACTGACCGTCGGCCAGCTCGCCGAGCGCAGCGGCGTGGCCGTCTCCGCCCTGCACTTCTACGAGTCCAAAGGACTGATCAGCAGCCGCCGGACGGCCGGGAACCAGCGCCGGTTCAGCCGCGACACGCTCCGCCGGGTCTCCTTCATCAAGGTGTCCCAGCGGGTCGGCATCCCGCTCGCCGAGATCCGCGAGGCGCTCGCCACGCTGCCCGAGGGGCGCACCCCGACCGTCGACGACTGGGCGCGGCTGTCCCGGCACTGGCGCGGCACCCTGGACGACCGCATCGCCCAGCTCGAGAAGCTCCGCGACGACCTCACCGACTGCATCGGCTGCGGCTGCCTCTCGATCAGCAAGTGCGCCCTCGCGAACCCCTACGACCGCCTCGGCGACGAGGGCCCCGGCCCCCGCCGCCTGCTGACCGGCTCCGCCCGCGCGCCCCGCACCGAGGAGCCCGCCGGGAACGGCGCCCGTCCGGCGCGCGACGAGGACGCCTGCGCCCCCGTCTGCACGCCCCCCGAGTAACGCCCACGCTGCTCCCCTCGCCGGTCCGCTCCCGGACGAGCGAGGGCCCTCAGCGGTCGCGGCGGCGGGCGTCGTGGCCGTGCGGGTCGAGGCGGCGCGGCATCGGCTCCCGCCCGGCGGGCTGCGTCGGCGGCGGCTGCGCCGCGACCGGCTCGATCGGCAGCTCGACGGGCTCCTCGCCCAGCGTGAACGGCTCGCCGTGGTGCCACAGCTTGATGCCCCGGCCGTCCAGCAGGTCGTAGCGGGCGGACTCGGCGGTCACGGTCACCCGCACGAGGCTGCCCCGGTACCGCATCCGGAACGTCAGCCGGCTGATCCCGCCGGGCAGCCGCGGCGCGAACCGGAGCCGCCCGCCGCCCGCCCGCATCCCGCCGAACCCGGCGACGAGGCCGTTCCAGGCGCCCGCCATCGACGCGAGGTGCAGCCCGTCGCCGGTGTTGCGGTTCAGGTCGTGCAGGTCCATCAGGGCGGTCTCGCCCAGATAGTCGTGCGCCAGCTCCAGCTGGCCGACCTCGGCGGCGATGACGGCCTGCGTCTGCGCCGACAGGGACGAGTCCCGGACGGTCAGCGCCTCGTAGTACGCGAAATTGCGGGCCTTCTGGTCGTCGGTGAACGCCTGCCCGCACAGGTGCAGCGCCAGCACCAGGTCGGCCTGCTTGACCACCTGCTTGCGGTACAGGTCGAAGTACGGGTAGTTCAGCAGCAGCGGGTAGTGGTCGGGCTTCGTCGCGGCGAAGTCCCAGCGGGCGTGGTTGGTGAACCCCTCGCTCTGCGGGTGCACCCCGAGCCGCTGGTCGTAGGGGATCAGCATCGCGGCGGCGGCGTCCCGCCACGACGCGGCCTCCTCGGCGTCCACGCCGAGCCGCTCGGCGACGTCCGGGTGCCGCATGGCCGTCTCGGCGGCCTCCTGCAGGTTCCGCCGCGCCATCAGGTTCGTGTAGACGTTGTTGTCGGCGATCGCGCTGTACTCGTCCGGCCCGGTGACGCCGTCGATGCGGAACACCCCGCCGACGTCGTGGTGGCCGAGGCTCCGCCACAGCCGCGCCGTCTCGACCAGCACCTCCAGGCCGACCTCCCGCTCGAACTCGACGTCCTGCGTGACGTCCACGTACCGGACGACCGCGTCGGCGATGTCGGCGTTGATGTGGAACGCGGCGGTGCCCGCCGGCCAGTACCCCGAGCACTCGTGGCCCCGGATCGTCCGCCAGGGGAACGTGGCGCCGCGCAGGCCGAGCTGGCGGGCGCGCTCGCGGGCCAGCGGCAGGATCATGTGCCGCCACGCGAGGACGTCGGCGGCCGCGTCCGGCAGGGTGTAGGTGAGCACCGGCAGGACGAACGTCTCGGTGTCCCAGAACGTGTGCCCGTCGTAGCCGGGCCCGGTGAGGCCCTTGGCCGGGATCATGCGGCGTTCGGCGCGCGCGCCCGCCTGCAGCACGTGGAACAGCCCGAACCGGACGGCCTGCTGGATCTCGGCGTCGCCCTCCACCTCGACGTCCGCGCACTGCCAGAACGCGTCGAGGAACTCGCGCTGCTCCGCCAGCAGCCCCTCCCAGCCGGTCTGCCGCGCGCCCGCGAGCGCCCCGACGACCTGGTCGTGCAGCGCCGGGCGGGACCGCTGGCTCGACCACCCGTAGGCGATGTACTTGACGATCCGGAGCCGCTGCCCCGGTTCGATGCGCGTCGCGACCGTCAGCCGGCCCACGTCCGGGGAGCTCTCGGTGTCGACCGACATCGCCTCCGGGCCCTCGATGTCGTGCGACATCCCCGCCGCCATCCGCAGGTCGCTCTCCCGCGTGCAGTGCAGCAGCAGCACCTTCTTGCCGTTGGCGACGTGCTCCTCGCTGACCAGCGGGCTGTCCAGGATCGCCGACGCGCGCGGGTCCTTCCCGCCGCCGGGCAGCGCCTCGTTCGCCACGAGCTCGGACTGCACGACGATCCGGATCGCCTCGTCCACCGGCTCCACGTCGTAGCAGATCGCCGCGATGGCCCGCTGCGTCAGCGACACCAGCCGCACCGAGCCGACCCGCACCCGGCGGCCCGCCGGGGACGTCCACTCCACGTTCCGGGTGAGCGTCCCGGCGCGCATGTCGAGGACGCGCTCGTGATGGTGCACCCGGCCGTAGCGGACGTCGAACGGCTCGTCGTCCACCAGCAGCCGGATCACCTTGCCGTTGGTGACGTTGATGACCGTCTGCCCCGACTCGGGATAGCCGTAGGCGCTCTCGGCGTGCGGCAGCGGCCGCTGCTCGTAGAACGAGTTCAGGTAGGTGCCCGGCAGCCCGTGCGGCTCGCCCTCGTCGAGATTGCCGCGCAGGCCGACGTGCCCGTTGGAGAGCGTGAACACCGACTCGCTCTGCCGCAGCCGGTCGAGCCGCAGCTCGGGCTCCCGCACGCACCACGGTTCGACCACGAAGACCGGACGGTCGACGCTCGCCTGCCCTTCCGGGATGTTCACGCGCTCCCCTTCCGCGTCCCGTCCTGCATGAGCTCCGCGAGATCGCCCACGACGACGTCCGCGCCGCGCTCGGCCAGCTCCCGCGCGTGCGCCCCGCCGACCCGGTCGACCCCCACGACGTGCCCGAACCCGCCGGCCCGTCCCGCCTCCACGCCCGCGAGCGCGTCCTCGAACACCGCCGCGCGCGCCGCCGGGACGTCCAGTTCCCGCGCGGCGGCGAGGAACATGTCGGGGGCGGGCTTGCCCGGAAGGCGCCGCTCGGCCGCGACGACGCCGTCCACCCGGGCGTCGAACAGGCCGGTGATCCCGGCCGCCGCCAGCACCTGGACGGTGTTCGCGCTGGACGACACGACGGCCGTCCGCAGCCCGGCGTCCCGCACCGCCCGCACGTAGTCGATCGACCCGTCGAACCGCTCCACGCCCTTCTCCTCGATCAGCTCGAGGACGAGCGCGTTCTTGCGGTTGCCGAGCCCCCGGATCGTCTCGGCGTCCGGCGGGTCGTCCGGGTCGCCCTCCGGCAGCTCGATGCCGCGCGACTCCAGGAACGACCGCGTCCCGTCCTCGCGTTTCTTGCCGTCCACGTAGGGGCCGTAGTCCTTCGCGATGTCGAAGGGGACGAACGGCTCCCCGGTCCGGCCGGCCCGCTCCCGCAGGTACCCGTCGAACATCTCCTTCCACGCGGCCGCGTGCACCGACGCCGTCCGCGTGAGCACGCCGTCCAGGTCGAACAGACACGCCGCGGTCCCGTCAGGAAGCCCCAGCATCGCACCCCCACTCGCTCGTGATCCCGTCGTTCGTCACGTGCGACCCGTTCCCGTGGGGAATAAGGGCATGCGGGCACGGTGCTCGAACGGGGGATCGCGATCTTGCGTACCCGCCCGCGGTCAGGGTCGCACACGACAAGGAGAGATCACATGGAGAAGGCGCGGATCGGTGTCACGGGGCTCGCGACGATGGGCCGCAACCTGGCCCGGAACCTGGCCGGACACGGCCATCCGGTCGCGGTGCACAACCGCACGCCGTCCCGGACGAAGGAGCTGGTGGAGCAGTTCGGCGACGAGGGGACGTTCCTGCCGGCCGAGTCGGCGGAGGCGTTCGTCACGTCGCTGGAGCGGCCCCGCAAGCTGGTGATCATGGTGAAGGCGGGCCCGGCGACGGACGCGGTCATCGAGGAGTTCGCGCCGCTGCTCGAACCCGGCGACATGATCGTCGACGGCGGCAACGCGCACTTCGCCGACACCCGCCGCCGCGAGGCCGACCTGCGCGAGCGCGGCATCCACTTCGTCGGCACGGGGATCTCCGGCGGCGAGGAGGGCGCGCTGCACGGGCCGAGCATCATGCCGGGCGGGTCCGCCGAGTCCTACGCGTCCCTCGGCCCGCTGCTCGAGGACATCTCCGCCCACGTCGACGGGACGCCCTGCGCCGTCCACGTCGGCCCGGACGGCGCCGGGCACTTCGTGAAGATGGTCCACAACGGCATCGAGTACGCCGACATGCAGCTGATCGCCGAGTCCTACGACCTGCTGCGGCACGCCGCCGGGCTCGCCCCCGACGAGATCGCCGCGGTGTTCCGCGAGTGGAACACCGGCCGCCTCGAGTCGTACCTCATCGAGATCACCGCCGAGGTCCTCGCGCACACCGACGCCGCCACCGGGCGCCCGTTCGTCGACGTCGTCCTCGACCAGGCCGAGCAGAAGGGCACCGGACGCTGGACGGTGCAGAGCGCGCTCGACCTCGGCGTCCCCGTCGGCGGCATCGCCGAGGCCGTGTTCGCCCGGTCGGTGTCCGGCCACGCCGCGCTGCGCGAGGCAGCCCGCGACCTGCCCGGACCCGCCCGCGCCGGGGCGCAGACGCTGCCCGGCGTCCCCGACGCGATCGAGAAGGCCCTCTACGCGTCCAAGATCGTCGCGTACGCGCAGGGCTTCCACGAGATCCAGGCGGGCAGCGCCGAGTACGGCTGGAACATCGACGCGGGCGCGATGGCGACGATCTGGCGCGGCGGCTGCATCATCCGCGCCCGGTTCCTCGACCGGATCCGCGCCGCCTACGAGGCCGACCCGGGGACCCCGACGCTGCTGACCGACGCGCACTTCGCCGAGGCGCTCGGCGACGCCCAAGAGGCGTGGCGCAACGTCATCGCGATCGCCGCGAAGCACGGCGTCCCCGTGCCCGGCTTCTCCGCCGCCCTGGCCTACTACGACTCGCTGCGCGCGCCCCGGCTGCCCGCCGCGCTCACCCAGGGCCAGCGGGACTTCTTCGGCGCGCACACCTACCGGCGGGTCGACCGCGACGGCACGTTCCACACCCTCTGGGGCGGCGACCGCACGGAGGTCACGTCCTGACCGCCACTCCTGGCACCCCGGTCACCCCTCGCGCCACTTCGGCGAGTCGAGGGCACCGGCCGCCTGCGGGCCCATCAGCCCCAGGCCGCCGTCCACGAACAGGGACGCGCCGGTGACGTAGGACGACTCGGGACCGGCGAGGAACGCGATCGCGGCGCCGACCTCCTTCGCGTGCCCGGGGCGGGCCAGCGGGTAGCCGGGCCTGCTGTCCGCCTCGGGCGGCCGCTCGTGCTGACCCGTCATCGGCGTCGCGATCTCGCCCGGCGCGACCGTGTTCACGGTGATCCCGTGCTGCGAAAGCTCCAGCGCCAGCACGCGGGCCAGCATCTTCAGCCCGCCCTTCGCGGCGCAGTACGGGCCCGCGCCGACCCTCGGGTACTCCTCGTGGACGCTCGTCACGTTGACGATCCGGCCGCCCCGGCCGCGCTCGATCATCCGCCGGGCCGCCCGCCGCGAGCACAGGAACGCGCCGTCGAGGTCGACCGACAGCACCTCGCGCCACTCGCCGTAGTCCGTGTCGACCAGCGGCCGCATGCTGCCCGTCCCGGCGTTGTTCACCAGGACGCCGAGGCCGCCCAGCTCGTCGGCGAGCTCGTCGATCGCCGCGGAGGCCGCCTCCGGGTCGGTCAGGTCGTGCCGCCGCACCGCCGCCCGCCGTCCCGCCGCCTCCACCTCGGCGACCGTCCCCCGCGCGCCCTCCTCGTCGGACCGGAACGTGATCCCGACGTTGAAGCCGCGCCCGGCGAGCGCGACCGCGGTCGCCTTCCCGATCCCCGAGTCCGCGCCGGTGACGACCGCGACCCTGTCGTAACCGTTCACCGATCGTCCCCGCGCCCGGGTTCGTCGTCCCGCTCGACCCCCGCGGTCGGGTCGCCCGTCCGCGTGCCGTGCTCGTCCTCGTCCTGGTACCCCTCCGCGGCGCTCGCCGTCCCGGGGACGATCCGCTCGTGCGGCCGGTCCTCCCGTCCGGAACCGGCCCCGGGCCCCCGCTCCTCGTCCTTGCGCATGTCCTCGCCTCCTCAGGTCGTCCTCCGCGCCGTCTCCGGCGCCGGATCAGCGGATTCTTGCCGGACGGCGGCGCCCTAACCGCCCGTCCCGGAGGTTCGGCCCGCACTCCGGTTCCGCTCCGGTTCCCGGTCGGCGGGCGATCGGGGGCAGGATGGAGGGGTGAGTCTTATCGATGAGCTTCCCTCCGGAAACGACGCCGACGCCGATTCGCTGTTCGAGGCCTTCGAGCGGTGGGTGTCCGGGCGCGGGATCACGCTGTACCCCGCGCAGGAGGAGGCGCTGATCGAGGTCGTGTCCGGCGCGAACGTGATCCTGTCCACGCCGACCGGCTCCGGCAAGAGCCTGGTCGCGGCGGGGGCGCTGTTCGCCGCGCTCGGCAAGGACCAGGTCGGCTTCTACACCGCGCCGATCAAGGCGCTGGTGTCGGAGAAGTTCTTCGACCTGTGCGAGATGTTCGGCCGCGACAACGTCGGGATGATGACCGGCGACGCCAGCGTCAACGCCGACGCCCCGATCGTCTGCTGCACCGCCGAGGTGCTCGCCAACATCGCGCTGCGGGACGGCGCGCAGGCCGACATCGGCGTCGTGGTGATGGACGAGTTCCACTTCTACGCCGAGCCGGAGCGGGGCTGGGCGTGGCAGATCCCGCTGCTGGAGCTGCCGCAGACCCAGTTCCTGCTGATGTCGGCGACGCTCGGCGACGTCGGGTTCTTCCAGAAGGACCTCACCCGCCGGACGGGACGGCCGACCGCGCTCGTCACGTCCGCGGAGCGTCCCGTCCCGCTGATCTACGACTACCGGGTCACGCCGTTGCACGAGACGATCGAGGAGCTGCTCGGCGAGCAGAAGGCGCCGATCTACCTGGTGCACTTCACGCAGGCCGCCGCGATCGAGCGGGCGCAGTCGCTGATGAGCATCAACGTGTGCACGAAGGCGGAGAAGGCGCGGATCGCCGAGCTGATCGGCGGTTTCCGGTTCACGACCAAGTTCGGCCGGAACCTGTCCCGGTTCGTGCGGCACGGCATCGGCGTCCACCACGCCGGGATGCTGCCCAAGTACCGGCGGCTGGTGGAGCGGCTGGCGCAGGCCGGGCTGCTCAAGGTCATCTGCGGTACCGACACGCTCGGCGTCGGCGTCAACGTCCCCATCCGGACGGTCGTGTTCACGGCGCTCAGCAAGTACGACGGCAGCCGGGTGCGGCGGCTGCGGGCCCGCGAGTTCCACCAGATCGCCGGACGGGCGGGCCGCGCGGGCTTCGACACGGTCGGATTCGTCGTCGCGCAGGCGCCCGAGCACGTCGTGGAGAACGAGAAGGCCCTCGCGAAGGCGGGCGACGACCCGAAGAAGCGCCGGAAGGTGCAGCGCAAGAAGCCGCCGGAGGGGTTCGTCGGCTGGGACGAGGAGGTCTTCCGCAAGCTGCAGGACGCCGAGCCGGAGATGCTGCGGTCCCGGTTCCAGGTGAGCCACGCGATGCTGCTGTCGGTGATCGCGCGCCCGGGCAACGCGTTCCAGGCGATGAAGCGGCTGCTGACCGACAACCACGAGGAGCCCGCGGCGCGGCGGCGGCACATCTCCCGCGCCATCGCGATCTACCGGTCGCTGCTGGCCGGGGGAGTGGTCGAGCTGCTGCCGGAGCCGGACGACGTCGGGCGGTACGCGCGGATCACCGTCGACCTGCAGGAGGACTTCGCGCTCAACCAGCCGCTGTCGACGTTCGCGCTCGCCGCGTTCGAGGTCCTCGACCCGGGCTCGCCGTCGTACGCGCTGGACGTCCTGTCGGTGATCGAGGCGACGCTCGACGATCCCCGGCAGATCCTCGCGGCGCAGCTCAACAAGGCGCGCGGCGCGGCGGTGCAGGAGATGAAGGCCGAGGGCATCGAGTACGAGGAGCGGATGGAGCTGCTCCAGGACGTCGACTACCCGAAGCCGCTCGAGGAGGAGCTCGGCGCCGCCTACGAGATCTACCGGGCGGGGCACCCGTGGGTGGGCGACCATCCGCTGCGCCCCAAGTCGGTGGTGCGCGACATGTACGAGCGGGCGATGACGTTCACCGAGTACATCGGCTACTACGAGCTGGCGCGGGGCGAGGGGCTGGTGCTGCGGTACCTGTCCGGGGCGTACAAGGCGCTGCAGCAGACCGTCCCCGAGTCGATCAAGACCGACGACCTCATCGACCTGATCGAGTGGCTCGGGGAGCTGGTCAGGCAGGTCGACTCCAGCCTGCTGGACGAGTGGGAGCAGCTCGCCAACCCGGCCGAGGAGCCCGACGAGCCGATCGAGGAGCGCGTCACGAAGGTCACCGCGAACGCGCGGGCGTTCCGGGTGCTGGTGCGCAACGCGCTGTTCCGCCGCGTGGAGCTGGCGGCGCTGGAGCGGTACCGCGACCTCGGCGAGCTGGACCCGGACTTCGGCGCGGACGCCTGGGCGGAGGCCATGGACGGCTACTTCGCCGAGCACGACGAGCTGCTGACGGGCCCGGACGCGCGCGGCCCGAAGCTGCTGCAGATCGAGGAGGTCCCCGAGGACGCGCTGTGGCGGGTCCGGCAGGTGTTCGACGACCCGGAGGGGCACCACGACTGGGGGATCTCCGCGGAGGTGGACCTCGCGGGCTCCGACCAGGAGGGCGAGGCCGTCGTCCGGGTGACCGGCGTGGACCGGCTCTGACGCGGCGTTTCCGAGAGCGGGAGGACGGGAGAATGGTGCAGGTCGCGGTGGCGCAGTTCGCGCCCGGGACGAACAAGGACGAGAACCTCCGCGCGATCGGGGACCTGGTGGCGGAGGCCGCCGGGCGCGGCGCGAAGGTCGTGGTGTGCCCCGAGTTCGCGATGTTCGCGGCGCCGAAACTGGACCGGCGGTACGTCGACTCCGCCGAGCGGCTCGACGGCCCGTTCGCGGCCGGGCTCGGCGACCTGGCGCGCGAGCACGGCGTGCACGTCGTCGCCGGGTTGAACGAGCGGCTGGACGAACCGGACCGCATCGCCAACGTGCTCGTCGCGCTCGCCCCCGACGGGACGGTCGCCGCGACCTACCGCAAGACGCACCTGTACGACGCGTTCGGGTACAAGGAGTCGGAGATCGTCCGGCCCGGCGACATCGGCGACCCCGAGACGTTCGCGGTGGACGGTGTCACGTTCGGCATGCAGACCTGCTACGACGTGCGGTTCCCCGAGGTGACGCGCCGGATCGTGGACGCGGGCGCCGACGTCCTCCTGCTGCCCGCCCAGTGGGTTCCGGGGCCGCTCAAGGAGGACCACTGGCGGACGCTCGTGCGCGCCCGCGCCATCGAGAACACGATCTACGTGGCGGCCGCGGACCAGTGCGCGCCGACCGGCGCGGGCAACAGCATGATCGTCGACCCGATGGGCGTGGTGGCGGCGTCGCTGGGGGAGGCGCCGGGCGCCGCCGTGGCCGACGTCGCGCCCGCGCGGGTCGCGGCCGTCCGGGAGCGGAACCCGGCCCTGGCGCTGCGCCGCTTCACGGTCGTGCCGCGCTGACCGTGCCGCCCTGACCGTGCCGCCCTGACCGTGCCGCCCTGACCGTGCCGGGTGCCGCGCCGGGCGGGCGGCGTGTATCGAGGTGGCAACGGCCCGGCCGTTCCCCGTGTGCGGACGTGCGCGGAGGGTGACGATCGGGGAGTGCGTCCTCCCCGTCACCTGCCGCCGTCCGGATACACGCGCGCCGCGCCGAGCCCGCCGGACCCGCCGCGCCGCCCGCTCGTCCGTCCGGCCGGGCCCCTGCTCGCCGGTCTGCTGCTCGCGGGGCTGGTGACCGCCGTCGCGGTGGCGGGCGCCGTGCGCGGCCCGGAGCCGCGGACGTCCCCCGCGGACGTCCCGTCGCGCGTCCCGTCGCAGCGTGCGAGCGGGACGGCCGCGCCCGGCCCGCCCGCGAGCGTCCCGCCGGAGGCGGCGCCGCGCCCCGCGCAGGGCGCCCCGGACGGGACGGCGGCGCCGACGGCGTCCGGCGGGCCGCCGGGCGCCGGTGGGACCCCGGGGGAGCGGGACGGCCGGACGCCGTCCGCCCGGACCGCCCCGCCGGCCGGTCCGGGCGCCCCGCGGCCGCGCGGCGCCGAACCGCCGGCCGTCCCGGCGGAGCCGCGCCCCGCGCCCCGTCCCCGGGACGCGCCGCGCCCCGAGGCCGATCCGGCGGACGCCCCCGCGGACGGGCCCGCCGGAGGGCCACCGCCGCCGCGCGACCCGTCGTGGATCGAGGCCGAGTGCCGGCGGCGGTTCCCGGGCGACCCCGCCCGCACGAGCGCCTGCGTCGCCGCGCTCCAGTCGCGCTTCGGCGGCTGACCGCCGGCGGCCCGCCGGTGCGGGGCTCAGGCGGCCTTGGACGTCAGCATGCGCGTGATGTCGGTGCGCAGTTCGGCGACGTCCGCGCCCGACTCCCACGCGAGCCGCACCGCGCGGAAGTCGTCGTCGTGGAGCAGGCCGAGCAGGATGTGCCCCGTGCCGATGTAGTTGTGCTTGAGCCGGACCGCGTGCCGCAGGCTCAGCTCCAGGGCCTTCTTCGCCTCCTTGGCGAAGGGGAGGTGGCTCTTGCGCCGCCGCCCCTCGCCGGGGGGAGCGTCCAGCGCGCCCTCCCCGAAGCTGTCCTCGGCGGCGCGGCGGACGGCGTCGAGGTCGATGCCGATGGCCCGCAGCGCGTCGGGGTCGAGGTCGCCGTCGCGTCCGCCCACGGCGGCGACGCGGGCGCGCAGGGCGGCGGTGTCCAGCCCGTGGGCGCGGAGGGTCCGGGCGGTGCCGTCGTCGGCGTCGAGGAGCGCGAGCAGCACGTGCTCGGTGCCGATGCGTCCGTGGCCGAGGTCGCGGGCCTGCGCCTGGGCGCCGACGACGGCCTCCCGGGCGTCCTTGGTGAACCGTTCGAACATGCTCTAGCGCTCCTTCGTCGGGAGGAGGCGGCGCCCGCCGCCGTGCTTCTTGTGGACCGCCTGCCGGCTCACGCCGAGGTGGTCCGCGATCTCCTGCCAGGACCAGCCGCGCTCGCGCGCCGAGGCGACCTGGAGCGCCTCCAGGCGCTCGGCCAGCTCCCGCAGCGCCCGGACGGCCCGCAGCCCCACGGCCGGGTCCCGGCTGCCCGCCTCTCGGGCGAGCGTCACTCCATCGCTCATGGATGTCAATGTAGGTTGACAGCCCCCACGTGTCAACCAACATTGACACGCGGGTCCGGCGGGCGGAGGCTCAGCGGACCGCGAGCAGGGTGGTGAGCAGGTCGTCCAGGCTGACCAGGCCCGCGACGCGGCCCTCGGCGTCCACCGCGAGCCCCAGGTGGCTGTGCTGCGCCCGCAGCGTCGCGACCGCCTCGCCGACCGGCGTGGCGATCGGCATCGCCGGCACCGGATGGGCCAGCTCGCCCGCGACGGCGTCCCGGCCGCGGGCGCGGGCGAGGTAGGCGTCCCGGACGTGCACCATGCGGGCCCGCCCGGACCGGTCGAAGCCGCGCAGCATGATCCGGATCCGGCCGGTCCGCGCGGCCGTGTCGATCACCTCCTGCGGGGTCGCGTCCGCCGGGACGGACACGATGTCGGCGACCGGGACCACGAGGCCCGCCAGCGGTGCGCGCGGGGCGTCCAGCGCCGCCGTCAGCAGCGTCAGGTCGGTCTCGCCGATCAGGCCGAGCCGTCGCGACTCCACCGCGATGTTGCGCAGCTGCTCGGGCGTGCGCGGCGCCTCACGCGTCGCGGTGGGCCGGACGCCGATCGCCCGCAGCAGCAGGTTCGTCCCGCCGTTCAGCGCCGCCAGCACCGGCCGCATCACGAGGCTGAACGCCCGGAACGGCGGCCCGAGGATCGTCGCCGACCGCTCCGGCGCGGTGATCGCCCACGACTTCGGCGCCATCTCGCCGACCACCATGTGCAGGAACGTCACCAGCGCCAGCGCGAGGACGAACGCCAGCGCGTGCGACGCGCCGTCCGGGAGCCCGGCGGCGTGCGCGAGCGGCGCCAGGGTCTCGGCGAACACCGGCTCCGACACGACGCCGAGGCCCAGCGAGCACATCGTGATCCCGAGCTGCGCGCCCGCGAGCGTCAGCGTCAGCTCGTCGATGCCCGCCACCGCCGCGCCCGCGGCCCGGCTGCCGCGCGCCGCCGCCCGCTCCAGCCGCGGCCGCTTCGCCGCCACCAGCGCGAACTCGGTCGCGACGAAGAACCCGTTGCCCGCCAGCAGCGCGAGCGTCACGGCCCCGCCGAGCGCGAGGTTCACCGCCGCCCCCTCCCGCCGCCGCCCGCGGGCCCGGCGCCGTTCCCGCCTCCCGGCCCGCGCCCGTCCCCGTTCCCGCCGCCGGGCTCGCCGGGCTCGCCGGGCTCGCCGGCCGCGACGGCCCGGACGCGGACGAGCCCCGGGACGTGCCGCCGGACGGTCAGCACCTCGACGATCGCGGTCCGCGCGGGCTCGTCCAGCCGCGTCCGCGGCAGCGCGACGTCGACCACGTCGCCGGGCCGGGCGACCCGGCCGAGCCGTTGCAGCAGGAGGCCCGCGACCGTCTCGTAGTCGCCCTCGGGCAGCGCGATCCCCGTCTCGTGCTCGACCTCGTCCACCCGCAGCCCGGCGTCGGTCGTCCACCACTCGCCGCGCCGGATCGCCAGATCCTCCTCCGGTTCGTTCTCGTCCGCGATCTCCCCGACCAGCTCCTCGGCGACGTCCTCCCACGTGATGAGCCCCGCGAAGCCGCCGTACTCGTCCACCACGCAGGCGAGCGTCTCGCGGGCGCCCTGGAGCCGCAGGACGACTTCCGGGAGCGGCAGCGAGGACGGCAGCAGCAGCGGCGGCCGGGCGATCTCGCCGACCCGCGTGGTCGCCGCCGCCTCGGGCGCCAGCGGCACCAGCTCCTCCAGGCCCACCACCCCGACGACGTCGTCGACGCGCGCGCCGACCACGGGGAAGCGGGACCGGCCGGTCGCGGAGATGACCTCGTCGAGGTCGGCGGCGCGGGCGGTCGCCGGCACCGTCACGACGTCCACCCGGGGGACCATGACCTCCTCGGCGTCCCGCTCGGAGAACGCCAGCGCGCGCCCCAGCAGGTCCGCATGGCCCTCCTGCAGCTGCTCGCCGGACTCGCCGATGATGTGCCCCAGCTCCTCCAGCGTCGCGCCGTGGTGCAGCTCCTCGACCGGCTCGATGCCCACCGCGCGCACCAGCCGGTTCGCCGACGTGTCGAACAGCCGGATCAGCGGCGAGGCCACCGTGAGGTACACGAGGGTCGACCCGGCCAGGGCGCGCGCCAGCGGCTCGGCCTTCGCGAGCGCCAGGTTCTTCGGGAACAGCTCGCCCAGCACCATCTGGACCACGGTGGCGAGCGCGAAGCCGAGCGCCACCGCGACGCCGCCCGTCGCCCCCTCCGGCACCCCGGCCGCCGTCAGCGCGGGCGCGATCAGGTCGGCCAGCGCGGGCTTGGCGATGAACCCGACCACCAGCGCGGTGACGGTGATGCCGAGCTGCGCGCCCGACAGCATGAACGACAGCCGTCCCATCACCCGCACCGCGCGCGCCGCCGCGCGGTCGCCCTCGGCGGCCCGCTGGTCCAGCGACGGGCGGTCCGCGGTGACGAACGCGAACTCCTGCGCGACGAAGTATCCGGTCGCGGCGGTCAGCAGCAGGACCGCCAGCAGGCCGAGCGCGGCGTCCACCTCGGGCGCCCCCCTTCCACGTCCATCCGATGACTCCCTACCCGCCCGCCGCCCGCCTTCGCGTCCGCCCGGGGGGCGAGGGGACGCGCGATTAACGCCGGTGGTCAGTGATTGGTTACATATGCGGCAATTGTCCAGGGATTGTGGCGGCGACCGGGAAGAAATGCCGAACCGCGCTTCCGGTCGCGGGCGGGGCGAGCATGCGCGAGGCCGGGGTGATGAGAATTTCACCCCGGCCTCGAGAAGGCGCCGAACGCCGCCGCGTGCGCGGCTCCCGCGCTAGTGCGCGGCCTCGTACTTCTCGATCACGTGGGCGGGGATACGGCCCCGCTCATTGACCTTGATGCCCCGGTTCTTCGCCCACTCGCGAATCTCGGCGGAGCGCTCACGGCTGTTCGCGGTACGGGTGCCGCGGGCCGTCCGTCCGGTCGCCTTGCGCGCCTTGCGGGCGCCCGCCACGAACGGCTCCAGGCCCGCACGGAGCTTGTCGGCGTTCTTCTTGCTCAGGTCGATCTCGTACGTGGTCCCATCGAGGGAAAAGCTGACGGTCTCGTCGGCCTCTCCGCCGTCGATGTCGTCCACGAGCAGGACTTCGACCTTCTGTGCCATGCGGGGACTCCCTAACTATGCGTCCGGCTTCGCGTCCGGATGAGCCTCGATGAATGCAGCATAGACCTCATCCGATATCTTGCCACGTTCGGAGACTTCGACGCCCTCTCGCAATGCCCACGAGCGCACATCCGCGTTCGTGTAGCCCTTGATCTTCGCGGTGCGGGACTTGCGTCCCTTCCCCGCGGGCTTGACCTCGGCGGCGTTCTCGATGAACGGCGCGAGACCGTCCAGCAACTCGTTCAGGCGCTTGTAGTTGTCGTCGCTCAAGTCGATCGTGAACGTACGACCCAGGACTTCGAAGTCCCGCTTGTCGACATCGGACCCTTCGGATCCGTCGATGTCGTCCACCCGAATGACCTTCTCGGCCATGTGCGCTCCGTGTTCCTTCCCCTCGCCAACGCGGCGTCCATGACCGTAGCGGATTCCCGGACCCGACGAGTCCACGCGGCGCGCGGCGACACGGAAAAGGGAACCGAACGGCCCGCCCTCCGCGCCCGTCCGTCCGGCGGACGCGCGGGCGCGGCGGGCGGGCGCGGCGCCCGTCCGGGCGGTCCGGCGCCCGACACGACGGGCGCCCCCAAAGTTCCGGTCAAGACGGGCATGTCGCCGATTTCGTCGGGTAGCGGCGATCACGGAGACTCTCACCCGTGCGCGTCACAAGGAGCGAAGATGGTCGACGGCGGCCGCGACGAGAAGCAGGAACAGCTTGAACGGTGGCGGGTGAGCCCGGAGGGGGCGGGGCTCACGACCGACCAGGGCATCCCGGTGGACGACACCGACAACTCGCTCTCCGCCGGGGAGCGCGGCCCGAGCCTGCTCGAGGACTTCCACCTCCGCGAGAAGATCACCCACTTCGACCACGAGCGGATCCCGGAACGGGTCGTGCACGCGCGCGGCGCGGGCGCCTACGGCCAGTTCAGGGTCATCGACCCGCTCACCGATTACACGACGGCCGAGTTCCTGTGCGACACCTCGCTCACCACGCCGGTGTTCGTGAGGTTCTCGACGGTCGCCGGTTCGCGCGGATCGGCCGACACCGTCCGGGACGTCCGCGGGTTCGCGACGAAGTTCTACACGCGGCAGGGCAACTTCGACCTCGTCGGCAACAACATGCCCGTGTTCTTCATCCAGGACGGCATCAAGTTCCCCGATTTCGTGCACGCGGTGAAGCCCGAGCCGTCCAGCGAGATCCCGCAGGCGCAGTCGGCGCACGACACGCTGTGGGACTTCGTCCAGCTGCAGCCCGAGACGATGCACATGATGATGTGGCTGATGTCGGACCGGGCGATCCCGCGCAGCTACGCGATGATGCAGGGATTCGGCGTCCACACGTTCCGGCTCGTCAACGCCGAGGGCCGCCCGACGTTCGTAAAGTTCCACTGGAAGCCGATCCTCGGCACGCACTCCCTGGCGTGGGACGAGACGCAGAAGATCGGCGGAAAGGACCCCGACTTCAACCGCCGCGACCTCTGGGACCGGATCGAGGCGGGCGCGTTCCCCGAATACGAGCTGGGCGTGCAACTCGTCCCGGCCGAGGACGAGCACCGCTTCGGCTTCGACCTCCTCGACCCCACGAAGATCATTCCGGAGGAGGAGGTGCCGGTGCGGCCGGTCGGCCGGCTGACGCTGAACCGCAACCCCGACAACTTCTTCGCCGAGACCGAGCAGGTCGCGTTCCACATCGGCAACGTCGTGCCCGGCATCGACTTCACCAACGACCCGCTGCTGCAGGCGCGGCTGTTCTCCTACCTGGACACGCAGCTGATCCGCCTCGGCGGGCCGAACTTCCCGCAGATCCCGGTGAACCGGCCGGTGGCGCCCGCCCGCAACCACCACCGCGACGGCTACCACCAGATGGACATCAACGGGGCCCGGTCCACCTACCACAAGAACAGCCTCTCGGGCGGCTGCCCGGCCGTGGGCGGCGAGGGCTCCTTCACCCACTACCAGGAGCGGGTCGACGGCGCCAAGATCCGCAAGCGGAGCGACAGCTTCCAGGACCACTACTCCCAGGCGACGCTGTTCTGGAACAGCATGGCCGACTGGGAGAAGGAGCACATCGTCGGCGCGTTCCGCTTCGAGCTCGGCAAATGCGAGCAGATGTACATCCGCGAGGGCGTCGTCGCCCACCTCAACCACGTCGACCACGACCTCGCCGTGGCCGTCGCGAAGGGGATCGGCGTGGAGCCGCCCGGCGAGGCCGTGACCGCCAACCACGGCCGCAGCTCGCCCGCGCTGAGCCAGGCGAACGCGCCGACCGACTCCGTGCTGGGCCGCAAGATCGCGGTGCTCGTCGCGGACGGCGTCGACTCGGCGGCGATCGCCGCGGTCGGGGACGCGTTCACGCAGCGGGGCGCGATCGTGGAGGTGCTCGCGGCCGCGGACGGCTTCGTCCAGGCGGCCAACGGCGGGCAGGTCGAGGTCACCAAGGCGATGCCGACCATGGCGTCGGTGCTGTACGACGCGGTCCTCGTGCCCGGGGGAGAGGCGAGCGTGCGGACCCTGTCCGAGGACGGCGACGCCGTGCACTTCGTCGCCGAGGCGTTCGTCCACTGCAAGGCGGTCGGCGCGCTCGACGAGGGCATCGGCCTGCTCGAGCGCGCGGGGCTCACCGGGGTGCGCTTCGCCGGCGAGGGCGCGGACGGGAACGCCGTCGTGGACCAGGGCGTCGTCACGACGCGCGGCCACGGCGGCGACTTCACCGACCGGTTCGTCGACGCGGTCGCCGCGCACCGGCACTGGACCCGCCGCAAGAGCCACGTGCCCGCCTGAGACCGGGGGCCGGACGGGGCCCGGTGCGGCACGCTCGGGGGCGTGCCGCACCGGGCCCTTCGCCGCGCCGGGAATGAAACGGGGCCGCGGGGCCTTGATCAATGAAGATCCCCGAGCTCCCCCCTGGAGGCGTGTACACGTGTCCCTCGATCCCGCCCTGCCCCGGCATCCGGACGCGGCCGTGATCCCCGACGACCCCGCGGCCGGCCGCGTCGCCGCAGCCGCCGGCCCGGTCGCCGCGCCCCCCGCCGGACGTTCCGCCGGACGCGCCGCGCCCGCGCGGGAACGGGGCGGCGGGACGCTCGTCGCGGTGCTGGCGTTCTCCGGGATCGTCGTCGCGCTGATGCAGACGCTGCTCATCCCCGTCATCGGCCGGCTGCCGCAGCTGCTCGACACGTCCATCGCCAACGCCACCTGGGCGATGACGGCGACGCTGCTGTCCGGCGCCGTCGCCACCCCGATCATGGGACGGCTCGGCGACATGTACGGCAAGCGGCGGATGATCCTGGTGAGCATCTCCGCCGTCGTCGTCGGGTCGCTGGTGGCCGCGGTGAGCTCCGAACTGCTCGTCGTGGTCGCGGGCCGCGCGATCCAGGGGTTCGCGATGGGCGCCATCCCGCTCGGCATCAGCCTGATGCGCGACCAGCTCCCCCGGGAACGGCTCGGCGCCGCGCTCGCGCTGATGAGCTCCTCGCTCGGCGTCGGCGGCGCGCTCGGCCTGCCGCTGTCGGCCTACGTCGCGCAGAACTTCAGCTGGCACGTCCTCTTCTACGGCGCCGCGGTGCTCGGCGCGGTGTCGTTCGCGCTCGTCCTGCTGCTGATCCCCGAGTCCCCGGAGCGGACCGGCGGCCGCTTCGACGTCGCGGGCGCGCTCGGGCTCTCCGCCGGGCTGCTGGCGCTGCTGCTGCCGATCACCAAGGGCGCCGAATGGGGCTGGACGAGCCCCGCGACGCTCGGCCTCGCCGCCGCCGGGCTCGCGATCCTCGTGCTGTGGGGCGTCCTGGAGCTGCGGGTGCGCGAGCCGCTGATCGACCTGCGCACCACCGCCCGCCGCCAGGTCCTGCTGACCAACCTGACGGCGATCACCGTCGGCGTCTCCTTCTACGCCATGTCGCTGGTGCTGCCGCAGCTGCTCGAACTGCCGACGGCCACCGGCTACGGCCTCGGCCAGACCCTCCTCGTCGCTGGCCTGGCGGTGGCGCCGATGGGCATCGCGATGATGCTCGTCTCGCCGCTGTCGGCCCGCATCTCCGCCGCGCGCGGGCCCAAGACGTCCCTCATCCTGGGGCTGCTCGTCATCGGCGGCGCGTACGCGGCGGCGCAGGGCCTGATGAACGCGGTGTGGCAGGTCGCGCTGATCTCCACCCTCGTCGGCGGCGGCATCGGCCTCGCCTACTCGGCGCTGCCCACGCTGATCATGGGCGCGGTGCCGACGTCGGAGACCGGCGCCGCCAACGGCGTGAACACGCTGATGCGCTCGATCGGCACCTCGGTGTCCAGCGCGGTGCTCGGCGCCGTCCTCGCGCGCAACACGATCTCGTTCCACGGCACCGCCGTGCCCGACATGACCGGGTTCCGGATCTCGTTCCTCATCGCGACCGTCGCGGTCGCGGTCGGCGTCCTGCTCGCCGCGTTCCTGCCGTCCGGACGGCCGGCCGCGCGGCCCACGGTCAGGACGCGGGCTCCAGCAGCACCTTGATGGCGCCGTCCCGCTTCTTCTGGAACATCTCGTAGGCCTCCGGGGCCTTCTCCAGCGGCAACCGGTGCGTGGCCAGGTCCATGACGCCGAGCGGGTCGGCGTCGTCCGACACCAGCGGCAGCAGGTCGTCGATCCACGCGTGGACGTGGGCCTGGCCCATCCGCATCGCGATGCCCTTGTCGAACATCCGCAGCATCGGCATCGGGTCGGTCATCCCGCCGTACACGCCGATCACCGAGATCGTCCCGCCCCGGCGGACGACCTCGATCGCCGTCATCAGCGCCGCGAGCCGGTCCACCCCGACGCGCGACATGATCGGCGCGGCGGTGTTGCCGGGCAGCATCCCGGTGAGCGTCTGCGCGATCTTCGCGCCGGGGGAGCCGTGCGCCTCCATCCCGACCGCGTCGATCACCGAGTCGGTGCCGCGGCCCCCGGTGAACTGCCGCACCGCGTCCGCGACGTCGTCGGCGTCCGTGGAGTCGATCACCTCGATGCCGTGCCGGCGCGCCATCTCCAGCCGCTCCGGGACGACGTCCACGCCGATCACCCGGTGGCCGCGGTGCCGCGCGATGCGCGCGCACATCTGGCCGATGGGGCCGAGCCCGAGCACGGTCACCGACCCGCCCTCCGGCACGTCCGCCCACTCGACGGCCTGCCACGAGGTCGGCAGGACGTCCGACAGGTACACGAACCGCTCGTCCGGCGGCCCCTCCGGCACCTTGATCGGCCCGAAGTGCGCCTGCGGGACCCGCAGGTACTCGGCCTGCCCGCCCGGCACCTGCCCGTACAGGCGGGTGTAGCCGAACAGGGCGGCGCCCGTGCCCTGCTCGCGGACCTGGGTCGTCTCGCACTGCGCGAACAGCTTCCGCTCGCACATGTAGCAGCGCCCGCAGGCGATGTTGAACGGAATGACCACACGGTCGCCGGGCTTGACGTGCTTCACGTCCGGGCCGGTCTCCTCGACGATCCCCATCGGCTCGTGGCCGAGGACGTCCCCCTCGCTGAGGAACGGCCCGAGCACCTCGTACAGGTGCAGGTCCGAGCCGCAGATCCCGGACGAGGTCACCCGGATGATCGCGTCGTCGGACTCCTTGAGCGTCGGGTCGGGGACGTTCTCGACGCGGACGTCCCGCCTGCCGTGCCAGGTCACAGCCTTCATCGTCGCCCTCCTTGAAGCGGGGTACAGCACGGCCCTACCCCGCCCGACGGGGCGAAACGTGCGATAAGGGACGCCGGGCCGGCATCTATTGACACCCGAGAACGAGACGTACACGATTGTGCCGTCGATTTGCGGTACATAGCTCCGCGACACGGTCGGCCGCCCGGGGCGGTGGCCGGAAGGACGGCACGATGAGCGTTACCGGCGACGCCGCCGCCACCGGCTCCACAACCACCACCGGCATCACCGGCGCCACCACCAGCGGCAAGACCACCAGCCACGCCACCATCCGGGGCACCACCGGCGGCTCCACGACGACCGGCTCCACCACCACCCGTGCCGCCACTGGCGCCGCCACCACCAGCGGCACCACGAGCGGGGCCGCCACGAGCGGGGCCGCCACGAGCGGTGTGACCACGAGCGGCGTGACCACGAGCGGCGACGCCCTGGGCGGCGTTGCCGTCGGTCTCGCGGGCGCGCTGCGTCGGGCCATGCCCGCTGTCGCCGCCGAGGCGGTCGCGGCCATTCGGCGGGAGGTGCCCGACTACGCCGATCCGCGGTGCCGCGACGCGCTCGACCTCGTCGTCGGCTGCGCGTTCGGCGGCTTCGCCGACCTGGTCGAGCGGCCCGGCGAACCGGATCCGGGCCTGCGGGCGTTCTTCCACCGGGTCGGGGCCGCCGAGGAGCACGAGGGACGCGGCGCCGCCGCGTGGCAGCACGCCGTCAACGTGGGCGTCCGCGTCGCCGTCCGCCACCTCGCGCGCGTCCTCGACGAGCTGGACGCCGGCGGGGGCGTGCCCGCGGGGCTGTACGGCGAGATCGTCGGCGGGCTCTTCCCCTACCTGAACGGGCTCACGGCCGCCGCCGCGCAGGGCCGCGCCGAGGCGGCGGGCGACCCCGCCGGCCTGGTCCGGCGCCGCCGCCGCGACCTGGTGGAGGCGCTGCTCGCGAACCCGGCGCCGGACCGCGGCCGGCTCGCGCGGCTCGCCCGGGACGCGCGCTGGCCGCTGCCCCGGCGCGCCGCGGCCGTCGCGCTGCCGCCGGGGGAGACGGGCGGGCCGCTGCCCTCCGGCGTCCTCGACGGGACGCACCGCGCCGCGCCCTGCCTGATCGTGCCCGACGACCCGGACGCCCTCGACGCGCTGCGCCGCGCCGGGCGGCGGATGGCCGTCGGGCCGGTCGTGGACGTCGCCGCGCTGCACCGCTCGCTGGCGTGGGCCCGGCGGACCCTCGAGCTGGCCGCCCGCGGCGCCGTCCCCGGCGGCGGGATGCTCATGGCGTCCGACCACGTGCCCACGCTGGTCGTCGTGCACCACCGCGACCTCGTGGAGCACGTCGCGCGGCGCCGCCTCCGGCCGCTGCTGGAACTGCGGCCGAGCCGCCGCCGCGCTTACGCGCTCACCCTGCAGGCCGCCCTGGAGTGCGGGTTCAACGCCGCGGCGGCCGCCGATCGGCTCGGCGTCCACCCGCAGACGGTGCGGCACCGCCTGCACCGGATCGACGACCTGTTCGGCGCCGTCGTCCACGACCCGGCGCTGCACGTGGAACTGCTGATGGCGCTGCGGCTGTGGCTCGCGCTCGGGGACGAGACGTTCGCCGAGCCCGCGTGAGCCGTCCGGCGCCGCTAGCCGCGCACCGGCGGGACGTCCGGCGCCGCGCCGTCGTGCCCCGGGCCGCGCAGGCCCATGCTCTCGACCCGCCGGGCGAACTCGGCCTGGATCTCGGCGTGCAGCGAACGGGCCAGCAGCCCCTGCACGGACCGGACGCCGAGCGGCCGCAGCCGCCGGATGAGTTCGGCGATCTCCCGGTAGTCCTGCCGGGCGGCGGGCCCCTGCGCCTCGGCGTCGTCCAGTCCGAGATGGTCGACCGTCAGCCGGACGAACCGGCGCGCGATGGCGTCGACGTCCCCGCGCAGCTCACCGGCGATCTCGAAGACCGCGCCGAGGCGGATCCCGGCGGCGACCATCTCGGCGCCGACCTCGAACAGCCGGGGGCTCGGGATCTC
This sequence comes from Spirillospora sp. NPDC052242, assembly GCF_040679555.1. Taxonomy (NCBI): domain Bacteria; kingdom Bacillati; phylum Actinomycetota; class Actinomycetes; order Streptosporangiales; family Thermomonosporaceae; genus Spirillospora; species Spirillospora sp. NPDC052242. Next base: position 71,297 of record NZ_JBFAUZ010000045.1, read on the forward strand.
GTACCCGTCGCCGGTCCAGCGGATGAACTCCAGCTCCTCGGCCCGCCGCAGCATGGGGAAGTCCTCGGGGCGGCGCCCGGCGAGCGCCTCCGCGGGCGTGTCGGGGTAGTAGCGGCGGACGACCTCCGCCAGCGTCATGCGGACAGGCGTCTCGTCCGACCACGGGTCGTGGATGACGCGCTCCAGCCCGAGCAGGTCGCCGAGGTCGTGGCCGCGCTGCCAGGCCGACAGCATCTCCGCGATGCTCGTCAGCGTGAAGCCGCGTTCCTTGAGGCGGCCGATGAGGCCGATCCGGGCGAGGTGGGAGTCGTCGTAGTAGCCGACCCGGCCCCGCATCCGCGGCGGCGGCAGCAGGCCGCGCTCCTGGAAGCCGCGGACGTGCCGCACCGTGGTCCCCGCGGCGCGCGCGAGGTCGTCGATTCGGTACTCGGTCATGCCCGTCGTCTCTTCGTCCGCACCGATGAACGCGCTCATCGTACCCGGACGGGACGAGCCATATGAAAATGGTTCATGAATCGGCGTTTCATTGGTACATGGCACATGGGCTTATGAGCCACGGAACAGTGGCATATCCGATTTTCGGCCCACGATGGCGCCGTTCGCGTGCCGTGCGGCCGCGTGCCTTTCGCCCGGCCCGTTCGGTCGCGGTGCCGATTGGACTCCGGGACACCGTAGCCGGGCTTCGTTTGGGCGGCGGCCTGGCGGGCAGACCCGCAGGTCTCGCAGTCAGGGGCTTCGCAGTCCGGGGCTCCGCAGCAGGGGGTGACGACATGCGGATCGCCGACACCGGCCGTATCGAGGAGCTGCTCGGGGACCTGGCGTTCCCGGCGACCAAGGAGCGGATCGTCGAGCACGTGCACGCCAGGAGCCCGCGGACGGACGCCGAGCGCGCGCTCGCCGCGCTGCCGCTCGGCACCTACGGCAGCCTCGCCGAGGTGATGCGCTCGGTCCCGGTCGAGCCCGACACCGGGCGCAGCGCCGCGGAACGGGACTACCAGCGCCGCCACCACAACAAGCCCGGCCTGGCCGAGCACATGCGCGACACCGAGCGGCCGCCCGTCGAGGAAGAACTGCGCCGCGACGACGACGGCGCACAGTGACGACGGCCGTTGTGACGACGGCACCGTGACGTCCGTCCCGCCGGGCCGGGCGGCCGCCCGGCCCCGGCGGGCGGTCCGCGAGCCGGGTCAGCGGGCGTAGGTCCCGGTCAGCGTCCCGGTCGCGACGACCTTGCCGCGCAGCGCGTCCCGCAGGTCGTCGGGGGAGAAGCCGGACGTCAGCCCGGACGGCTGGTCCAGCGCGTGGAGCGTGAACACGTACCGGTGGGGCGCTCCGCCGGGCGGCGGGTGCGGGCCGCCGTAGCCGTTGTCGCCGAACCCGTTGCGTCCCTTCGCGATGCGCGGGGCGTCCTCCCCGGCCGACAGGCCGTCGCGTTCGGGCTGCATGCCCGCCAGCGTCCAGTGCGTGAAGGTGCCGCCGGGCGCGTCCGGATCGTCGCAGGTGAGGACGAGTTCGACCGCCGAGGTGGGCACGCCGGTCCAGTCCAGGGAGGGGGACAGGTCGCCCGCCTCGTGGGAGTGGACGGCCGGGATCGGGCCGCCGTCGGCGAACTCGGGGCTGCTCAGCTTGATCTCATCCATGGTGCGGTACTGCCCGCTCACCGCGGAAGGATTCGGGCGGTTCACCCCTTCCCGAGGCGCCTCCCGACGAACCGGCGGAGCCGGCCGAGCCCGCTCCCGTCGCCGCGCGCCGCGGCGTCCTCGAGCGGCCGGCCCTCGATCTGGGCCCGCTGCCGCGGCGACGCGCCGTCCGCCCGGCCCTGCCCGCCGCCCTGCGACACCACCTGGTAGTCGAGGTAGAACCGGTTCGCCCGCGTCCGCGCCTGCGTGCGGACGCGCCCGGGCGTCGGCATCGGCACGATGTGGTGCGGGTACGCGGCCAGCAGTTCGCGCGGCTGCCGGGTCTGCAGGAGCGCCGCCCGCTCGTCCGACGACCGCTCGTGCCGCTCGGTGAACGCGCCGTCGGGGGTCAGCGAGATCAGCCCGCTTTCCACCCCCTCCTTGCGCTGCCGCAGGTCGCGGCGCTGCAGCGACAGGCAGATCCGCCGGGTGACGACGAACGCGACGACCGGGAACACGAAGAAGCCGACGCGGAAGAACCAGGTCGTCCAGAACAGCGGAATGTGGAACGCCCACGCGATGACGTCGTTGCCGCCCGCCGCCCACAGGTTCCCGTACCAGGCGATGACGGCCGCGCCGATCGCCGTCCGGGTGGCGGCGTTGCGCGGCCGGTCGAGCAGATGGTGGACGCGCTCGTCGCCCGTCGCCCAGCGTTCGAAGAACGGGTACAGCGCGAGAAGGGTGAAGAACACCCCGGGCAGGATCACCGCGGGCGCGAGCACGTTCCAGGAGACCGTGTAACCCCACAGGGTCGTCTCGAGCCGCGGCATGATGCGCAGCGAGCCCTCCAGGAACCCGACGTACCAGTCGGGCTGCGAGCCGAACGACACCTCGTCCGGCGCGTACGGTCCGTAGAGCCACACGGGGTTGATCTGGAAGAGCGCCCCCATCAGCGCCAGGAACCCGAACGTGAACAGGAAGTACGCCCCGCTCTGCGCGGCGAACGCCGGGAACGTCGGCTCCCCGGTGACCTTCTGCTCCCGCCGCCCCCGGCCCGGCCACTGGGTGTGCGTCTGGTGCCACAGGATCATCAGGTGCGCGGTGATCAGCGCGAGCAGCAGGCCCGGGATCAGCAGGATGTGCACCGTGAACAGCCGGGGGATGAACTCGGCGGTGCTCGGGAACTCGCCGCCGAAGATGAACATGACCAGGTACGACCCGACCACGGGGATCGACTGCACGATCCCCGCCATGATCCGCAGGCCGGTGCCCGACAGCAGGTCGTCCGGCAGCGAGTAGCCGGCGAACCCCTCGGCGAGCGCCAGCACGAACAGCGTCACGCCGATCAGCCAGTTGATCTCCCGGGGCTTGCGGAACGCGCCCGTGAAGAAGATGCGCATCAGGTGGATCGCGATCGCCGCGAGGAAGATGTTCGCGGCCCAGTGGTGGATCTGCCGCATCAGCAGCCCGCCGCGGACGTCGAACGTGATGTGCAGCGTCGACGCGTACGCCTCGCTGATCGTCACGCCCCGCAACTGCGTGTACGAGCCGTCGTAGACGATCTCCGCGCCGCTCGGCTTGAAGAACAGCGTGAGGAACACGCCGGTGATCACGAGCACGATGAACGAGTAGAGGGCGATCTCGCCGAGGAGGAAGGACCAGTGCTTCGGGAACGCCTTGGTGATGTTGCGGTTCAGGAACTCGACCGTTCCCAGCCGATCATCGACCCCCCAAGCGAGATTCTCCAGCCTCCCGGCCTTCGACCCGCCCTTCCGCTGCGCCATCTGCGTTTCTCCCCGGCCGAGAGCGAATTCCCGACGAGCCGGTACCCGAGCCGAAGACGGGCAAACGGCGTGCTCAGCGCACCTTTCACCGCACGGCGCGCGCCGTGCCGGTCCGCCGCCAGGACGCGTTGAGCCGCAGCCGCAGTTCCCGGATGTCGCCGCGCAGCCGCTCCGCCTCGCCCGGGTCCCGCCCGATGCCGCCGAGCCCTGACTCGAGCAGGTCCAGCTCGGCGGCGCGGAGGCGGGCGAGCAGCAGCCGCGGCTCGCCCGGCGGCACGTCCCACCGCTCCTTCCGCCGCCACCTGCGGTACGTCAGCACGTGCCGCTCGCCCGGCACCAGGACGCCCCCGGCCGTCTCCGCGTCCGCCGCCCGCCGGAAGTGCGCCAGGTAGCCGCGCCGCGCCAGCCGGTACGCCAGCACCGCGGCCAGCAGGATCGGCAGCCCCTTGAACGGCAGCAGCGCCGCGTCCGCCAGGACGGGCGCGTCCCACCAGGCGTGCAGCGCCATCGCCAGCAGCAGCGCGCCCGCCGCCAGCGCCGCGTTCGTCCGGGACGCCCGGGCCAGCAGGCGCCCCAGGCCCGCGCCCGCGACCGCGGTCATCGCCCAGTGGCTCCACCAGGCGCCGCCGACGACCCGCCCCGCGAACGAGACGAACGCGGCCCCCGCGTCCTGCGTCGCCCCCGTCAGCAGGATCGTGTTCAGGACGTACAGGAAGTTCTCCGACATCTGGAAGCCGAGCCCGGCGAGCGCGCCGTACCCCCAGCCGTCCATGGCGCTCCGCACCGTGCACGGGACGGCCAGGGCGAGGACCACGACCCCCAGCAGCTTCAGCGGCTCCTCGTTCACCGGCGCCGCGATCGTCGCGCCCCACACCGCCGCGAACTCCGGCCCGGCCGCCTGCCCGATGACCGCGAGGAACGCCGCGTTCGCGGGCAGCGCCACCCCGAACGCCGCCAGCCCACCCCACCCCACCGCCAGCAGCGCCGCCCACAGCGGCCGCACCCGCACCGGATGCGTCCGCCGCAACGCCCACACCCCGAGGACGAGCGCCGGTGCGAGCAGCGCGGACCCGGCGACCGCCCCGACCGGGAAGGCCCGCACCATCGCCCCGACCGTGTCGAACGCGAGCCACACGCCGAGCGCGCACGTCCCGGCCCACAGCCAGAACGCCGGACGCCCCGTCACCGGCCCGCCGCGATCGTGAGGGAGCGCACCATCGCCTCGATCTCGCCGGCCAGCCGCCGGAACGCCTCGGGCGGCCCCGCCGCCGTCACCGTGGCGCCGACCGTCCCGGTCGTGAACACCCCCGCCAGCCCGACGCGGCCCGGCCCGCTCAGCCGCCCCGTCAGGCCCGTCAGCCCGCCCGCCGTCGTGAAGGCCGCCGGTTCGGCGTGCAGCCGCGCCGCCCCGCCCGCCGCGACGATCCGGCCGAGCCCGTGCCACAGGTCGCGCGCCTCCGCCGGCCCGAGCGGCAGCACCGCACCCACGTTCACCACCACGTCGCCGCTGAGCAGCGCCGCGTTCGTCGCCAGCGACGACCGCTCCGCGCTGAGCACCCACCGCGCGGACGGCACCGCCACCCGCACCGGGCGGACGCCGCCCCGCTCCGTCCCCACCGCCACGACCGCGCCCGCGGCCAGCGGACGGCCGCCGCGGCCGAGCGCCGAGTCCAGCAGGGGCAGCCCGCCGCCGAGGACGGCCAGCACCGCGGCCGCGACCCCCGTGCCCCACCGGTCGACCCGCCCCACGTGGCCCCCTCATCGACGTGCCACGCGGAGATGCCCCCTGGTCACCCGACCAAACGGACGGCCCGGACGGTCACCAGTGCGCGGGCCGCCGCAGCGCCGCGGGCGTCCGCGTCGCCGCGTCGCCCCGGGCCGCGTCGAGCTGCGGCTGCGTGAGGAACAGGCATCCGGTCAGGTCGGCGCCGCGCAGGTCGGCGTCCCGCAGGTCCGCGCCGAGCAGGTCGGCCGTCCGCAGGTCCGCCCCGCGCAGGTCGGCCGCGATGAGCAGCGCCCCGCGCAGGCAGGCGCCGCGCAGGTCCGCGCCCTTGAGCCGGGCGCCCGCGAGGTCCGCGCCGCGATGGTCGCGCCGCCGCCCCGGGACGCGCGCCCGCACCAGCTCACCGGCCCGCATCAGCAGCGGCCCCACCCGCTCCCGCACCGCCGCCACGTCCGACGCCCCGGGGACGCCGCGGGTGAGCGCCTCGACGTCGTCCCGGACCCGCCCCAGTTCGTCGTGGACGGGCGCCGCCTCGGGCCGCCCGAGCGCCTCGGCCAGGTACCAGAGCACCTCGTGCAGGTCGCGCATGACCGGGAACACCGCGAACATGCGGCGCGCGAGGTCGGCGTCGCCCCGCCAGTCGCGGCCCCCGAACGTGACCTGCGAGACCTTCTGCCCGGCACCGAAGCAGTCGAAGACCGTGCAGCCGGCGAACCCCCGCCCGCGCAGGTCGTCGTGGATCCCGCACCGGAAGTCCGCGAGCAGGTTCCGGCACGGCCGTCCCGCCTCCTTGTCGGACGGGAAGCCCGCCGACGCCGTGAACGGCAGCGCCACGCAGCACAGCCCGTGGCAGTTCGCGCAGTCCGCCCGCAACTCCGTTTCCGTGGACAACCGGCCCCCCTTGACGACGACCCTCCATTCTGGCCCCGTCCCGCCCGTGCCCCGGACGCTGCTGTACGGTGGGCGGCGCTCGATCGACACGGCCGGAGGAGGTGAGACCCGTTTCTGTCAGACCGTTCCGGGTGCCTCCGTCCGCCGACGCGTGACCGGGGCGCCCGCAGGACCCCGAAAGGCGTCATGCCCGACACCTCCTTCGATTCCGTCGTCTCCCGCCTGCGCGCCGCCGGGTGCGTCTTCGCCGAGGACGAGGCCCGGCTGCTCGGCTCCGCGGCCCGCACCCCCGCCGAACTGGACGCCATGGTGGACCGGCGCGCGGCGGGCCTGCCCCTCGAACACGTCGTCGGCTGGGCCGACTTCTGCGGCCTGCGCGTCCGCGTCGGCCCCGGCGTGTTCGTCCCGCGCCGCCGCACCGAGTTCCTCGTCCGCCGGGCGGCCGCGCTCGCCCCGCCCCGTCCCGTCGTCCTCGACCTGTGCTGCGGCTCGGGCGCGCTCGGCGCCGCGCTCGTCACCGGCCTCGGCCCGGACGGATGCGAACTGCACGCCGCCGACATCGAACCGGAATCCGTGCGCTGCGCCCGCCGCAACGTCGGGCCGCTCGGCGGCCGGGTCCACGAGGGCGACCTGTTCGACGCGCTCCCCGCGGACCTGCGCGGCCGCGTCGACGTCCTGCTCTGCAACGTCCCGTACGTCCCGTCCGCGGAGGTCGCGCTGCTGCCCCCGGAGGCGCGCGACCACGAACCCCGCGTCGCCCTCGACGGCGGCGCGGACGGCCTCGGCGTCCTGCGGCGGGTGACCGCGGAGGCGTCCGGCTGGCTCGCGCCGGGCGGCCGGTTGCTGTTCGAGACGAGCGAGCGGCAGGTGCCGGACGCGCTGGACGCGGTCGCCCGGGGCGGCCTCGCCGCGGAGATTGCCCGCTGCGACGAGCTTTACGCCACGGTCGTCGTCGGCACGAAATCTTTTTAGCCGAATCGGTGTAGACCTCCCAGAGGGGGTAACACGACGGTAACGGAAGACCGAAGGAGTGAGAGATCATGCGCCGCATCAGCGGAGCGCTGAACGCGATCATCGGCACGATCATCAGCGTCGTCACGCTGCCGTTCCGGGTGCTCCAGCGGCTCCTGTCGCCGTCGCACCGCCGTTCGGCCCGGACCCGCCGCCGAGGCATCTGACGCCGGACCCGGTCACCGTGGGCCGGGGAGGGGGCCCGCACCTCCTCCCCGGCCTTTTCCTTCGCCGCCTCCATTGCCCCGGGGCATTGGCGAAAAAGCCGTTGCGCCCGCGCCCGGGCATGGCGCACCATGTATGCAACGCGCCGACGAGGATCGAAGAAGGGAGCCGTGAGATGAACGCCGACAAGCGAGGGCCGCGCCCCGCCGCCGCGCGACGAGCGGCCTCCCGAGGAGCCTCCCTGTAGAGCCGAACGGCTCGATCGGAGGCCGCCGGGACGACGTCCCCGCGGCCTTTCTCATACCCGCGTTTCTCATTCCCGCTGTTCGCGGGATCCGCACGAACGCACACATGGGCCTGTAGCTCAATTTGGAGGAGCGTCCGCCTTGCAAGCGGAAGGTTGCCGGTTCGAGCCCGGCCTGGTCCACGCAGCACCCCGCCTCCATGGCTCAACGGACAGAGCGCCGCACTACGAATGCGGAGATTCCAGGTTCGATTCCTGGTGGAGGTACGACGGGCCCTTCCGGTCCCGTACACGCCGCACAGGTCTAAGTGGCCGAGACGTCTGACTTCCAATCAGAAGAACCGGGTTCGATTCCCGGGTGCGGTTCCGCGTGAAAGCGCGCCGCTCTCGTTCAAAGGGAAGGACACCGGGCTCTTACCCCGGGTATAGAGGTTCGAGTCCTCTGGGCGGCACCGATGAGCCGCCGGGGCGGGTGCCCGCTGGGGCGGGTGCCCGCGGGGGCCGGGGCGGCGTGACGCGCGTCGCCTTGACGGGGGTCCCGCCGGTCACTTATTTTGGCGTCCAAATATTGATCGTCAAAGTAACGTACCCCGGGATCGCCGGGCCACGTGGAGGCACGATGGACTTCCCCGCCTACGCTCCGTCGGAGGAGCACGAGCTGCTGCGCAGCACGGTGCGCGAGCTGGCCGATGCGAAGATCGCTCCGTTCGCGGCGGAGGTGGACGAGGA
>NZ_JBFAUZ010000046.1:0-79115 GCF_040679555.1 Spirillospora sp. NPDC052242
CGCGCAGGGTCGGCAGATCCCGTTGAAGGCACCAGGCCAGTCAGGCGTTGGGCCAGACCCCAGCGGGAGGCGCTCACCTACATCATCACTGTCAGACGTCGATGCGCTCGGCGTCCAACTGGGAGGCGCCCGCGGTGATGAACGCCCGCCGGGGCGCGACGTCGCTGCCCATCAGCAGGTCGAACGTCTGCGCGGCCTCCTCGGCGTTCTCGACGCGGATGCGGCGCAGGATGCGGTGCCGCGGGTCCATCGTCGTCTCCGCGAGCTGGTCGGCGTCCATCTCGCCGAGGCCCTTGTACCGCTGGACGGGCTCCTTCCAGCGGCGGCCCTTGCGCTCGAACTCGACGAGCTTCTGCCGCAGCTCCGCGTCGCTGTAGCAGTAGACGTACTTGTCCTGGCCCTTGCGCGGCTTGACCAGCTCGATGCGGTGCAGCGGCGGGACGGCCGCGTAGACGCGGCCCTCCTCCAGCATCGGCCGCATGTACCGGTAGAGCAGCGTCAGCAGCAGCGTCCGGATGTGGGAGCCGTCGACGTCGGCGTCCGCCATCAGGATGATCCGCCCGTACCGGGACGCGTCGATGTCGAACGTGCGGCCCGAGCCGGCGCCGATCACCTGGATGATCGCGGCGCACTCGGCGTTCTTCAGCATGTCGGCGACGGACGCCTTCTGCACGTTCAGGATCTTGCCGCGGATCGGCAGCAGCGCCTGGAACTCGGAGTTGCGGGCGAGCTTGGCGGTGCCGAGCGCGGAGTCGCCCTCGACGATGAACAGCTCGCTGCGGTCGTCCGTGGTGCGGCAGTCGACGAGCTTGGCCGGGAGCGCCGAGTTCTCCAGGGCGTTCTTGCGGCGCTGGTTGTCGCGCTGCGTGCGGGCGGCGATGCGGGTCTTGGCCGCGCCGACGATCTTCTCGAGGACGGCGCGGAGCGCCTGCTTCTGCGCGCGCGGCGGGTTCTCGAAGATCGCCCGCAGCTCGGTGTCGACGACCTTGGAGACGATGCGGGTCGCGGCGGAGGTGCCGAGGATCTCCTTGGTCTGCCCCTCGAACTGCGGCTCGGGCAGCCGGACCGTGACGACGGCCGTCAACCCCTCCTGGACGTCGTCGCGGATGACGTCTTCGTCGCCGTTCTTCAGCAGCCGGGCGGCCCGCAGCTGGTCGTTGATGACCTTGACCACGGCCTTCTCGAAGCCCCGGACGTGGGTGCCGCCCTTGGGGGTGGCGATCACGTTGACGAACGAGCGGGTGATGTTGTCGTAGCCGCTCCCCCAGCGCAGCGCGATGTCGACCTCCAGGTCGCGCTCCACGTCGGTCGGGGTGAGGTGGCCCTGGTCGTCCAGGACGGGGACGGTCTCGGTGAAGTGGCCGCGGCCCTGCAGGCGCAGGACGTCGATGAGCGGGGCGTCCTTCGACAGGTAGGTGCAGAACTCGCCGATGCCCCCGTCGAACCGGAACGTCTCCTCGACGACCTCGTCGCCGCGTTCGTCGCGGACGTCGATCGTCAGGCCGGGGATGAGGAACGCCGTCTGCCGCATCCGGTCCATGACCAGTTCGCGCTCGACGGTGGCGTCCTTCAGGAAGATCTGCAGATCTGGCCAGAACCGGACACGGGTGCCGGTGACCTTCTCGGCGACCTTGCGGATCTGCCGCATCCCGGACTTCTTCTTGAACCGCGCGTTCGGCCGTCCGTCGTCGGCGAACTCGCCGGGCAGCCCGCGGCGGAAGCTGATCGCGTGGGTGTGGCCGTAGCGGTCGACCTCGACGTCGAGCCGGGCGGACAGGGCGTTGACGACGGACGCGCCCACGCCGTGCAGGCCGCCGGACGCGGTGTAGGACACGCCGCCGAACTTGCCGCCGGCGTGCAGGCGGGTCATGACCAGCTCGACGCCCGGCAGGCCCGTCTTGGGCTCCAGGTCGACGGGGATGCCGCGGCCGTCGTCGGCCACCTCGAAGGAGCCGTCGGCGCGCATCGTCACGCTGATGTGGGTGCAGTACCCGGCCAGTGCCTCGTCCACGCAGTTGTCGACGATCTCCCACAGACAGTGGGCGAGGCCGCGGCTGTCGGTCGACCCGATGTACATGCCGGGTCGCTTGCGCACGGCCTCCAGCCCCTCCAGCACCGAGAGGTGCCGGGCGGAGTAGCCGTGCGGATCTTCGGTCGTCACTTCGGCGGTCGCGGCGGTCAACGTGCGTGTGCTCCTCGGGGGTAGGACATTCGGCACGAGGGTACCCCCGGCAGCCGACAATACGGCGAATGGCTCGCCGTCATAGGGGGTGGGGCGGCCGGGGCGGGGGTTCTCGAACCGTGGGTGGACATCGGGAATGTCCACCTTTGGTCGGGTGTGCGGATCGGGTCGGCTGCCTAGTGTCCTCGGCATGGCGCACACGATCGAGGTCTCCGGCCTCCGCAAACGCTACGGGGACGTCCATGCCGTGGACGGGGTCACGTTCGATGTCGGCGAGGGCGAGTTCTTCGGGATTCTCGGACCGAACGGGGCCGGGAAGACGACGACGCTCGAGATCATCGAGGGGCTGCGGGAGGCCGACGAGGGCGAGGTCTCGGTCCTCGGGGCGCGGCCGTGGCCCCGCAATCCCCGGCTGCTGCCGCGCATCGGCGTCCAGTTGCAGGCGTCGGCGTTCTTCGAGCGGCTGACCGCGCGCGAGCAGCTCCGCACGTTCGGCTCGCTCTACGGCGTCCCGGCGCGCCGGGCGGACGCGATGCTGGAGACGGTCGGGCTGGACGACAAGGCGGACGTGCGCGTCGAGAAGCTGTCGGGCGGGCAGGCGCAGCGGCTGTCGATCGCGTGCGCGCTCGTCCACGATCCGGAGCTGCTGTTCCTGGACGAGCCGACGGCGGCGCTCGACCCGCAGTCGCGCCGCAACCTGTGGGACCTGCTGCGCGAGATCAACACCGGTGGCCGCACGATCGTGCTGACCACGCACTACATGGACGAGGCGGAGATCCTCTGCGACCGGGTGGCGATCATGGACGCGGGGCGGATGCTGCGCCTCGGCCCGCCGGCGGTCCTGGTGCGCGGCCTGGACGCCCCGGCGCGGATCAGCGTGCCGAGCGGGGTGCTCCCTGTCGAGGACGCCCGGCGGCTGCCCGGCGCGGACGAGGCGGGCGACGACGGCGTGTCCCTGACGATCTCGACGCGGGAACCGTCCGCGGTGGTCGCCGCGATGGCCGCGAAAGACGCGCTGGACGGCGTCCAAATTCGCGGCGCCACCCTCGAGGACGTCTTCCTCGACGTCACCGGACGGGAGTACCGGGCATGAGCACGTACGCGAGTTTCCGAAGCCTGTCGCGCGCCATGCTCCTCGGGTTCCTGCGGGACCGGGGCGCGCTGGCCTTCACCGTCCTGTTCCCGCTGATGTTCCTGGTGGTCTTCGCGGGGATCTTCGGCAGCCAGTCGACCTCGAAGGTCGAGGTGCTGCGGGTCGGCTCGGTGCCCATCGTGGAGCGCGCCCTGGCGGAGGCGCCGGACGAACTGGGCGAGGTGCTCGAGGTGACCGCGGCGCCCGACCGGGCGGAGGCCCTGCGGGACGTCGAGAAGGGCGACGTCTCCGCGGTGGTGGAGCAGCGCGGGACCGAGCTGATCGTCCACTACTCCGCCGCCGACCAGGTACGGGCGGGGACGGTGCGCAGCGTGATGAACCAGATCGTGCAGTCGTCGAACGTCGCGGCCACGGGGCGCCCGCCCGCGTACTCGATGTCGGCGCAGCAGGTCGAGGACGACTCCCTGGAGGCGATCCAGTTCTTCACGCCGAGCCTGCTCGGGTGGGCGCTGGCGTCCGCGGGGGTGTTCGGGGCGTCGCAGACGCTCGTGACGTGGCGCACGAAGGGCATCCTGCGGCGCCTGCAGCTCTCGCCCGCCCCGATCCCGACGGTGTTCGCGGCGCGCGTCGCCGTCAGCCTCGGGGTCGCACTCCTCCAGTTCGCCCTGTTCGTCCTGGTGGCGCAGCTCCCGATGTTCGGGTTGCGGCTGAGCGGGGCGTGGTGGATGGCCGTCCCGATGGTCCTGTCGGGAGTCCTGGCGTTCCTGTCGATCGGGATGATGGTCGGCGCGTGGGCGAAGACGCAGGAGACCGCGCAGGCCGTCACCCAGCTGATCGTCCTGCCGATGGCGTTCCTCGGGGGGTCGTTCTTCCCGCTCGACGCGTCCCCGCAGTGGATGCGGACCCTCTCGTACGTCTTCCCGTTGCGATATCTGAACGAGGGGATGCTGAACGTGATGGGACGCGGTCTCGGACCGATGTCCGCACTGCCGCAAATCGGCGTTCTGCTGGGCGTCGCGGTCGTCGGCGCACTGGTCGCCGTCCGGCTGTTCCGATGGGACGATGCCTAATGTGATGTCGGTCACTAATGGGCCCATTCTGCTGTGGGCGTACGAACAAGCAGGTTGGGAACGTCCGCGTCGGGTTAGATGTTGTCCTAAGTACCGACCCCGAGCATGAGGAAGGTGCCGTGACTGGAGCCCTTGCCCCGACCAAGCCGCTGACCGTCGCCGACCGATGCGACCGCTGCGGCGCTCAGGCCTACGTCCGTGCAGTCCTTGTAGGCGGCGGCGACCTTCTGTTCTGCGCCCACCACGGACGCAAGTACGGTGAGGCTCTCCGCGCCAATGGGGCCGACATTCAGGACGAGACCGACAGGCTGAACGAGACCCCGGCTGCGGCTCGCGAAGACGAGCGGTAGGCCTGTCCATAGAAACGACCCGAGGACGGCGGTCACCGGAGACGGTGGCCGCCGTTCACCTTTCCCATCCGAACGCACAGCGTAATTGACTGATCACGATATGCGATTACGGCCTGTCCGATGTCGCGGGGAAGCGCCGGGATTCACGCGGAAGCGACGTTCCTCACCCGATAGTGATAACCGCCCTTTTCCGTGAACCCCTCGCCCGCGTAGAGGGCGCGCGCCGCCGCGTTGCCCTCGACGACCACCAGGTAGGCCCGTCGGCAGCCCTGCTCCCGCCCCCACGCCAGGAGGGCCCGCAGCACGCGCCGGCCGAGCCCCCGCCTGCGCGCGTCCGGCGCCACCGCCATCGCGTAGACGCCGAGCCACTCCCCCTGCGGGACGGCCCGGCCCACGGCGGCGTCGAGCGACGCGTAACCCGCCGGGACCCCGGTGAGGATCTTCTCGGCGACCTCGGGCCGCGCGGCGCCGTGCCGCCCGTCCACCGACCACCACAGGTCGAGCCACGCGTCGGACGGGACGTCCGCGACCCGCACCCCGTCGCGTCCCGGCGGGACGTCGCCGAGATCGCGGACCATGGCCAGGGTGGGATCGACGAGCGTGTAGCCCCGCTCGTCCAGGTACGCGTCGAGCCGCGCGGGACGTGACTGGGAGCTGATGGAGAACACCGTGGGGAGACCGAAACCGGTGTAGAACTCTTCCGCGCGCGCTACGGCCCGGTCCACGTCGTCCGGTTCCGCCAGCGCGAGGACGGAGTTGGCGCGCTTGGTGACGCCGTCGGCGTGGCGCAGGCGCCAGCCGTCAATATGGTGGACGGTCGGGGCCGGCCAGGCCGCCGCGACCAGCTCGTCCATCGGGAACATCACACCACGCCTTTCAGGAGGAACGTGCATATTCTGCTGCCGCCGTCGGAGAAGAAGGCCACCGTGGGGGACGGTCCGCCGCTCGACCTCGGGACGCTCAGCTTCCCCGGCCTCAACCCCGTGCGGGAACGCGTCCTGGCGGCGCTCGGCGAGGCCTGCGGGCGCGACGACGCCGCCGACGTCCTCGGCCTGCCCGCCGGGCAGCGGGACGAGGCCCTCGCCCGCAACCGGGCGCTCCGTGAGGCCCCCACGCTGCCCGTCGCCCGCCTCTACACCGGCGTCCTGTACGACAACCTGGACCTGCCGAGCCTGGACGAGCGCGCCGCGGCCGACCGGATCATCGTGTTCTCCGGCCTGTGGGGCGCGCTCCGCCTCACCGACCGCATCCCGCCCTACCGGCTCGCGATGGCGGTGTCGCTCCCGCCGCAGGGCCGCCTCGCCTCCCTGTGGCGTCCCGTCATGCGGGACGCCCTGCGCCTGCGCGACGGCCTCGTCGTCGACATGCGCTCCGGGCCGTACGCGTCGGTGTGGAAGGCCCCGCGGCCCGCCGTGGCCGTGCGGGTGTTCCGGGAGCGGATCATCGGCGGGGTGCCCAAGCGGTCGGTCGTCAGCCACATGGCCAAGGCGACCCGCGGGGAGATCGCCCACGACCTCCTCGCCGCCGGCGCCGACCCGCGGACCCCGGAGGAACTGCTCAAGGCCGTCGCCGACCTCGGGCACACGGCCGAACTCAACGACGGCAACCTGGACGTCGTCCTGCACGCCTGAACCGGACGGGCCGCCGGTCCGGTTTCGGGCATGCGAAGTGGCCCCGCCGGGTGGGCGGGGCCTTCGCGGGCCGTCGTCAGTCCAGGTAGTCGCGCAGGACCTGGGAACGGGACGGGTGACGCAGCTTCGACATCGTCTTGGACTCGATCTGGCGGATGCGCTCGCGGGTGACGCCGTACACCTTGCCGATCTCGTCGAGGGTCTTCGGCTGGCCGTCGGTGAGGCCGAACCGCATCGAGACGACGCCGGCCTCGCGCTCGCTGAGGGTGTCCAGCACCGAGTGGAGCTGCTCCTGCAGGAGGGTGAAGCTGACCGCGTCGGCCGGGACGATCGCCTCGGAGTCCTCGATGAGGTCGCCGAACTCGCTGTCGCCGTCCTCGCCCAGCGGGGTGTGCAGGGAGATCGGCTCGCGGCCGTACTTCTGCACCTCGACGACCTTCTCCGGGGTCATGTCGAGTTCCTTGGCGAGCTCCTCGGGGGTGGGCTCGCGGCCCAGGTCCTGGAGCATCTGCCGCTGGACGCGGGCGAGCTTGTTGATGACCTCGACCATGTGCACCGGGATGCGGATGGTGCGGGCCTGGTCGGCCATCGCGCGGGTGATCGCCTGCCGGATCCACCAGGTGGCGTACGTGGAGAACTTGTAGCCCTTGGTGTAGTCGAACTTCTCGACGGCGCGGATGAGACCGAGGTTGCCCTCCTGGATCAGGTCCAGGAAGAGCATGCCGCGGCCGGTGTAGCGCTTGGCCAGCGACACCACGAGCCGGAGGTTGGCCTCCAGCAGGTGGTTCTTGGCGCGGCGCCCGTCCTCGGCGATCCACTCGTAGTCTTCGAGGTCCTCCTCGGAGAGGGCGGGGCCGTCGGCGGCGAGCCGCTCCTCGGCGAAGAGCCCGGCCTCGATGCGCTTGGCGAGCTCCACCTCCTGCTCGGCGTTCAGCAGGGGGACCTTGCCGATCTGCTTGAGGTAGTCCTTGACGGGGTCGGCGGTCGCGCCGGCGGCGGCGATCTGCTGCGCGGGCGCGTCCTCCTCGTCGTCGCTGAGGGTGAAGCCCTCCTCGTCGGACGCGGGCGCGGCGCCGGCCTTGGCGGCGGGGGCCTTCGCGGGCTCCTCCTCCTCGACCTCCGGCGCCTCCTCGGCGTCGGCCGCGTCGTCGACGAGCTCGACGTCGAGGTCGTCGCCGATGTCCTCGAGCTCGACGTCGACGTCGTCGTCCTCGAGTTCGGCGTCCTCGCCGGCCTTCTTCGTCGGGGCCTTGGCGGCGGCCTTCTTCGGCGCCGCGGCCTTCTTGGGCTTGGCGGCGGCGGCCTTCTTCGGCTTCGCCTGCTTGGCGGCGGGCTTGGCGGGCGCCGGACGGGCCGGACGCTCGGCCTCGGGCGCCTCGCCCTCGGCGTCGCCGACGACGGCGGTCACCGTGTCGGGCTGCTCCTTGGCCGCGGCGGCCGTCCGGGGCCGGCGCGTCGCGGGCGCCGCGCGCTTGCGCGAACGCTTGGGCGCCGCGGAGTCGGCAGCGCTCACCATGACGATCACACCCTCCTTGCTGACGCTTCGCAGGATGTCACGGCCCGCCGACACCGGAATGTTGGCTTCCTCGAACGTGCGGCGGATGTCGTCGGCGTCGAGGCGATTTCCCTGGGACCGTCCACGCTCGATCAGTTGCGCGATGACGTGATCGTGCAGATCTGACGCTTTCGAGGTCGAGCTAGCAGGCGACACAAATACCTCTCGAACGAACGTGTGGCTTGGATATACCCAAGTGCCCTGACGGGCCCGGCCTCACACGGGGTGGGACCTCACACTGGGCGGGACCTCCGTGCGGACCGCAGCGTACCCGCTCTCACTGGGTCAAGCATTCCGGTACTGCTGCGCTTTCCGCCTCTGATGTCCTACCCGGTAACTCCCCACCTTAGAGGGCGCGGGACGGTCCTTCGTACGTACGGCTCCGTCTTCGTGACGTCTTCGCGTCGTGTCCGGACGATCTCACGCGGGCTTGGGCGGGACGTGCAGGGCGAGCACGGTCACATCGTCTACCTGCTCGTATCCGGCAAGCATCCGATCGACCAGGAAGTCGACGAGTCTCTCGGGATCTCCTACCACTTCGGGTGGGGCGTCCTCGGCCACGGCGACCAGCTCCTCCAGACCTGCGTGCACCCCACGTCTACGGTTCTCCACAAGTCCATCGGAATAGAAGACGACAGTGTTGCCGGTTTCGATGGAAAAACTTGTCTGCTCTCGCGGGCTGGGCCAGCCGAGCGGCGTCCCGGCCTCGTCCTCGCTGACCTTCGCGGGCGCGTCCGGGGAGATCAGGAGGGGCGGCGGGTGCCCGGCGTTGCTGAACGCGCCGCGCCCGGTCTCGGGGTCGATGACGGCGTACGCGACGGTCGTGAACTGCTCCTCGTCCTCGGTGGCGCTGAACAGCCGGTCGAGCCCGGCGAGGACGGCGGCCGGGCGCGGGTCGTTGAGCGCGAGGGCGCGCAGCGCGTTGCGGACGCGGCCCATGCCGGCCGCGGCGAGGACGCCCTTGCCCATGACGTCGCCGACCGCGACGGCGAGCCGGTCGTCGGGCAGCCGGAACACGTCGTACCAGTCGCCGCCGACCTGGACGTGGCGGGTCGCGGGGTTGTAGCGGGCGGCGAGCACCATGCCGGGCAGCTGCGGCAGGTCGCTCGGCAGCAGGCTGCGCTGGAGCTCCTCCGCGGTCTTGTGCTCGCGCTCGAACAGCAGCGCCCGCTCCACGGCGAGCGCGCACTGGCCGGCGAGGGCCTCCAGGAAGACCCGCTCCTCCTCGGTGATCTCGCGGGGGCGGGTGAAGGAGAACCGCAGCGCGCCGATCGGGGCGCCCGCGGCGAGCAGCGGCAGCCCCACCCAGGCGCGCTCCTCGGTGTGCCGGGCGAACAGGCCCTTCTCGTCGCGGCCGAGCTGGAGGCGGAGGCTGTCGGGGTGCTCGGCCAGGAACGGCCGCCCCTCCCGCACCGCGATCGACATGACCGTCTGGTCGCTGACCTTGATCTCGGCGGCGTCGTGCCCGGCGTCGTCCTCGGTGCCCGGCTGGGACGGCGTGACGATGCTGAGCCGCAGCTTGTCGTCGTCCAGCAGCGCGACGGCGGAGTAGTCGGCGCCGATCGCCGACCGCCCCACCTCGGTGATCACCTGGACGACCTGGGAGACGGTGAGCGCCTCGGCGAGCATCGAGGTGGCCTGCTGGAGCCGCGCGGTGCGCAGCGCGGCGGCCGACAGCTGCTCGGTCAGCCGGCCGCGCATCTCCTCGGCCTCGCGCTGCCCGGTGACGTCGGTGTTGGCGCCGACCCACTCGATGACGGCGCCGCCCTCCCAGATCGGCACGGCGCGGACGTCGAAGTGCCGGTAGGCGCCGCTCTTGGTGCGGATGCGGTAGTTGGTCTCGAAGACGCGATTCTCCTCGACGGCGCCGGCCCAGATCGTCTCGATGCGGGGACGGTCCTCGGGGTGGACGACCGACAGCCAGCCGCCCTCGGCGTACTCGTCGGGCGCCTGGCCGGTGATCGCGCGCCACTCGGGCGCGTCGTCGAGCACCCGGCCGTCCGCGGCGGCCACCCACACGACCTGCTCCCCGGCCTCGACGAGGGAGCGGTAGCGCTGCTCCTTGCGGCGGACGATCTCCTCGGCGCGGCGGCGCTCGGTGACGTCCAGGACGGCGAGGACGACGCCGGGCGGCTCGCCGCCGGGACGTTCGCCGCCGGGGCCGCGCGCGGGCAGCCAGGTGCAGGCGAGGACCCGTTCGCCGACGGCCGCGGCGGGCGGCGCGTCCACGGCGCCGGCGGCCGCCTCCGCGGCGGGCGCGGGGCCGTCGGCCTCGGGCGCCGGGACGACGAGCTCGTCGTCCAGCGGGCGGCCCTCGGCGAGGACGGTGCGCAGCGCGGTCTCGAACGCGGCGGCCAGCGGCTCGGGCAGGCACTCGGCGGGGCGGCGCTGCTGCAGGTCGCGGACGGGCCGGCCGAGCAGCTCGGCGAGCCCGTCGCTGGCCCGGCGGCAGCGCAGGTCGGCGTCGAAGAAGGCGAGGCCGCCGGGGGCCTCCTTCAGCAGGGTCGCGTAGAGCGCGGCGTCGGACGCATCCATGGGCTGCTCCTCCACCCCTGAAACGCGGGGATGCGGGACGGACGTCTCAGTGCTCACGGACACCACCTCCGCCCCGAAGATCCCGTACCGCGCGGCAAGTTTTCATCACTATGAGTGAATGGGAGCAGGTTAGCGCTCCCGCCTCCATCACAACACCGGTCGGAGTCAGGTACTCATCATCCCGATGGTTCGCCGCCTACGGAACCCCCGGCGACATCGTCGTCCTCCGGCCATGGGCGACCTCCTCGGGATGGTGCGCCGTCCCGCGGCGCGCCGGCGGCGCACCATCGGATCGGCGAGTAGGAGATGTTACGGCGCGCGGGCGCCGAACGAGGGCATCTCGGGTCCTTCGGCGAGTCCGCGCGGGCCCGCGGCCGGGCGTCCCGCCGGGCGCCCTATCCGGACGCCTTCGCGGCCTTGGCCGCGGCCTTCATCTGCTGCTTGAACGCGCGGACCTCGGCCAGCGAGTCGGGTCCGGTGATGTCGGCGACGGAGCGGCGCGACCCTTCCTCCCCGTAGTCGCCCGCGGCCTCCCGCCAGCCGTCCGGGCGGACCCCGTACTGCTTGCCGAGGAGCGCCACGAAGATCTGCGCCTTCTGCTTGCCGTAGCCCGGGAGGGCGTTCAGACGCTTGAACAGTTCTTTACCGTCGGCGACGTCCTTCCACAGCCGCTCGGCGTCCCCGTCGTAGTGCTCCACGAGGTACCGGCACAGCTGCTGGACGCGTTTGGCCATCGACCCCGGGTACCGGTGGACGGCGGGCTTCTCCGACAGCAGCGCGGTGAACCGCTCGGGATCGCAGGCGGCGATCTCGTGGGCGTCCAGGTCGTCCGCGCCGAGGCGCTCCATGATGGTGTAGGGCCCGGAGAACGCCCATTCCATCGGCACCTGCTGGTCGAGGAGCATACCGATGAGCGCGGCGAGCGGGCTGCGCCCCAGCAGTTCGTCGGCCTCGGGCCGCTGCGCGAGATGAACCTTCGTGGCCATGCCCCTCAGCTTAGATCTGTCGGAACCCTTACGGCGGCCGCACGGGCCTGTTCGCGGCCCGGCCGTCCTGTCTTAATGGGGACGTGGACGCGGAGGAATCGGCAGAAGGCGCACCGGTCGGGCGGCGGATCGTGCTGGGCATGCTCGGGCTGGGCGCGGCGGGGGTGGCGGTGGGCGCCTCCCTGCAGGACCGGGTGAGCCGGGCCCTCGCGCCCGTCGGGACGATCCAGGACGTCCTGCCCGCGGCGGGCGGGTTCCGTTACTACTCGGTGACACCGAGCGTCGACCGGCGCACCGCGGCGTCGTACCGGCTGCGCGTCGGCGGGCTGGTGCAGCGGCCCCGGACGTTCCGCACGGCGGATCTCGCGCGGCTGCGCCGGACCGCCCTCACCCGCGACTTCCAGTGCGTGACGGGATGGCGGGTCGCGGACGTGCGGTGGGCGGGCGTCGCACTGCCCGACCTGCTGGACGCGGTCGGGGTGTCGCCGCGGGCGCGCGCGGTGCGGTTCACGTCGTTCGACGGCGTCTACACCGAGTCGCTGACGCTGGAGCAGGCGCGCCGCCGGGACGTCCTGGTCGCGACGGAGATGGAGGGGGAGCCGGTCACGCACGACCACGGCGGCCCCGTACGCCTTTACGTGGCGCCCATGTACGGCTACAAGTCCCTCAAGTGGCTGGACGGCATCGAGCTGACCGACGAGGTCGAGCCGGGTTACTGGGAGAAACGCGGGTACGACATCGACGCCTGGGTGGGGCGGTCGAACGGGCGCGACGATGTCCCGACCTGACCCGACCGCACGTGAGCCGCGTGAGCCGGGAGCGGACGAGTCGTCCGGGCGGTGGCTCGTGCGGTTCACCAGGGCGGAACGGTCCGTTCATCACGCGACCGGGCTGCTGATGCTGGTGTGCCTGATGACGGCCGCGCTGCTCTACTTCCCTTTCCTCACGACGCTCGTGGGGCGTCGGGAGATGGTCAAGACCGTCCACGTGTGGTGCGGGTTCGCTCTGCCCGTGCCGATCGTGCTGGGTCTGCTGTCGCGGGCCTTCCGGGCGGACGTCCGGCGGCTGAACAGGTTCGCCCCGCACGACTGGGAGTGGCTGCGGCGCCGCGACCGCCGGGACGCGCGCGGCGGGCGCGGGGTCCTGCCGGTGGGGAAGTTCAACGCGGGCCAGAAGCTCAACGCGTCGTTCACCCTCGGCGCGATCCTGATCATGCTCGCGACCGGGGAGATCCTCACGTTCCCGGGGCCTTGGCCGGACGCGTGGCGGACGGGCGCGACGTTCGTCCACGACTGGCTGTTCCTGATCGTCCTCGTGGTCACGGCCGGGCACCTGTGGATGGCGTTCGGGGACCGGGAGGCGCTCACCGGGATGCGCACCGGGCGCGTCGGCCTCGGCTGGGCGCGCCGGCACCACGCGGGCTGGGCGGACGCCGCCGCGCAGGCGCAGGCCGGACGGGCGGGCGCCGAGCACGGGACGGAACCCGGGCGAGCCGGTCCAGAATTTGCGAAACGACCACCCGGCATGCCTTGACTCTCCCCGCAAAAAGGCTGGAATGGGACATCGAGGCAAGGTGCGTGCGGGCGGTCCGCGCGCCGGCGATCGGCGCGGGACGGCCGGTGCGCGCCGCGCCTCGCCCGGCCGGCCGACCCCGCCCGCCGGAACCCCGTGCGCGGAGGTGTGCGCAGATGCCTGCACAGTTGCCTGCACCGGCCGGTCACCGGAGCGACGACGCGCTCGCCCGCCGGCTCTCCAACGAGTTCGTGAACGTCTCCCCGGACGCCGTGCACCGCTGCGTGGCGGACGTCCAGGCCCGCATGTCCCACCTCGGTCTCGAGCCCACGCCACCGCGCGTCGAGCGGATGGCGCGCGAGCACCTGACGGGCCTGCTCAAATCCGAGCCGCCTTCGGGACGCTGCCCGGGCGGCGTCGACGGCTGACCGGCGGCCGGACCGGCGGCCGGACCGGCGGCCGGACCGCGTGCGCGTTCCGGAGACCGGCCGCCCGGAATCTGACAAGCTAGGAGCGTGACTCCCCGCAGCCGCCACCGCTCCCCCGGGGAACCGGCGCAGCACGCGCCCTCCGGCGAGGTCGCGGAGATCTTCGACGGCATGCTCCACCACGCCCGCGAACTGCTGGCCGTCCGCAGCCCGCTGGACGCCGAGCTGATCGTCAGCGAGATCCTCGGATCGTGGTGGGGGCACCGCGTGCCCGGCGGCGACGTCGAGGAGGTCATCGGCGAGGCCCTGATCGGGCACGCCGAACGGGCCGCGACGCCCGCCGCGCTCGCCCTGCTGACCGGCGTCGCCTACCTCGGCACGCCCCGGCAGGCCGCGCTGGCCGAGCGCGCCGCGCTGGGGCTGATGCGCCGCGGCGTCGCCCGTCCCGGATGGGCCGACCGGGTCGGGACGGTGACGCCCGAGCAGTGCTTCGCGTCCCGCGACGTCTACGGCGACCAGGACTCGATCGTCTGCGTCTACTCCTACGGCGACGCCGAACGGCACGCGCTCGTCGTCCTGGTCGACCGGACGAAGGCCGAGACCGTCCCGGACCCGGGCGAGCCGCCGGGCGCGCGGCGGGGCCGCCCGCCCGCGAGCGGGATGGTCCGGGACGCGTGGGTGTCGTCGCAGGTCGACAAGCTGCTCGACCACTGCCGCACCGAGGGCCGCGACAACCCGCTGATGCGGTTCGAGCAGCTCGACCCCCGCGACACCAAGGCGCTGCTGCAGAGCGCCCTGGAGCTCACCAACGACGTCGAGGACCCGCCCGTCAACGACAACTTCGGGTCGTACCACGCGTTCGTCCGCGCGCGCGCCGGGATCCTCCCGCCCGGCGGGCGGCTCCCGCAGCCCCCGGTGTACGGGCGGGACCGGCGCGCCACGCTCGCCGCACGGTTCCTGGCGTCCGACGAGGCCGAGGAGCTCTCGGACCGCTCCGCCGCGAGCCGCTGCGTCGACCGGATCATCGAGTACGGCTGCGCGCACGACTTCGGGCGCCCGCTGCGGGTCAGCCCCGTCAAGTGCGAGATGTTCCTGCTCGACTGGCTGCCCCGCAAGGTGCTGCTGTCCCCGAGCGAGCAGGAGGCCGCCCCGCACGTCCTGGCCGCGTGGGTGCGGTGGGCCGGGCGGCGCACGGGCCTGCCCGAGGAGGGCGTCCGCGCGACCCTGGACGCCGTCTGGGACGCCACCGCGACGTTCGCCGACGCCTACCGCGACCCGTCCGCGTTCGGCCTCGACCGCGAGATCGTCGACCGGCTGCTGCCCGACGGCGACCTCGAGGCGCTCCCCCGCCGCGCGTTCGCGCTGCCGTTCCTGACCGGCACCCACCGCAGCTCGGGACGGCACGGCGCGATCGACCTGTCGGCCCTCGACCCGTCCGACCCGGGCGACCGCCGCGTGATCCTCGAGTTCGAGCATCCCAGCGCGGGCGACGAGCACCTCGACGCCCACGAGCGCGTCACCGCCCGGCTGTGGGACGGCGACCCGCCCGAACTGTGGGAGACCGCCCAGGCGCTCCTGGACGACGGCTGGCCGCGGCACGAGATCCTGCACCGCCTCATCGACGTCCTGGACGACCACGACGGCGACCCGCGGGCCCTCCGCGACGCCCTGAGTGGGCTGCGTCACGAACCCCCGCCGGGGTGACCCGCCGGTTTGCGCGCGGCGGCCCCGGCGACAATCATCGGTTTCCGGGCACGGTCTCCAGGGGGCGAGAGACCGGCCCCCGGCCGTAGGGAGTGATCTTGTTGGAGTGGTCCGAGTTCGGCCGGCGGCTGGCGCGCGAGCTGGCGACGCTCGAATTGGACACGATCCTCATCGTGCGGGAGCGGGACGAGAGCCGGCACTACGTCCAGGCCATGCGCGAGCCCGACCGGCTCTACGCCGAGGCCGTCAGCAACAACTTCCTCGTCGGCCCGCTCCTGCTGACGCCCGCCGACGAGGAGGTCATGAGCGAGGCGGGCTGGCGGCCGCCCGCCGAACCGGCCCCCCGCAACTGGTGGACCGAGCTGCCCGGCGGCGGCCTGCCCGGCGACTTCGCGCGCCTCGCCGACGTGATGGTCACCGCGCTGCGGGACGTCCAGGGCGTGCGGCGCCCGTCCGAGCTGGTGTACGAGTCGTTCCACCGGCACGGCACCGGGCTGATCGAGCTGCCCGGCTTCGGCATCGACATCGCCGACCCGGCCCGGATCACCCGGCGCCGCGACGCGTACCCCGACACCGCGGTGGAGGCGTCCGCGTCCGCCGTCCCCCCGGCCGGGGGGCCGCACGGCGCCGACTCCGACGGGCTGGAGCCCCTCCTCGCCGACGCCAAGGAGCGCGGCGACCACGGCACGTACTTCGCCCTGCTGGGCCGCGCCGACCTCGTCCTGCCCGCCACCGGGCCCGCCGTGGAGGACCCCGACCGCGCCGAACTGCCCACGATCACCATCGGCACCGGCACCTACGTCACCGTGTTCACCTCCCCCGGCGCCCTCGCCCGCACCGGCGACCGCCACCCCGGCCTGTACCGGCGCACCTCGTTCGCGGCGCTGTCGGCCGGCTGGCCCGACCCGGCCTGGCAGCTCGCGATCAACGCGGGCCTGCCGAGCGAGGTCCTCCTCGACGTCACCGCGCTCGCCCGGCTCAGCGCCGAGCACGGCTCCCCGTCGGTGAACGGGGAGCAGGAGGTCCCGCAGACGACGATCGACGCCTACTCCGTCGAGGACCTGCAGAAGGCCCTCGACGCCGGGACCCCCTACTTCGACGCCGCCCCCGAGCCGGAGCCGCTCGGCGCGCCGCCCCGCGCCGCCGAACCCGCGGGCGTCCCGATCCGGCCGCCGCACGGCACCCGGCTCTGGCGGTGGAACGGCACCAGCGACCAGACCCCGGTCGCCGTCTACGACGCCATCGGCGGCGTCTGGGCGCCCGCCCGCGCCGACGCCGTCCCCGCGCCCCGCTCGGACTGACGGTCCGCACGGCGCGGCATTCCGCTAACGTCTTACTACCGCCGGGTACGGCGGCCCCCGCCCCCACGGACGTGAGAGTGGACCCGAGTTGGACTGGAACGACTTCGCCAAACGGCTGACCCTGGAACTCTCCCGTCTCCCCGTTGGGTCGTTCATCATCGTGCAGGCGCCGTCCGGCATGCCGTACGTCCAGGCGATGCGCGGCGACCAGGGCATGGACGCCGAGGCCGTCGGCAGCGCCTTCCTCCCGCGCCCCCTCGGCCACCTGCAGGAACGCCGCCTGCGGTCGCTCGGCTGGGAACCCCCGGACGACGCGCGCCGCCGCAACTGGTGGGACCACTTCGACGTCCGCGACCCGGGCCGCCGCGACCGCGACGGCCGCGCCGCCGCCGAGCGCCTCGAGTCGTGCGCGATGCTCGCGGGCCGCATGGTCGGCGCGTTCCGCGACGTCTACGGCATCGAGTCCCCGCTCGAACTCGTCTACCAGGCCGCCCGCATCGGCAAGGACGGCGGCCCCCTCGCCCTGCCGGGCCTCGGCATCCCCGTCGCGATCCCCGACGGCGGCGAGCGCCCCGCCGAACGCCCGTCCGGCTCCGCGCTCGAGACCGCCCTCGCCGACGCCCGCGAACGCGGCGACCAGCGCGGCTACCTCGAGCTGCTCGCCCGCGCCACCCTCTACCTGCCCGCCCCCGGCGACGCCGACGCCGCCGACCAGCAGTACGCGACCGCCCAGTTCGGCGACGGCACCTTCATCCTGGCGTTCACCTCCCCCCAGGCCATGGAGCGATCCCTGCAGGGCCAGGCCGTCCACCACCGGGAGGCGTCCCTCGCCCGCCTCGCCCGCCACTGGCCGAACCCGCGCTGGCAGCTCGCGGTCAACCCCGGCCTGCCCAGCGCCTCGTACCTGGACGCCAACGCCCTGTTCGAGCCCGAACACCCCGAACCGCCGCGCCCGTCCCGCCGTCCCCGCAAGACCGCCCGCCGCCGCGCCGCCCCCAGCGAGACCCCGACCGACCCGGTGCCCGCCCAGGCCCCGCCTCCCAACGGCCGCACCGCCCCCGGGACCGCCCCGGCTGCCCGTCCAGACACCCCCGAGGCCACGCCCCCCGAGTACCCGACCACCCCGACGAACGCCCCAGGCGCGCCCCACACGCCCGCAAGCGCGCGCGGCAGCGTCCCAGACGACCCGCTCGGCAGACAGACGGCCCCGGGAAGCGCTCCGGACCCGCT
Source organism: Spirillospora sp. NPDC052242 (assembly GCF_040679555.1). NCBI lineage: Bacteria > Bacillati > Actinomycetota > Actinomycetes > Streptosporangiales > Thermomonosporaceae > Spirillospora > Spirillospora sp. NPDC052242. The sequence continues at coordinate 17,578 of NZ_JBFAUZ010000046.1, forward strand.
CACGACCGGCCCCACACACGCCCTCGGCACGCCCCACACCCCCGCCCGAGAGCCCGGCGCGCCCAGCGGGCCATCAACCCCCGAGGCGCTCCAAACCGGCCCGGCACCCGCCCCGGGCGCACCCAGCCCACCCGCAAGCGCGCGCGGGGGCGCCGGACGGGACGCGCCCGCCGGTCCATCCAGTGGGCTAACGGCTTCCGGACCGGCTCCCGACCCGCTCGCGACCGGCCCGACACACGCCCCCGCCGCGCCCCAGACGCCCGCAGGTGAGCCCGGCGCGTCCGGGAGGCCATCAACCCCGGATGCGCTCCAGACTGGCCCGGCACCCGGACCGACTCCCGACCCACTCCAGACCGGCCCGGCACCCGCCCCCGGCACGCCCCAAACGCCCGCAGGTGAGCCCGGCGCGTCCGGCGGGGCTTCGGCGCCGGGCCGCGTGCCGGACCCGCTCTCGGCCGGGTCGGTGCACGCTCCGGGCGAGGCGGGTGCGGGCGTTCCGTCCGGGCAGCCGCCGGAAGCGGTCGTGGTGATGCAGAAGGTCGTGCGGAGCGACCATGTGCGGCATTACCTGGAGGGCGGGTACGACCTGGTCGCCGGGTACGTGCACCGGTTCGAGGACGTGCGGGGGCTGGGCACGCCGGCGGCGGTCGTGCGGGCGCTGGGGCTCGTGTACGAGGGGTCGCCGTTCAGTCCGGCGGACGAGCAGGTGTTCGTGATCCGGTGGGCGGCGGTGAAGTCGGGGTTGTTCCGGCGGCCGCTGGGCGGGATCGACGAGTGGAGCATGGGGATCGTCCCGGGCGGCTGGGTGATCGAGAAGGCGCCGTTCCCGGGGTCGGGGTACGCGCCGGGCGAGGGGCCGTCGATCCCCGAGTTCAAGATCGACAGTCAGCGGCTGCCGCACGGGGCGGAGCTGTACCGGCTGGACGCGCAGGGGGCGGAGCGGCTCGTGGCCGTGTTCGACGCCGATCTGCGCAGGTGGCACGTGAAGCTGCCGGGAGGGCGGGCGTGATCAGGCACGGGTTCTACGCGGGGTGGCGCGGCGCCGAGTTCGAGGCGAGCCCGGACGGGGATCTCGTGCGGCTGTACGCGGAGCGGGAGGCCGAGGGGTTCCGGCAGATCACGCCCGACCGATACCTGCGGGTGGTCCCGGCGGCGGAGGTCGATCACCTGCATTACGTCACCACGCGGTGCGTCTGGCGCGGGGAGCCGTTCGTGGTGCTGGGCGAGCAGGACGGGTGGCTGCGGGTGGAGTACACGGGCGGGAAGGCGCCGGTGGCGGAGCGGCTCGGGCTGGAGACGTTCGACCGGGGCGTGTACCAGGCGTGGGCGTCGCGGCACGAGGTCGAGGACGTCCGCGAGGAGATCGTCTGAGAAGGTCGTGGCATGGCGGTCATCGACATCAACGCCGACCTCGGCGAGGGGTTCGGGATCTGGGAGCTGGGCGACGACCTGGCGCTGCTCGACGTGATCACCAGCGCGAACGTGGCGTGCGGGTTCCATGCGGGCGATCCGCTGATCATGCGGCGGGTGTGCGCGGCGGCGGTGGAGCGCGGGGTGACGATCGGCGCGCAGGTGTCCTACCGGGACCTGGCCGGGTTCGGCCGCCGGGAGATGGACGTGGCGGCGCCGGAGCTGACGGCGGAGGTGCTGTACCAGCTGGCGGCGCTGGACGGGATCGCCCGCGCGGAGGGCGGGCGGGTCGCGTACGTGAAGCCGCACGGGGCGCTGTACAACCGGGTGGCGCGCGACGAGGCGCAGGCGCGGGCGGTGGTCGAGGCGGTGCGGGCGTACGACGCGTCGCTGCCGCTGCTGACGCTGCCGGGGTCGGCGGTGCACGAGGTCGCCGGGGGGCTGACGGTCGTGGCGGAGTGCTTCGCCGACCGCGCCTACACCCCGGCGGGGCGGCTGGTGTCGCGGCGGGAGCCGGGCGCGGTCGTGCACGACGCCGGGGAGGTCGTGCGGCGGGCCGTGCGGATGGCGGTGGACGGCCGGGTGACGGCGGCCGACGGGAGCGATGTGGAGCTGCGGGCGCGGTCGATGTGCGTGCACGGTGACACGCCCGGCGCGGTGGAGCTGGCGCGGGCGGTGCGGGCGGCGCTGGCGGGCGCGGGCGTCGCGCTGGAGCCGTTCGCGTGAGGGTGCTGCGGGCGGGGGACGCGGCGCTGCTGGTGGAGGCGGACGATCTGGCGAGCGCGCACCGGCTGGACGCGGCGCTGCGGGACGCCCGTCCGGCGGGGGTGGTCGACGTGGTGCCGGGCGAGCGGACCGTGCTGGTGGTCGCGGAGCCGGGCACGGACATGGATCGGCTCGCCGGTGTGCTGCCGGAGCTGCCGGCCCCGGGCGGCGCGGCGGCGGGCGCGGAGCCGGTGGAGATCCCGGTCGTGTACGACGGGGCGGATCTCGCGGAGGTCGCGGAGCTCACCGGGCTGCCGGAGGAGGAGGTCGTGCGGCGCCACTCGGACGCCTGGTACACGGTCGCCTATCTGGGGTTCTCTCCCGGTTTCGGGTATCTGACGGGGCTGGATCCGGCGCTGCACGTGCCGCGGCGGGAGTCGCCGCGGACGGCCGTCCCGGCGGGGTCGGTGGCGATCGCGGGACGGTACGCGGCGGTGTACCCGTCGCGGTCGCCGGGCGGCTGGCGGCTGCTGGGGCGGACGGCGGCGGTGCTGTGGGACGTCGACCGCGATCCGCCGTCGCTGCTGCGGCCGGGGACGCGCGTCCGGTTCGTCCGTTGATCGAGGTCGTCCGGCCGGGGCCGCTGGCGACCGTGCAGGATCTCGGCAGGCCCGGCCTCGCGCATCTGGGGGTGCCCCGGTCGGGGGCGGCGGACGAGCGGGCGTTCCGGCTCGCCAACCGGCTCGTGGGCAATCCGGAGGGCGCGGCGGGTGTGGAACTCACGCTGGGCGGGGCGGTTTTACGTTTCCACCGTGCGGCGTGGATCGCGGTCACGGGTGCGGTGCTCCCCCTGAGCATCGGGGGCCGCCGGTACGGGACGAACGCGCCGTGCCATGTTCCCTCGGGTGCGACCGTCGAGTTCGGCACGCCCGCCTCCGGGCTGCGCAGTTATCTGGCCGTCCGGGGTGGGGTCGCGGCGGAGGCGGTTCTGGGGAGCCGGTCCACGGACCTGCTGTCAGGTCTCGGCCCGGCGCCGCTAAGGGCCGGTGACCGGATTCCCGTGGGGCCTGCCACAGGACTTGACCCCATCACCGTCGACGTGGCTCCCGTTCCGGCCGCACCGGAGACGCCGGTACTGCGCGTCTTGCCCGGCCCCAGGGACGACTGGTTCGCGCCGGACGCACTGCGTACGCTCACGTCCGCCGTGTACCGGGTGTCGCCGGACAGCAACCGCGTCGGGGTCCGCCTGGACGGCCCCGCGCTGCAACGCTCGCGCCAGGGGGAGCTGGGCAGCGAGGGCATGGTCACCGGGTCGGTGCAGGTGCCGCCGAGCGGGCTGCCCATCGTCTTCCTGGCGGACCACCCGACGACCGGGGGCTATCCCGTCATCGCGGTGCTGGCCGCCGCGTCCGTCCCGGACGCGGCGCAGCTGCGCCCGGGGCAGCGGGTGCGGTTCGCTGTCTAAGTGACGCTGTCTAGATAACGCGGTTTAGGTGACGCTGTCTAGGTGAGCGGGGCGGGCGCGGACCAGTCCAGGTGCGAGACGTCGTTGAACCCGCGGACCTGCGCGAGGTCGCCGATCCTGATCAGCCGGGAGATCGACCCGTTGTCGGGGGCGAGGAACGCGAACGGACGGGCGCCGGTCGCGGCGGCGAGGGCCTGCGCGATCACGCCGCCGTGGGTGAACACCGCGATGCGCCCGCCGGCGTGCTTGGCGGCGAGCCGGGTGAGGGCCTCCTCGACCCGCGCGGCGAACGCCTCGGACGCCTCGGCGCCGGGGATGACGTCCCAGCGCTCCTCGGCGAACATCCGCTGCGCGATCGCGTCGTTCTCGGCGACCTTGCGGCGGAACGCGCCGCCCTCCCACGCGCCGAGGTGGACCTCGCGCAGCCCCGGCTCCACGACGGGGTCCATGCCGAGCCGGCGGGCGAGCGGCGCGGCCGTCTCGTGCGTCCGGCGCAGCGTCGTCACGTAGAGGGCGTCGAAGGTCTCGCCGCCGAGCCGCTCGCCGACCTGCTCCGCCTGCTCCCGTCCCTCCGGCGCGAGCTCGGGGTCGCCCTGTCCGTCCACCAGCGGGAACGGGGCGTCGGCGCGGGCGGGGGCGGAGGCGCCGTGCCGGATGAGCAGCACCTCCGTCGCGCCGTCGGGGGCCTTGTACCGCGTCTGCCGGTATTCGACCGGCTCATCCCGCTCGTCCACGGAACGCACCCTAGACGACCCCGGTGAACCCCGCCCGCGCCGGGGCGCCCGCTACGCCAGGGCGCCCCCGTCGATGTCGAGGCAGCTCCCGGTGACGAACGACGCGCCGGGGCTCGCGAGGAACGCGACGCCCGCCGCGATCTCCTCGGGGCGGGCGTACCGGCCGAGCGCGTTGAGGCTGCGCTGGCGGTCGGCTGCGGGGCCGTCCGCGGGGTTCATGTCGGTGTCGGTCGACCCGGTCCGGACGACGTTCACGGTGATCCCGCGCGGGCCCAGGTCGCGGGCGGCGCCGCGGCTGTACCCGATGACGGCGGCCTTGGTCGCGGCGTAGTCGGCCACGCCGGGCGAACCGGTGCGGTGCGACAGGTTGGAGCCGATCGTGATGATCCGGCCGTCGTCGGCCAGCAGCGGCGCGGCGGCGCGGACGGCGGCGACCACCCCGCGCAGGTTCACGTCGTAGATGCGGTCGAACTCCGCGACGTCGTCGCCCTCCGCGCCGACCGGCCCGTAGGAGATCACGCCCGCGTTGTTGACCAGCACGTCCAGCCGCCCGAAGTCGGCCGCGACCGTCCGGACCAGCTCGGCGACCTGCGCGGGGTCGGCCATGTCGGCGCGGTAGGCGCCGCCGCGGCGGCCGGCCGCCTCGACGTCGCGGACGACCTCCTTCGCGCCGTCCGCGGACGCCACGTAGCCGACCGCGACGTCCGCGCCGCGCGCGGCGAGGGTGCGGGCGATCGCCGCGCCGATGCCCCGCGAGCCGCCCGTCACCAGCGCCACCTTGCCGTCGAGTTCCATCACGACCTCCAATTGTGTACCGATCGGTATTGAACGCGACCTTACTATACTGATCGATACACAACCGATCGACCCCCGAGGCGAGGGAGGAGACGCGGATGCCGACCGGACGGCCGCGCGAGTTCGACGTCGACGAGCGGCTGGACCGCGCCCTGGACGTCTTCTGGCGCCAGGGCTACGAGGGCACCGCCCTGTCCGACCTGACCGCGGCGATGGGCATCAACCGGCCGAGCCTCTACGCCGCGTACGGCAACAAGGAGGCCCTGTTCCGCAAGGTCCTCGACCGGTACGCCGAGGGACCCGCCGGGTACGTCCGCGACGCCGTGGCCGAGCCCACCGCGCGCGCCGTCGCCGCGGCGATCCTGCACGGCGCGATCGATGTCGTCACCGGCGGCCCCGGCGGCTGCCTGTTCGTCCAGGGCGCGCTCGTCACCGGACGGCAGAACGAGACCGCGCGCCGGGAGATCGAGGAGCGGCGGCGCTTCTCGGAGCGGATGCTGGCCGACCGGTTCGAGCGCGCGCGCGACGAAGGCGACCTTCCGCCTGATACGGACACCGCCGCCCTCGCCCGGTACGTCTGGTCCGTCTCGTACGGCCTGTCGGTGCAGGCGGCCGGCGGCGCCTCACGCGAGGACCTGCGGCGCGTGGCCGACACGGCCCTCAACGCCCTGCCCGGCGGCGCCCCCGCCGATCCCCCGCCGGACGCCTGACCGCCCGCCCCCGGCGACGCGTCAGGGCAGCAGCGCGCGCACCCTCGCCAGCTCGGCGCCGAGCAGGTCGGCCGGGACGTCCTCCCAGGTGGTGACGGAGATGTCACCGTCCTCGGGCTGCCACACGCCCGCGACGCGCCCCTCGTGCAGGACGACCGGGGAGATCCACCCGGCGGTGCGGCTCACCTCGCGCCGCCGCTCCGCCGGGATCAGGTACGCCGCGCCCGTACCGGCGCCCAGGACGTACTGGTCGAACGCGCCCAGCAGCCGGACGGGCTCCGGCGGCCCGGCGTCGAGAAGCTCGTCGCGGTGCTCGGCGAGCAGATGCATCGGGACGCCGTCCACGTCGACCGTGCACAGCTCGTCGCCCAGGGCGGCGAACCAGCCCTTGACGTCCTTCTTCCGGTTCGCCTTCCGCATGAGCCAGTTGTCGAACATGTCGGGCGTGGCGGGCCCGTGGGCGCCCAGATAGGCGCGGACGACCGTGCGCGCGGCCTCGTCGGCCAGCGGGAGGCCCTTCCACGCGGGCAGCCGCTCCGCCGGGGACGCGAACGTGACGCGGGTCCCCTGCGCGGGCCCGTGGCACAGCACGCCCCACCAGGCGAGGGGCTTGAGGAGGGTGCCCCAGCCGGACCCGAGGACCTCCCGCAGGTGCGCGGAACCGGTGTCCTCGACGACGGCCCGGGTCAGCTCCTCACGGGTGAGGACGGCGCTGCCCGCGAGCGCGCGGGCCGCCGCCTCGGCGATCGCCTCCAGGTCGGCGGGCGTGGCACCGAACGTCCGCTGCCAGCTCGGCTTCTCCCAGTGCCGCGCCGCACCGCACAGCACCAGGTACGCGGCGGCCTCGTCGGCGGGCAGCAGGTGCAGCGTGCCGCGCATCGCCCACGTCTTGACGAGCGTCCGCTCGTCCCGCAGGGCCCGCGCGGCCTCCCCCGCCTCCGGCGCCGCCCGCCGGACCGCCACGGCGAACTCCGCCGACGACGCCACCTGCGCCTGCACGCCGCCGAGCCGGCGCGCGACGTCCACCGCGGACGCCGCGTCCGGACGATCGACGAACTGCCGCCGCATCCGCCAGGCGAGGACACGCTCCCACGTCACCGAGACCATCCCCCGATTGAACCGCACGCCGCCGACACTTCAGGGCCGACACTTCAGGGCCGACACTTCAGGCGAGCCGGTGCGCCAGCTCCGCGAACGCGTCCCGGACGTCCTCGGCGGTGAGGACGGTCAGGTCCGCGGCGGTCGCGGCCGACCCCAGCTCCGCCGCCCGCAGCGCCCGGCACGCGCACGCCTTCTCGTACAGGGACCGGGCGAAACGGCCGTTGCCGAGCTCGTCGATGCGGCCCGTGCCGCACGCCCGCTGGAACACCAGCGCCAGATCGTCCAGGGCGCGGTCCTCCCACTGGTCGCCGCCCTGCTCGGCGATCAGCTGCGCGATCCGCAGCAGCTCGTCCGGCCCGTACGACGGGAAGTCCACCCGCACGTCGAACCGGGACGCCAGGCCCGGATTGGACGCCAGGAACCGGTCCATGTCGTCCTCGTAGCCGGCGAGGACCACGACGAGCCGGTCGCGGTCGTCCTCCGCGCGCTTCAGCAGCACCTGCACGGCCTCCTGCCCGAACGCGTCGCCGCCCGAGTAGCCCGGGTTGCTCAGCGCGTACGCCTCGTCCACGAACAGGACGCCGCCGAGCGCCGAGTCGACGACCTTGTTCGTCTTGAGGGCGGTCGCGCCGAGATGCTCGCCGACCAGGTCGGCGCGCTGCGCCTCGACCACCTCAGGCCGCGCGAGCAGCCCGAACGCCGCGAAGATCCGGCCGAGGACGCGCGCCACCGTCGTCTTGCCCGTCCCCGGCGGCCCGGTGAACACGAAGTGCCGGGTCGGCGGGCGGGTGACCAGGCCCTGCTCCTGCCGCATCCGGGCCACCTGCAGCTGCGCGGCGATCTCGCGGACCTGCCGCTTCACCGGCCCCAGCCCGATCATCGCGTCCAGCGAGCCCAGCGCCTCCTCCAGCGTCGGCGTCTCGGCGTACCCGCGGAACCGCTCGGTGACCTCGGCGAACGCCGCCTCCACGTCCTCTGCGCGGATCGTCGTCAGGTCGTCCGCGCTGGGCCCCGGCCCCTCCCCGGACGACGCCGCCGCGTCCACCACGCGGACGTCGCGGGCCCGCGCCGCCGCCTCCATCAGCGACCGCACGAACCGCCCGTTGCCGAGGTCGTCGACGATGCCGCGCCGCTCGACCTCCTCGAACCGCGCGGCGAGCCGGCGGCGGGCGTCCGCGTCCAGCCGGTCCTCGCGCCGCGACGTGTGCAGTTCGGCGATCCGCAGCAGCTCCTCCGGCCGGTAGGACGGGAACCGCACGCGCGTGCCGAACCGCGACGCCAGACCCGGGTTGGAGTCGAGGAACTCGGCCATCTGCGCGTCGTACCCGGCGAGGATGATCACCAGGTTGTCGCGGTCGTCCTCCGCGCGCTTCAGCAGCGTCTGCACGGCCTCGTCGCCGAACCGGTCCGGCTGCCCCTCCCCCGAGTTGACCAGCGCGTACGCCTCGTCGATGAACAGCAGCCCGCCGAGCGCGGAGTCGATCAGCCGGTTCGTCTTGATCGCGGTCGCGCCGAGGTACTCGCCCACGAGGTCGGCGCGGTGCGCCTCGACGACCGTCGCCTCGGGCAGCAGCCCGAACGCGTAAAAAATCTTCGCGAGGACGCGGGCGACGGTCGTCTTGCCGGTGCCGGGCGGACCGACGAACACGAAGTGCCGCATCGGCTTCTCGGTGGGCACCCCGGCGGCGGCGCGCAGGTGCGCGGCCTCGATCGACGCGGCGATCGAGCGGACCTGCCGCTTGACCGGCTCCAGCCCGACCATGGCCTCGAGTTCGGCGAGCGCCTCCTCGACCGAGATGTCCGGACGGTCGTCCGCGCGGCGCCCGCCCGGTGCCTCGGGCTCGGGCGGGTGCGCCGGGTCGGCGGCCCGCGCCGCCGCGCGCTGCTCGTAGGCGGCCCGCGTCGCCGCGGGCACCCCGGCCGGCTGCCCCGGGCCGTCCCCGCCGGGCGCCCCGTCGTCGTCCCGCCGGTCCCGCCGATCCCGCCGCTCCGGACGGTCGGGACGCGGGCCGCCGGACGATCCCCCGGCGGGCGGCACGTCGTCCTTCGGCGGCTTGGATCCCGCCTGCTCCTGCACCCACCCGGTCTCGTACTCGTCCGCGGGCACGCTGCGGCGCGCCTGGTCCCAGCGGTAGGCGAGGACGGCCAGCGCCGCGAGCCACCCCGGGGCCGCGCTCGCCTGCGGCAGCGGCTGCGCCACGGCGGCCGTGAGCACGCCCGCGGCGCCCAGCGCGAGCACCGCCGTCCGCCACGGCGCGTACCCGCGCAGCCGGAACGCCACCCCCGCGACCGGGACAGCCAGCAGCGCCAGCAGGAACTCGGACGCCAGATAGGGCGGGCGGCCGTCGTCCGGGTACAGGCGCCCCAGCGGGATCGACAGCGCGAGCCAGCACGCGACCACCGCGACGACCGCCATCCCCGTGGGCGACCGCAACGTCAGGTGCACCACGACGAGCAGGATCACGGCGAACGCGGCCGTGCCCAGCACCGGCCCGTCCAGCACCACCATGGCCGACAGCACCAGGCCCACGAGAAGCAGCCCGCCCAGGAAGCGGAGCCCGGGCGGGACCTGGAAGTAGCGCCAGCGCAGGCGCTCGAAAAGATCCCGTGCCGCGACGCCGGTCGCCGGGCGGGAGCGGGACCTGTCGAACGAATCCATCAAAAGCGAGTAAAGCGCAGTGGCGCGCCGAACGGGACTCCCCTGGCGCGGTTCGTCGTCTCTTACAAAGACACTTGCATCACCTTCCGGCAACCGAATGGAGCGTGCCCGGCCGACCGGACCAGGACATTCGTCGCCCGCGACGTGCCCGGACGCGCGCGGCCGCATCGCGCCCTAGGATCTGGACGCCGGGCCGCACCGCCGCGGACCGCCGACCGCGCGCCGAACCAGGGGGACCTCCGTGACCGACCCGACCGGTGCCCTGCCGGGCCTGGACGACTCCGACGCCGACGCCGCCGGGCCCGCACGCGTCCCGCGCGCCGCCGGGTACGAGATCGAGAACGAACTGTGCGCGGCGCTCGGCGGCGGCGGACGTCCCGTCCGGATCGCCGGGGTGGACGAGGTCGGCCGCGGCGCGTGGGCGGGACCGGTCGTCGTGTGCGCGGCGATGACCGACCTGAGCGCCCCGCCCGTCCTGCCCGGCCGCGGCGGCCGCACCGTCGCGCTGACCGACTCCAAGCTGCTCGCCCGCGCGCACCGCGAGGCGTTCGCCGAGGTCCTGCCGGGCTGGCTCGCCGGGCACGCCGTCGGCGCGTCCGCCCCCGAGGAGATCGACGAGGTCGGGATGACCGAGGCGCTGCGGCGCGCCGCCGTCCGCGCGCTGGAGGCGCTGCCCGTCCCGCCCGACGTGGTGATCCTGGACGGCAAGCAGGACTTCCTGCGGCCGCCGTGGCGGGTCCGCTGCGAGATCAAGGCGGACCAGCGGTCGGTGACGGTCGCGGCGGCGTCCGTCCTGGCGAAAGTCCACCGCGACCGGCTCATGGCCGATCTGGACGCCGCGTTCCCTGGATACGGGTTCGCCGACAGCGCCGGGTACCCGTCGCCCGTCCACCAGCGGACGCTGGAGGAGGCGGGGCCCACGCCGCACCACCGGCTCTCGTGGTCGTACCTGGACGATCTCCCGCGCTGGCGTCACCTCAAGAAGCACCGCGACCCGCTCGCCGGGGAGGGGCAGCTCAGCCTCCTCTGACCCGCCCGTATCGGCCCTTTCCACACGGAATGCGTCATCTCCCCCGGTCCGGGTAGGGCCGACCGGACGGGAGGTGGACCCATGGACGCTGTCGTGAAGAAGCTGCTGCGCGAGTCCGGGGAGACGTTCGCCGAAGAGGCCGGGTTCGAGCTCAAGGACGCGCCCGCCGCGCTGTTCAAGCTGCTCGTCCTCGCCAATCTGCTCAGCGCCCGCATCTCGTCCGGGATCGCGCTGTCGGCGGCCCGCGAGCTGTTCGCGGCCGGCGGCGGGACCGCGCGGGGCATGGCCCGGCTGACCTGGCAGGAACGCGTGGACGCGCTGGGCCGCGGCCACTACGTCCGCTACGACGAGAGCACCGCGTCCCGGCTGGGCGACACGGCCGAGATCGTCCAGGACCGGTACAGGGGCGACCTGCGGCGCCTCGCCATCGAGGCGGAACGCGACCGGCGGCGGGCCGGCGAGCTGCTCCGGGAGTTCCCCGGGATCGGGCCGACCGGCGTGGACATCTTCTGCCGCGAGGCCCAGGCCGTGTGGCCGTGGCTGCGCCCCTACGTCGACGACCAGGTGAAGAAGGGCGCCGAGCGGCTCGGCCTGCCCACCGACCCGGACGACCTGGCCGGCCGGGTCGCCGACAAGGACCTCGCCCGGCTCACCGCCGCGCTCGTCCGCGTCGGCCGCGACAAGAAGCTCGCCGACTCCTTCAAGGAAGCGGTCACCGCCGGACGATGACCTCGTCCACCCGTTCATTGCGGCGCCGAGGGCGCCGCCATGAACACGTCACCCCTTGCCGCGGGAGGCGACCCACTCCAGGTTCCAGCCGTACGCCTGGTCGACCGACATCTTGCCCCAGCGGGGGCGGCCGGGCGGCGGCGGGACGAACCGGCCCTCGCGGTGCACGACCAGCTCGCCGTCCACGTTCTCGATGAGCGCGAGGACCGCGTCCCGGGAGCGGTCCACGCAGTCGTCCATCCGCATCTCGATCGGCGCGGAGCCGACCGGGTAGAGGGTGGCGATGGCGTCCAGGCCGCGGAAGTCGTCGGCGCCGTCGTAGATCTCGGCGAACACGAGGATGCGCTTGAAGTCGGCCGTCCGGTCGAGGTTGATGTGGAGGTTCTCGCCGGACGCGACGGCGCCCGTCCGGTCGTCCTTGTCGAGCCGGATGTACGGCGGGCGGTCGAGGGCGCCCATGTCGCCGAGCGCGTGGATGATGCCCTTGCGGCCGTCCCGCAGCTCCCACAGGCAGCACAGGTCGAGGTCGAGGTCGACGCCGCGGCGGCGCTTGCCGAACAGGCCCGTGGCGACGCCCTCGCGCGCCGTCCAGTTCAGGTTCACGCGCATGTGCCCGGACGTCGCGCCGTGCTTGGTCAGCGACACCGACGGGGCGCTCTTGGTGAGCGAGATCTTCCCGCCCTCCACCTGCGGCTCGGGCGCGGACGCGGCGGGCGCGGGCGGTGCGGCGGGCGCGGCAGCGGGTTCGGGGGCGGGCACCGGGGCGGGGTCGTCGTCGACCGAGATCCCGAAGTCGGTCGCCAGCCCGGCCAGGCCCGAGTCGTAGCCCTGGCCGACCGCGCGGAACTTCCACGCGCCCTGCCGCCGGTACAGCTCGCCGAGCACGAACGCCGTCTCCGTCGTCGCGCCATGGCTGTCGAACCGCGCGACCTCCGCGCCGCCCGAGGCGTCCACGAGCCGGACGTACAGCCCGTCGATCTCGCCGAAGGTCCCGCCGTCGGCGGACGCCGCGACGACGATCCGCTCGACGGCCGGCTCGACCCGGTCCAGGTCGACCGACAGGACGTCCAGGACGGTCGCGCCGCGCTGCTTGCCCTCGTGCTTCACCGCGCCGGACCCGTGCACCGGCTGGTTGTAGAAGACGAAGTCGTCGTCGGACCGGACCCGGCCCGTGCCGGCCAGGAGGAGGGCCGACGCGTCCGCGTCGGGCGTGCCCACCCCGCCCCGCCACCCGAGCTCGATCCGCACCGCCGACGCCCCCACCGGGGTGTTGGCGCCCTTCTGCATCGACATGACACGTCCTCCTCCGCCGCTGCCCCGAACCCTACGGCCGGACGCGCGGGCCCGCGACCTGCCCCGACTCCTTGACGCACGGCGGCGGGCGGGAGTTCCGCCGGTCAGGGCACCCGGGCCGTCCACGCGGGCGTCGTGAACTTGTCGGCGGCGTACTTGTCGGCCAGCCGCAGCTCGTCCTCGGTGGGCCGGTCCGGGACGAGGCCGTACCTGGCGCGGAAGTGCCCGATCATCCGCTCGATGATCTCCTCGCGGGGCAGGCCGGTCTGCCGCCGCAGCGGGTCGACCCGCTTGTTCGCGCTCGCGATCCCCTTGTCGGAGATCTTCTCCCGCCCGATCCGCAGCACCCGCGTCATCTTCGCCGCGTCGATGTCGTACGCCATCGTGACGTGGTGCAGGACCGCCCCGGCGGCCAGCCGCTTCTGCGCCGCGCCCGCGATCTTCCCCTGGTCGGACGCGATGTCGTTCAGCGGCCGGTACCAGGCGCGCACGCCCAGCTCCCCGAGGGCGCCCAGCACCCAGTCGTCCAGGAACGCGTAGCTCTCCGCGAACGACATGCCCGCGACCAGCGACTCCGGCGCGTACAGCGAGTACGTGATCGTGTTGCCCGGCTCGACGAACATCGCGCCGCCCCCGCTGATCCGCCGGACGACGTCCACCCCGGCGCGGGCCGCCTCCGCGGCGTCCACCTCGTTGCGCAGCGACTGGAAGCTGCCGATGATCACCGCGGGGGACGCCCACTCCCACACCCGCAGCGTCGGCGGCCGCCGTCCCGCGGCGACCTCCTCGGCCAGCACCTGGTCCAGCGCCATGTGGACGGCCGGTTCCTGCGGCCCCTCGTGGATCAGCCGCCACTCGTGGTCGCGCCAGTCCGACGCGCGCGCCACCGCCCGGCGCACCGCGATGCCGACGGCCTCCGCGGTCAGCCCGAGCAGCACCGTGCCGGGCGGGAGCCCCGCCTGCACCCGGGCGCCGATCTCGCGCGCGTCCAGCCCCGCCGGGAGTCCGTCCAGCGCCGCGTCGATCGCGGCGAGCGCCTCGTCCGGTTCGAGGAAGAAGTCGCCGCTGATCCGCGGGCCGCGCAGCAGCCCGTCCACGACGTCGACGTCGGCGACCACCAGCTTGCCGCCGGGAACCTTGTACTCACCGTGCATCACATAGGGATCAACCCCGCCCCCGCCGCCCCGATTCCGCCGCGGCGACCGCCCGCACGATCGCGGCGAGCAGCAGCGCGCCGGCGGCGGCGCCGGCCCCGTGCTGGACGGCGGCCACGGCCGGATGCTCGACGGGCGCGTAGTCGCCGGGGCGCAGGAAGGCGAGCGGGAGCTTCCACGCGCTCCACGCGAACAGCGATCCCGACGCCGTGAAGCCGACGGCCGTCGGCAGCCACGTCGGCGTCCCCGGACGGCGCGCCGCGGCGGCCCACGCGCCGAGCGCGGCCCACAGCGCCGAACCGCCGAGGAGCAGGCGGGCGTCGGCGTCCAGCCGGTCGCGCTGCGCGGGGTCGAGGCCGAGCGTCCCGCCCGCCGCCCAGTACGTCCAGGTCGCGGCCAGGGAGAGGCACACCGCGGTCACGGTCCACGTGCGGGCGCGCCCCGCCGCCCGCGCCGCACCGCCGGCGCCGTCCGCGCCGAGCCGGCCGGCGAACGCGGCGGGCCACCGTTCCCGCAGGTGGAGGGGGACGGCGACGGCCAGGCCCACGGCCATGCCGAGGAAGCCGATGCCGAGAAACGCGGCCTCCCACGCGGGCATCGCCGCCCCGCCGCCCTCATCGGCACCGGAATCGCCGCCGCCGGAACCGCCGCCGACGAGGGGGCTCAGCACCATGAACGGGATCATCGGGACGAGGAACCCGGCGCCGGTCCACGCGACGAGGAGCAGCGGCACGGCCGGCACCCGGCGGCCGGGGTCCCGCGCCAGGACGACGCCGAGCGCGATCCCGGCGGCGGCCATCCCGGCCGTCACCGCGTTCAGCACGATCCAGTCCGCGCCGCCCACGTCCGCGGGGAGGGCGCCGGCCAGGCCCGCCGCCACCCAGATGACCTTTACGACCAGGTACAGGGACAGGGACGCCGCCGCGCCGTACCCCGCGACGCGCCGCGCCGCCGTCCACCGGCGGCCCGCCGGGCCCGCCGTCGCCTCCATCGCCATGATCGCGAGTCTGCGGGGCGCCGGACCGCGCCGCCTCCCCCGCGCGGGCGGGCCGCCTCCCCCGGACGGGCGAGGCGGCGGGGCTCAGACGGTCACGGGGTCGTGGCGCACGGGGAAGTTCACCGAGTTCGCGATGAAGCACAGCTCGTGGGCCCGCGCGTGCAGCCCCTCCGCCTCGTCCGCCCGCGCGGGGTCGTCCAGCGTCACGCGGGGGCGCAGCACGACCTCCTCGAACCGGCCGCCGCCGTCCGCCGTCTCCACCATGGTGCCCAGCGGCTCGTCGGTGTAGGCGGTGACGACGATGCCCGCGCCCGCGCACAGATGCAGGTACCACAGCATGTGGCACTCCGACAGGGAAGCCACCAGCAGTTCCTCCGGGTTCCAGCGGGCCGGGTCGCCGCGGAACGCCGGGTCGGAGCTGCCCTCGATCGGCGGCTTGCCCTCCGCCCGGATCTCGTGGGCCCGCTCGAAGGCCCGGTACGAGCCGGTGCCCGTCCCCGTGTTGCCCGTCCAGGTCACGGACACCTCGTAACGGTGCGTCTTCGGCATGCGTCTCCTCCTCCGCCTGGGCCGCCGGTCACTGCACGACCGCGCCGGTCGCGCGGGCGTGGGCGCCCGCGATCCGGCCCGCCGCCGCCCGGTCGCCCTCCCTGATCGCCCGCAGCAGCCGCCGGTGCTCGTCCGCGACCTCGTCCGGACGTTCCGGCGGGACGAGCGACGCGCGCGTCGACACGACGATCCGGTCCCACAGCCGGTCGAGGGTCTCCAGCGCGACCGGGTTCCCGGCCAGTTCGGCGACGCCCCGGTGGAACCGGCGGTTCAGCTCGACCGCCCGGTCCAGGTCGCGGCCTGCGGTCACCAGCTCCAGCGCGTCGGCGTCCCGGTCGAGGGCCGCGAGGGCGGCGGGCGCGATGTGCCCGCTCCGCTGCCGGTCCGCCGCGAGTTCCGCGGTGAGCGTTTCGAGGGCCGCACGGACCGCGTAGGCGTGGGCGAGCTCGTCCGTCCCGAATCCGCGCACCACCACGCCGCGCCCGACGCCGCGCACCAGGCCGTCGCTCTCCAGCCTGCGCAGCGCCTCGCGGATCGGGGTCCGCCCGGCCGCCAGCGCCGCGCCCACCGACGCCTCGGTCAGCCGCTCGCCCGGCGGGTACTCCCCCGCGACGATCAGCTCCCGCAACCGCCGGTACACCGCTTCCGCCTGCATGACCCTCCTTTGCATGCAAAGCATACATTGCACGCGAACGGCGTAACGACCGGGAAACGCCCGTCCCGCGACACTCCCCGCCATGCCCAACGAGATCGTCCCGCCGGACCGCGCATGAGGCGCCGGTGGCCTATCGTCGCGCTCGTGATCGCGTGCGCCGCCGTCCTCGCCGTCCTCGCCGCGGGCGCGCCCGTCCCGCCGCGCCCGCGGCCCCCGTCCGCCGTGCTCGCCGCCGTCCCGCCGCCCGCGCCCCGCCCGTCCCCGGTCCCCGGCGCGGCCGAGCGCGCCGACCTCACCCGCGCCCTCGACGCCTACCTGCGGGAACGTCCGGGCTCGGTGTCGCTCGCGGTGCGCGACGCGACCGGCGAGGTCTCCTACTCCTACGGGGACGCGCTGCACCCGGCGACGGCCAGCATCGTCAAGGTGAACATCGTCATGGCCCTGCTCCTGCGGGCCCAGCGCGAGGGCCGCGCGCCGACGGCCGCCGAGGAGGCGCTCGCCGAGCGCGCCGTCACCGTCAGCGACAACGACGCCGCCACGGCGCTCTGGCAGGCCATCGGCGGCGCCGAGGGCCTCACGGCCGCGAACGAGGACTTCGGCCTGCGCGGCACGGACCCGGGGCCCGGCGGCTTCTGGGGCTCCACGACGACCACGGCCGCCGACCAGGTCGCGCTCCTCACCGCGCTGGTCTCCCCCGCGAGCCCGCTGTCGGCGGCGAACCGCCGCCGCGTCCGGGACCTCATGGCGGACGTGGTCCCGGCGCAGTCCTGGGGCGTGAGCGCGGCGGCCGGCGGGGACGCGGCCCTGAAGAACGGCTGGCTGCCCCGCGACGCCCACGGCGGCCGCTGGACGATCAACAGCATCGGCCTCGTCCGCGTCTCGGGCCGCCTCCTGCTGATCGCCGCGCTGTCCGAGCGGAACGCGACGATGGCGGCCGGGATCGAGACCCTCGAGCACGCCGTCCGGACCGTCGCGTCCGCCCTGGACCGTCCGCACGAGCACCGGTGACCGCGCCTACCTGGGGTATTCGCGCGATTCGTCCGGATGCCGTCATACTCTCCGACGACCCGGGCCCACCCCCGTGCTGAAGGAGTCGACGGCATGCGCTCTCGGTCACTGGTGTACGACGTCGCGGCCCTTCTCGCGCGGATCGGCGTGGGCGTCGTCTTCATGGCGCACGGCTGGCAGAAGATCGAGGCCGGCGTCACCGCGACGGGCGAGTCCTTCGACGCCCTCGGGGTCCCGCTCCCGACCGCCGCGGCCGTCTACGCGGCGTTCGTCGAGCTGCTCGGCGGCGCCGCGCTGATCGCCGGGCTGGCTCTGCCGGTCACCGGCGCCCTCCTGTTCGTCGACATGGTCGGCGCGTTCCTGTTCGTGCACGCCGACCGGGGCCTGTTCATGGTGGACGGCGACCGCGCGCAGAACGGCTACGAGCTCGTCGTCGCGCTCGGCATGGCCGCCCTGCTGTTCGCCGCGGGCGCCGGCGGGCGGCTGACGCTCGACGCCTGGATCGTCCGGCGGCGCGCCGCGGGCCCGGACGAACCGCGGGACGAGGACGACGAGGAGGACGCCGAGAGCTTCGTGGAGTCGCTCCGGGAGGCCGAGACGAGGCCCGTCGAGCCCCCGCCGAAGAAGGCCCCGCCCCGCCGGTCCGCCCCGAAGCCCGCCCCCGCGCCGCCCGAGCCCGCCGCGCCCCCGGCCCCGCCCGCCGGGACCGAGGACGACAAGCCCGTGGCGGGCCGCCGCAAGGCGGCGCACCGCCGCCGCACCGGCGACACCCAGCCCGTCAAGCCGCCGGCGGACGCCGCGGACGCCGCGGGGGACGCGCCGTCCTGACGCGGGTCACCCGGAGTGGGCGCGCAGCGCCGCGATGAACCACTCGAAGGCCGGGACGGCCGCCGGGGCCGGCTCCCGCCCGTCGATGATCGCCAGCAGGTTCCAGTAGCGCTCCACGCGGGCGTCGGTGAACGCCGCCATCTCGTCGGCGACCGCCGCGCGCTCCGCGACCGGGACGTCCGGGTCGGCGATCCGCTCGACCACGGCGCGGCCCTCCGGCGACTCGGGCGCGACCCCGTCCGCCAGGGCGCGCCCCGCGTGCTCCATGATCGCGCCCGGGTCGATGGCGTACCGCGGCTCCCCGGCGGGCCGCCCGCCGACCGCCATGTCGCGGACGCGCCGCCGGAAGTCCTCGTCGGCGACCAGCTCGCCGAGCTCGATCCACGCGTCCACCTGCGCGGGCGCGGGGTCGTCCGGCAGTTCGGCGGGCAGCCGCATGTTCTCCGCGATGCCGATCGCGGGCGAGTCGGCGTCGACCCCCTCCACCACGTACCGGACGAACTCGTCGATGATCTCCTGCCGCTCCCGGGCGGACATCCGTGCCAGCTTGTGCATCAGCAGCGTCTCCTCCGTCGTGGTCGCGCGTTTCGCGACCGTGGCGAGCACCGCGCGGCGGGTCCGCAGCATGCGGATCTCCGCGTCGAGCGCCGCGACGTGCGCCGCCGCGACCTCCGCGACCGTGGCGGCGTCCGTCAGGACCGCCTCGACCTGGTCCAGGCCCAGCCCCAGCTCGCGGAGCGTCCGGACGAGGTCCAGGCGCGCCACCGCCTCCGCGTCGTACAGGCGGTACCCGCCCGCCGACCGCGCGGCGACCGGGACCAGCCCGGCGTCGGACCAGAACCGGACCGTCCGCGTCGACAGCCCGCACCGCTCGGCGAGCCGTCCGATCGTGAACAGCTCCGCGCTCGTGCTCATGGCTCGACTGTGCACCTTCCACCCGCTGGAAACTCAAGTTCGCCGAGCACCGGGACGCCGGCCCGACGCCGGCCGGGGACGCCGAACGGGATGTTCCGAGCCGCCCCCACAACAGGCGAAGCGGGTGCCGGTGGGACCGGCACCCGCTTCACTTCACGCGAACGGTCAGCTGCAGCCGCTGGTGGAGCCGCAGCCCTCGCAGACGTAGCAGCTTCCGGCGGGCCGCATCTTCGTGCCGCAGGTCAGGCACAGCGGCGCGTCCTGCGTACGGCCCTGGCGGCTCTCGATGGCCTCGACGGACGAGTGCGCGCCGTTCGCCGTCGCGGGGGCCGCCTGCGGCGCCGCGGGACGCGCGATCTCCGCGGTCTGGGCGAGGTCGTCGTGCTGCACCTCGTCCTCGTGCAGGGACGCCGGGTCCTCGCCGTTGGCCTGCATCGCGCGCTCCTCGGCGGTGAAGATGCCGAGGCCCGCGCGCTCCTCGTAGGGGAGGTGGTCGAGCGCCAGGCGGCGGAAGATGTAGTCCATCACCGACGTCGCCATGCGGATGTCCGGGTCGTCGGTCATGCCGGCCGGCTCGAACCGCATGTTCGTGAACTTCTCGACCCAGGTCTCCAGCGGCACCCCGTACTGGAGGCTGATGGAGATCGCCATGGAGAAGGCGTCCATCACGCCGGCGAGGGTCGAGCCCTGCTTGCCGAGCTTGAGGAACACCTCGCCGAGGCCGTCGTCCGGGTAGGACGAGGCGGTCATGTAGCCCTCGGCGCCGGCGACGGAGAAGCGGGTGACGGTCGCGGGGCGCTGCTTCGGCAGCCGCTTGCGGACCGGCCGGACCTCGGCGGGCGCCGCGGGCGCCGCGACGGCCTCGGTCTTGTCCTTCTTCCCGGCGGCCGACAGCGGCTGCCCGACCTTGCAGTTGTCGCGGTAGATCGCCAGGGCCTTCAGGCCGAGCCGCCAGCCCTCGAAGTACACCTTCTCGATGTCCTCGACGGTCGCCTGCTCCGGCATGTTGACCGTCTTGGAGATCGCGCCGGACAGGAACGGCTGGACGGCCGCCATCATCCGCACGTGCCCCATCGGGCTGATCGCGCGCTCGCCCATCGCGCAGTCGAACACCTCGTAGTGCTCGGGCCGCAGGCCCGGGGCGTCCACGACGTGGCCGTGCTCGGCGATGTACTCGACGATGGCCTCGACCCGCTCCTGCTGGTAGCCGAGCTGCTCCAGGGCGCGCGGCACCGTGTGGTTGACGATCTGCATGGACCCGCCGCCGACGAGCTTCTTGAACTTCATCAGCGCGAGGTCCGGCTCGATGCCGGTGGTGTCGCAGTCCATCATCAGGCCGATGGTGCCGGTCGGGGCCAGCAGCGACGCCTGCGCGTTGCGGTAGCCGTGCTTCTCGCCGAGCTTCAGGCACTCCTGCCACTGCTTGGCGGCGGCGGCGAGGATCGTCTTGTCCATCTCGTGGAGCGTGCGGACCTCGTCGTTGGCGGCGGCGTGCTTGCGCATCACCCGCTTGTGGCCCTCGGCGTTGCGCGCGTACCCGGCGTACGGGCCGACGACGCCCGCGATCTCGGCCGAGCGGCGGTAGGCGACGCCCGTCATCAGCGACGTGATCGCGGCGGCGAGGGAGCGGCCGCCCTCGGAGTCGTAGGCGTGGCCGGTCGCCATCAGCAGCGCGCCCAGGTTGGCGTAGCCGATGCCGAGCTGCCGGTAGTCCCGGGTCGTCTCGGCGATCTTCTCGGTCGGGAAGTCGGCGAACGTGATGGACACGTCCATCGCCGTGATGACCAGCTCGGTCAGCTTCACGAACCGCGCGACGTCGAACGTGCCGTCCGCGCCGAGGAACTTCAGCAGGTTGATGCTCGCCAGGTTGCAGGACGAGTTGTCCAGCGACATGTACTCCGAGCAGGGGTTCGACGCGGTGATGCGGCCCGTCTCGGGGTTGGTGTGCCAGTCGTTGATCGTGTCGTCGTACTGGATGCCGGGGTCGGCGCACTCCCACGCGGCCTGCGCCATCTGCCGGAACAGGTCCTTGGCCTTGATCGTCTCGACGACCTCGCCGGTCATCCGGGCGCGCAGCCCGAACTCGCCGTTCGACTCGACGGCGTGCATGAACTCGTCCGACACGCGGACCGAGTTGTTGGCGTTCTGGTACTGGACGCTGCCGATGTCCTTGCCGCCGAGGTCCATGTCGAACCCGGCGTCCCGCAGCGCGCGGATCTTGTCCTCCTCGCGCGCCTTGGTCTCGATGAACTCCTCGATGTCGGGGTGGTCGACGTCCAGCACGACCATCTTCGCCGCGCGCCGCGTGGCCCCGCCGGACTTGATCGTCCCGGCGGACGCGTCCGCGCCGCGCATGAACGAGACCGGGCCGCTGGCGGTGCCGCCGGACGACAGCAGCTCGCGGCTGGACCGGATGCGGGAGAGGTTCAGGCCGGCGCCGGAGCCGCCCTTGAAGATGACGCCCTCTTCCTTGTACCAGTCGAGGATCGACTCCATCGTGTCGTCCACCGACAGGATGAAGCACGCCGAGACCTGCTGCGGGGACTTGGTGCCGACGTTGAACCAGACCGGCGAGTTGAAGCTGAACATCTGGTGCACCAGCGCGTACTTCAGCTCGTGGTCGAAGATCTCGGCGTCCTCGTCCGACGCGAAGTAGCCGTTCTCCAGGCCCGTCTTCGTGTACATGCTGACGACGCGGTCGACGAGCTGCTTGAGGCTCCACTCGCGGGCCGGGGTGCCCACGGCGCCGCGGAAGTACTTGGAGGTGACGATGTTGACCGCGTTCAGCGACCAGAAGTCCGGGAACTCGACGCCGCGCTGCTCGAAGTTGACCGAACCGTCCCGCCAGTTGGTCATGACGACGTCACGGCGTTCCCAGGTCAGCTCGTCGTACGGATGCACGCCGGGCTTGGTGAAGATCCGCTCGACCTTCAGGCCCTTGCGCGCCCCCTTGCCGCGCCGCGCCGTCGAGCCGCTCACCGTCTCCGTCATGACCTTCCCCCTCTCGGGCCCTCCCGCCGGGCCCTGTCCAGGAACAACTCCGCCGCCGCGCGGGGCATGCCCGGCGCGGTGGCGCTTCACGTTCGATGCTTTGTGTTTCCGCCGTCCCTAACGGGACGGGCCGGGCTCCCCCGAGGAACCGGCATTCCGCAGTGTTTCGATCTCCCGCGCGAAGTCGTCGAGCGATTCGAAGCTCCGGTACACGGAGGCGAACCGCAGATACGCGACCTCGTCGAGTTCACCGAGCGGCCCCAGGATCGCGAGGCCGATCTCGTGCGAGGGGATCTCCGCGGATCCCGACGACCGGATGGCCTCCTCGACCCGCTGGCCGAGCTTCGCGAGCGCGTCCTCGTCGACCGGGCGGCCCTGGCAGGCCCTGCGCACCCCAGCGATGATCTTGTCGCGGGAGAACGGCTCGGTGACGCCGCTTCGCTTGGCGACCATCACGAGGACATTCTCCTGCGTGGTGAATCGCCGACCGCATTCGGCGCACGAGCGGCGCCGCCTAATGGCGCCCCCGTCGTCGGTGGAACGGCTGTCGATCACTTTGGTGTCGGGGTTGCGGCAGAACGGGCAGTGCACGGTTCTCCCCTCCCCGGACCGAATGGAGCATCATCGCGAGAACAGCGCCACAATCACAAGTTGTGGTTAATCCCATCGATGTAACTACTAGATGTTGTGGTCAACCGTACGGGTCCGCAGACGCCAACGCAACCTGATCGACTGCCTCCCGAGTCACATCCGCCACGGACGTGCTGGTGGCGCGCGGCCCCGCCCGACCACATCGGATCCGCGTTCCGGCGTGTCGCGCCCGGCGGCCTGCGCGACGGCCGGCGGGCCGAGATCGTCCGCCTCTCCGGCCCTCTCGCGGCACCCCGCCGCCCGTCGTGCGGTCGGAGCACGGCCGGGCCGGAGGTCCCGTCCGGCCCGGCCGGGATGCGCGGCTGATCGAACCCGGCGGCATCCGTCCCGAGCGCCGATCCGGGCCGGACTTCCGGCCGGCCCGCGGCCGCGAGTCGCGGCTTCGATCGTTTCCGGACCGCGGGGCGAGCCGGGCCGGACCCGGATCCGGCGCGCGTCGATGTCCGGTGCCTGTTCGCTCGCCTTGCGGGTCCGTGTCCGGGGGACGTCCGGCGCAATGGGAATCGCCGTCGAACCCCGTCACTCTGGCGTCCGATGCAATCCGGCCGTATGCCGGCGGGCACCGACAATCCGGGTGCCGTCGAGGCGCTCCGAAACCCGCTTCAGCCGGTTGCGGGACGCCGACACCGCGCCTCTTGCCATTGGCCGACCTCAGCACCCCGGGACGGCCGTACGCTGCGGCTTCGGGTCGGGCGCGCCCCGATTCGCCGCTCCGCCGATTGCGGGTCGGGGGCCGACTCGGGGCGCCGTCCGCTCGTCCGGCATAGCGGATATCTCGCCCGGCTCACGGCCGCTCATTTCCCGGTCGCATGGCGGTCTCGCGCGGACCTTCATCGCTCTCCGTTCGCCGTAACCCGCACGGGCGGGGGCGATTCGAGAACGCACCCGAGACGCCCTCCGGGAGGGACGCCTTGCGCATTGGGTTCGGACGGGCAAACCGTGCGGTGCGTATCGGTTGAAGCGGCCATCTCGGACCCCGGCGCGAGAAAACCGGATCGAACGCCTGTACGATGTTCTGTGGACGTCCTCAGAAAACACCTGAGCACTTCGAACAATTGTTTGATCGAGGCGCCGAAGCGCGATAACGTGCATGACCAGGAGTGATTGAGATCGAGGCGCCCGGGAGGCGAGCGATGAGCAAGGTCCGGGAGCTGCCCGACGGGCCGATGGACGAGTCGGGGCTGACGCAGCGGCAGCGCATGGTGCTGGAGGTGATCCGCGATTCGGTGCAGCGCCGCGGTTATCCGCCGTCCATGCGGGAGATCGGCGAGGCGGTCGGCCTGACCAGCACGTCGAGCGTGTCGCACCAGCTCCGGACGCTGCAGCGCAAGGGGTTCCTGCGGCGCGACCCGAACCGGCCGCGCGCGGTCGAGGTGCGGGTGCCGGGGGCGACGCCGGTGCGCACCGAGCCCGAGACCCCGGACGGGACGACGTCCGCCCAGGCGCCCGCGTACGTGCCGCTCGTCGGCCGGATCGCCGCCGGTGGCCCGATCCTCGCCGAGGAGGCCGTCGAGGACGTCTTCACGCTGCCCAAGCAGCTCGTCGGCGAGGGCACGCACTTCCTGCTGAAGGTCACCGGCGACTCGATGATCGACGCGGCGATCGCCGACGGCGACTGGGTCGTCGTCCGCCAGCAGCCCGTCGCCGAGCAGGGCGACATCGTCGCCGCGATGATCGACGGCGAGGCCACGGTGAAGACGTTCAAGCGGCGGGACGGGCACATCTGGCTGATGCCGCAGAACCCCGCCTACGAGCCGATCCCCGGCGACGAGGCGTCCGTCCTCGGCCGGGTGGTGGCGGTCCTGCGCAAGATGTGAGACGACGCGCGAACGGCCGCCGGGGGCGTCCCCGGCGGCCGTTCCCGTGTCAGCGCTTCGGCACGATGTTCACGATCTTCGGCGCGCGGACGATCACCTTCGCGATGTCCGCGCCGCCCAGCGCGTCCCGCACCTTCGGCGACGCCAGCGCCAGCTTCTCCAGCTCGTCGCCCGCGATGCCCGGGGCCACCTTCAGCCGGTCGCGGACCTTGCCGGCGACCTGGACGACGCAGGTGACCGACTCCTCGACCAGCAGCGCCGGGTCGGCGGACGGCCAGCCCGCGCGGACCACCGGGGCGGTGCGGCCCAGCAGCGACCACGCCTCCTCGGCGGTGTAGGGCGCGAACAGCGACAGCAGCACGGCGATCGTCTCGGCGGCCTCCCGGACGGCCGGGTCGGCGGCGCCGGGACCCGAGTCGATCGCCTTGCGGGCCGCGGTGACCAGCTCCATGATCCGCGCGATCGCGACGTTGAACCGCTGCGACTCGACCAGGGTCGTGACCTCGTCGACGGTGCGGGCGGTGGCGCGGCGCAGCGCGACGTCCCCGGACGCCGGGTCCGCGCCGGGGGCGGCCCCGACCTCGCTCGCGATGCGGTGCACGCGGGACAGGAACTTCGACATGCCGTGCGGGGACACGTCGGCCCAGTCGATGTCGTCCTCGGGCGGCCCGGAGAACAGGATCGCCAGCCGGACGACGTCCACCCCGAACTCGCGGATCTGCTCGCCCAGGTCGACGCCGTTGCCCAGCGACTTCGACATCGCCTTGCCCTGGTTGATCACCTGGCCCTGGTTCAGCAGCCGCGTGAACGGCTCGGTGAAGTCGACCATGCCCATGTCGTGCAGGACCTTGGTGAAGAACCGGCTGTACAGCAGGTGCAGGATGGCGTGCTCGACGCCGCCGGTGTATTGGTCGACCGGCATCCACTTGCGGACCTGCTCGACGTCGAACGGGCCGCCCTCGTACCCCGGCGAGCAGTACCGGAAGTAGTACCAGGACGAGTCGACGAACGTGTCCATCGTGTCGGTGTCGCGCTTCGCGGCGCCGCCGCACTTGGGGCACTCGGTGTTCACCCAGTCGGCCGCGGCGGCCAGCGGCGACGTGCCCTTGGGCGCCAGGTCGGCGCCGCGCAGGCCGTCGGGCAGCCGCACCGGCAGCTGCTCGTCCGGCACCGGGACCTCGCCGCACGCGTCGCAGTGCACGATCGGGATGGGGCAGCCCCAGAACCGCTGCCGCGACACCAGCCAGTCGCGCAGCCGGAAGTTCACCGACGCCCGGCCGGTGCCGCGCTCCTGCATGATCTCGATGATGCGGGCGATGCCGTCCGCCTTGGCCAGCCCGTCGATCGGGCCGGAGTTGACCAGCCGCCCCTCGCCGGGGGTCGCGACGCCCGTGGCCGCCGGGTCGGCCTGGCCGGTCTCGACGACGACGCGGACCGGCAGCCCGAACTTCAGCGCGAAGTCCAGGTCGCGCTGGTCGTGCGCGGGGACCGCCATGATCGCGCCGTGCCCGTACTCGGCCAGCACGTAGTCGGACGCCCAGATCGGCAGCCGCTCGCCGTTCACCGGGTTGATCGCGTAGCGGCCCAGGAAGACGCCGGTCTTCTCCCGCTCGGTGGACAGCCGCTCGATCTCGCTCTCCCGGGAGACCTCCTCCCGGTAGGCCTCGAACGCGGCGCGCTGGTCGGGCGCGCAGATCTCCTCGGCCAGCGCGGCGTCCGCGGCGACGACCATGAACGTGGCGCCGTACAGGGTGTCGGGACGGGTGGTGTAGACGGTGACGGGCTCGTCGCGGCCCTCGATGACGAAGTCGACGTCGGCGCCGGTGGAGCGGCCGATCCAGTTGCGCTGCATCAGCAGGACCCGCTCGGGCCACTTGCCCTCCAGCTGCTCCATGTCGTCCAGCAGCCGGTCCGCGTACTCGGTGATCTTGAAGTACCACTGGGTCAGCACGCGCTTTTCGACCAGCGTGCCGCAGCGCTCGCAGTGCCCGCCGACGACCTGCTCGTTCGCCAGGACGGTCTGGTCCTTCGGGCACCAGTTGACGTGGCCGCCCTTGCGGTAGGCCAGGCCCCGCTCGTAGAAGCGCAGGAACAGCCACTGCGTCCACTTGTAGTACTCGGGGTCGGAGGTGTGCAGCCGCCGCGACCAGTCGAAGGACGGCGCGTACCGCTGGAACGACGCCGCCTGGGTGTCGATGTTGGCGTACGTCCACTCGGCCGGGTGCGAGTCGCGCTTGATCGCGGCGTTCTCGGCGGGCAGGCCGAAGGAGTCCCAGCCGATGGGGTGCAGCACGTTGAAGCCGCGCTGGGTCCAGTAGCGGGCGGGGACGTCGCCGATCGCGAACGCCTCCGCGTGACCCATGTGCAGGTCACCGCTCGGGTAGGGGAACATGTCCAGCGCGTAGCGCCGCTCGCGGCCGTCGTCGCCTTCGGCGGCCTTGAACGGGTCGAGCTCCGCCCATCGGGCCTGCCACCTGTCCTGAACCGCCCGCGGGTCGTACTGCTCGTCGCTGCTCACGCTTTCTCTCTCTTCCGTCCCTAGCGAGTCCCGGGAAAAGGGGCCAGGCCGTCCGCCGAAATGAAACGGCCCCTCGCTCAGGAGGGGCCGCCACGCTGACTTTCTCGCGTCAGCGTGGCCGTTCGAGGAGCAGCCTGGCATGCATACAACAAGCGTAGCGCAACCGCAACCCCGGTCGCCCGGGGATATCTCGGACGCCGCCCGGGACGGCGGGGGTCAGTGGCCGGACGCCTGGCGGGCGAGGGAGACGACGCCGGTGATCTGGACGCGGGTCAGCTCGAGGTCGGCGCCGACCGCGCTCAGGGTCTCCTGCTCGGAGACGCTGAGCGGCCCGTCCATGAGGGCGATCTCGGCGGCGGCGCGCAGGATGCTCTCCCGCGCCTCGGGGGCCAGCGCGGACGAGGCGCGCCCCATCTCCCGGCGGACCTCGTCGAACGGGCGGCCGAGGTCGGCGTTCAGCGCGCTCTCGTCGTAGCCGGTCTCGCCGGCCTGGCGGACGACGGCGACGGCGCGGGAGCGGGCGGGCGCGTGGGTGTAGTCGCCGGAGCGCAGGACCTGGGCGATCGCCATCCGCAGCAGCATCGCGGGCATGTGCGCGAGCTGCGCGGTCGTCGGGACCTCGAGGACGCCGGGCGTCCAGCGGCCGCGGCAGGTGCCGCACTCGACGATCTCGCCGCCGGTCTTGTTCAGCGGCAGGACCGGGATGAAGAACAGGGTGAAGAAGTTGCGGCCCTGGCGGCGGCGGTACTCGCGGTCGCCGCCGCACTGCGGGCAGTGGAAGACACCCTTGCCCAAGGTGAAGAACACCACGCGCCAGCCGAAAATGATCACGACAATGCCCCCTTTTCCCGGAACGGTCATCGTAACCGGGCCGGGGGACGGACGCGCGGCGGCGCACCGCCCGCGCACGATCGGGCCCCGGATCCGGACACGACCGGCATGCCCGGGACACTCCGTGTCGCCGCCGTCACGCCCGTCCCCGCAACGGGGCGCTTGGCACAAAACGGCACGTCAAAAAGGGCGCCGCACCATGGCGCGGACCCGCGCGGATACAGCAGGATGAGCGGAACGATTCGTAGACTCGTCGGTAACAACCGGCCGGTCATCCGTTCCGCGCGAGGAGTGCCATGCTCAACCTGTCCGTGCTGCTGGAGGACGCCGCCCGCGAGACGCCGGACCGCGACGCCGTCGTGTTCGGCGACCTGCGGCTGTCGTACTCCTTCATCGACTCGGTCGCGAACCAGGTCGCGAACCTCCTGCGGTCGCGCGGCATCGGACCGGGCGACAAGGTGGCGCTGTCCAGCCCCAACCTGCCGTACTTCCCGATGGTCTACTTCGGGGCGCTCAAGGCGGGCGCGGTCGTCGTCCCGCTGAACGTCCTGCTCAAGCCGCGCGAGATCGCCTACCACCTGGGCGACTCCGACGCCAAGGCGTTCTTCTGCTTCGAGGGGACGCCGGAGCTGCCGCTCGGCGAGATGGGCAAGGCCGGGTTCGACCAGGCCGAGGGGTGCGAGCACTTCTTCCTGCTGCCGGCGAACCCGGCGGCGGCCGAGTCGCCGATCGAGGGGGCGGAGCTGTTCTGGGCGGCGCTGGGCGGGCAGCCCGGCACGTTCGAGCCGCACCTGAGCGAGGCCACCGACACCGCGGTGATCATCTACACGAGCGGGACGACCGGGCAGCCGAAGGGCGCCGAGCTGTCGCACGGCAACCTGCTGATGAACGCGATGGTGGACGACACGCTGTTCGCCAAGACGCTGCACGACGTGTCGCTGGTGACGCTGCCGCTGTTCCACATCTTCGGCCAGACGTGCGTGATGAACGTCGGGTTCTACCGGCGCGGGACGCTGGTGATGCAGCCGCGGTTCGACGCCAAGGAGGCCGTCGCGCTGATGGTCCGCGAGAAGGTGAACATCTTCGCGGGCGTCCCGACGATGTACTGGGGGCTGCTGACCGACGACACGTCCGCGGAGGACGTCGCGACGATCCGGGAGAACCTGCGGGTCGCGGTGTCGGGCGGCGCGGCGCTGCCGATGGAGGTCCTCAAGGGGATCAAGGAGAAGTTCGGCGCGGACGTGCTGGAGGGCTACGGGCTGTCGGAGACGTCGCCGGTCGCGTCGTTCAACCGCCCGGACCGTCCGACCAAGCCCGGCTCGATCGGGCTGCCGGTGTGGGGCGTCGAGATGAAGCTGATCGACGACGACTGGAAGGACGTCGAGGGCGAGGGCCCCGGCGAGATCGCGATCCGCGGCCACAACATCATGAAGGGCTACTACAAGCGGCCCGAGGCGACCGACGCCGCGATCCGCGACGGCTGGTTCCGCACCGGGGACGTGGCCCGCCGCGACGAGGACGGCTACTACTACATCATCGACCGCTCCAAGGACATGATCATCCGGGGCGGCTACAACGTGTACCCGCGGGAGCTCGAAGAGGTCCTGATGACCCACCCGCAGGTGTCGCTGGCCGCCGTGGTGGGCGTCCCGCACGACAGCCACGGCGAGGAGATCAAGGCGTACGTGATCCGCACGCCGGACGCCACGGTCACCGAGGACGAGCTGGTCGCGTGGGGCAAGGAGCAGTTCGCGAACTACAAGTACCCGCGGATCGTCGAGTTCCGTGACGAGCTGCCGATGACCGCGACGGGCAAGATCCTCAAGCGCGAGCTGCGCTGACCCCGTCCGCGAACGGCCCTGCGGAGCGGGCCCCGGCCGGTCGGCCAGGGCCCGTTCGCGCGTTCAGAACGTGTACGGCAGGCGCTTGATGCCGTTGATGAAGTTCGACTCGAGCCGCTCGGGCTCCCCGGCCCGGATGTCGGGGACGCGGCGCAGCAACTCGCGGAACATCACGGTGATCTCGCGGCGGGCGAGGTGGGCGCCCAGGCAGAAGTGCGGTCCGGGGCCGCCGAACCCGACGTGCGGGTTGGGGTCGCGGAGAATGTCGAACTTCTCCGGGTCGGTGAAGACCGTCTCGTCCCGGTTCGCGGACCAGTAGTACAGGACGAGCTTGTCGCCCTCCTTGATCTCGTGCTCGTTCAGCGTCGTGTCGCGGGTCGCGGTGCGGCGCATCCAGATCACCGGGGACACGTAGCGGACGATCTCCTCGACGGCGCCCGCGATCCGGCCGTCGAAGTCCGCGGTGAGCAGGGCCCGCTGCTCGGGGTGCCGGGTGAACAGGTCGAGGCCGTGCGCGATCGCGTTGCGGGTCGTCTCGTTGCCCGCGACGACGAGCAGGATGAAGAAGGAGCCGAGCTCCTGGTCGGTCAGCGACTCCCCGTCGATGTTGGCGTTGACCAGCGCGGACGTCAGGTCGTCGGTGGGCTCGGCGCGGCGGCGGCGCCCGAGGTCCTCCACGAGGCCCTTGAGGCTCTCGCCGGCGCCGAGCAGCGCCATCGCCATCTCCTCGGCGCTGCCGGTGGGGAGGAACTCCGCGTCGTTGCCGGCGAGGATGACGTTCGTGGCGTCCAGGACGGCGCCGTAGTGCTCCTCGCCGATCCCCATCATGTCGCAGATGATCTTCAAGGGGAGGCGGGCGGCGACGTCCTGCACGAAGTCGCCCGTCCCGTGGCCGGCGGCGATGCCGTCCACCAGTTCGGCGGCGACCGCCTCGACCTTGTCCTCGAACCGCTGGATCATCCGCGGGGAGAACGCGCGGGAGACGATGCGGCGGATCTTGGCGTGCCGCGGGTCGTCCATGTTGATCATGGAGCCGAAGTACTCGTGCAGGTCGCCGGGCATGTCGGGGATGCTGATCGTGCCGCGTCCCGAGCAGAAGTCCTGGGGACGGCGGGACGCCTCGACGACGTCGGCGTGCCGGGTCAGCGCGTAGTAGCCGGGGCCCTGCTCGACGATGACGACCTCGGGCTCGTCGTAGCGGATCAGCTCGCCGTGCCACCGCAGCGCCTTGAACGCCTCATGGCGGTAGTCGTGCGGACGGCGCCAGAAGTCCCAGTCCGTCAGGTTGATGTCCTCGGCCTTGAGCACTGTCGTCACCTCATCCTTCCGAACCTGATTCGGTTTACATGCACCCTCTCAAAGTAAAGTCCGGTGCGGGAGTCCGATCACCAAGAGGTGACCCGGGTCACATCGCCGCCGCCCCCGTGATGAGAGGGTGGCGGCGCGACGAGGAGGCGAGCATATGGGCGACTTCACCGACATCTCCGACGGGACGATCGACGCGAACGGGCTGACGTTCGGCTACCTGGAGGCCGGCCCGCCGGACGGGCCGCTGGCGCTGTGCCTGCACGGCTTCCCCGACTCCCCCCACACGTGGCGTCCCCTCCTGGCCGACCTGGCCGCCGCCGGATACCGCGCCGTGGCCCCGTTCATGCGCGGCTACGCGCCCACGTCCGTCCCGGCGGACGGCGCCTACCAGACGGGCGCGCTGGCCGCCGACGCCGTTGCGCTCCACGAGGCCCTCGGCGGCGGCCCGGACGCGGTGATCATCGGTCACGACTGGGGCGCGGCCGCGACCTACGGGGCCGCGAGCATGGCGCCGGACCGCTGGCGCAGGGCCGTCGCGATGGCCGTCCCGCCCATCGAGGTGCTGGTCAGCTCGTTCTTCGCGTACGGGCAGCTCAAGCGTTCGTTCTACGTGTTCGTGTTCCAGACCGCGCTCGCCGAGACGATCCTCAACCGCGAGTTCGTCGAGGGCCTGTGGCGCGACTGGTCGCCGTCCGGCGCAGCCGACCCCTCCGAGGAGGTCGACCGCGTCATGGAATGCCTCGCCACTCCCGCGAACATCACCGCCGCGCTCGGCTACTACCGCGCGATGCTCGACCCCGGACGGCACATCGAACGGTACGCGACCGCACAGGAGGCGACGGACGCGCGCGGCACCCGTCCCGTCCTCTACCTGCACGGCGAGGAGGACGGCTGCATGGGCGCGGACGTCGTCGCGCCCGGCGGGGACCTCGCGCCGATCGTCGCCGCGCTGCCGCCGGGCTCCCGCGCGGGGCTCGTCCCCGGCGCCGGGCACTTCCTGCAGCGCGACCGGCCCGCCGAGGTCAACCGGCTGATCCTCGACTGGCTCGCCGGCTGACGCGGGACGGTCAGTACGGGTCGGTCAGTACGGGTCGGTCAGTACGGGTTGCCGAACGGCGGCACGTCCGACGGGTCCAGTTCCGCCCGCATCCGGACGTACCGGACGGCGTGCCGCCAGCGCCCGTTCTCCACGGCCGCGTCCGCGCTGAACTCCACCACCGTCTCCGGCTCGGTGCGGACGTACCGGATCGGCGGGTGCGACCCGTACGGGCCGCCCGCGAACCCCGACGGCAGCTCGGCCGGCCACGGATGGTCGGGCGACCCCGGGTGCAGCACCGCCGCCAGCTCGGTGCGCGCGGCGGGCGGCAGCGGCGTCGTCCGCGCGACCACCCGCAGCCGGCCGTCCGCGTCGAACCGGCCCAGGATCAGCGACTCCGGCGCCTGCCGCGTGCCGGTGACCCCGCCGACGATCCCCTCCGCCGTCGTCCGCCGCTTCACCTTCTGCCAGCGCCGCCGGCCCTCCAGGTACGCGCCGTCCGCGTCCTTGACGACCAGGCCCTCGATGCCCTGCTCGGCGAGCGCCTCGAACCACAGGCGCGCCTCCGCGACGTCCGCCGTCTGCGGCGACGCCACCACCCGCGCGGCGGGCGGGACGTCCCCGAGCAGCCGCTCCAGGACCGCGCGGCGCTCCCGCAGCGGGCGCGGCCGCAGGTCCGCGCCGCCGGTCTCCAGCACGTCGAACGCCACGTAGTGGCACGGCTCGGTCCGCGCCAGGTCCGGGCGGCGGCGCCCGGCGACGTGCCGGCGCTGCAGCGCGCCGAAGTCCAGCCGCCCGTCCGGACCCCACCGGACGATCTCGCCGTCCAGCACCGTCGCGGGCGGCACCAGCGCCGCCACGGCCGCCACCACCTCGGGGAACGCCTCGTTGAACCGCGTGCGGCGGCGGGACGCCAGCAGCACCGAGCCCGCCTCGTCCACGATCGCGATCGCGCGGAACCCGTCGAACTTCGGCTCGTACCGGCACCCGCCCGGGCACGCCTGCGGCTCCGGCACGCGGTCGACCGTCGCCGCCAGCATCGGCTTCACCGGGGACCGGATGTGCATGGCCACGCGTCCCCCCGAGCTCGACGGTCCTGCTCCCCGCCTACCCCGTTCGACCTGCGGGGATATCGGCGCGGGTGGAATGTTGACCGGGTTTAGACGCGCTTGAGCAGATCGTTGTCCAGGACCGATTCGACGAGCAGCTCGCGGTAGCCGACGTCGTCGAACAGGACGGTGACGCGGTCGCCCGCGCCCTCCACGACCCGCCCGCGCCCCCACTCGCGGTGCTCCACCCGCGCGCCCGTCGGGAACGCGCGATTGTCCGCGCGCGCCTCGGCACGGCCCGCCTCGCAGTTGTCGCAGTGCCCGCACGGCCGGTCGTAGGTCTCGCCGAAGTAGCGCAGCAGGAAGCGGCGGCGGCAGTCGGTCAGCTCGCAGTACCGCCGCATCATCTCGATGCGGGTCCGCTCCACGTCCCGCCGGTTCTCCGCGCGGCGCACCGCCTCCGCGACCGCCGCGTCCCGGGACGGCGGATTAGGGGCGGGACGCACGCGCCGCCGCGGGCGCACCGCCCCGGCCTCCGCGAGCAGGTCCAGCAGCACCGCCAGCCTGCGGGCCGACACCCCGGTGCGCGCCGCCAGCTCCCGGCGCGTCGCGGTCCCGTCGCGCACCGCCGCGTAGACGGCGCCGAGCGCCTCCTCGTCCGGGAGGCCGCCGGTGAAGAAGCGCGGCAGCCCGAGATCCTCGGAACGGTAGAAGCAGACGGCCTCGGCGGGTTCGCCGTCCCGTCCCGCGCGGCCGATCTCCTGGTAGTACTCGTCCGGCGAACCGGGGACGCGCGCATGCAGCACGAACCTGATGTCCGGCTTGTCGATCCCCATGCCGAACGCGCTCGTCGCGACGACGATGCGCGTGCGTCCGTCCATGAAGTCCGCTTGGACCGCGTCCCGCTCCTTCTTGCGCAGGCCCGCATGGTAGGCGCGCGCGCCTTGCAGTCGCTCCGCGTACCTGGTCGTGTCCTTGCGCGTCGCCGCGTAGACGATGCCCGAGCCGTCCAGTTCATCCGCGGTCCGCACGACGGCGTCGGCCTGCTCGTCCGGATCCCCGAACCGGCGCACCGACAGCCGGATCCCCGGCCGGTCGAACCCCCGGACGATCACCGCCGGATCCCGCATGCCGAGCCGCTCGACGATCTCCGCGCGGACCGGCGGCGCGGCCGTCGCCGTCAGCGCCGCCACCACCGGACGGTCCCGCAGCGCCGCGACGACCGCGCCGAGCCGCAGGTAGTCCGGGCGGAAGTCGTGCCCCCACGCGGAGATGCAGTGCGCCTCGTCCACGACCAGCAACCGCGGCGGCGACTCCCCCAGCCGCGCCCGCACGTCCTCGCGGAGCAGCTGCTCGGGCGCCATGAACACGAACGCCGGACGGTCCGCGGCGAGGGCCGCATGCGCCCGCTCGCGCCGCGCCCGTCCCGCCGTCGCGTTCAGGACGTGCGTCTCCAGGCCCGCCTCCCGCAGCCCCAGCGCCTGGTCGCGCTGCAGCGACACGAGCGGCGACACCACCACGACCGGCCCGCCCAGCAGCACCCCCGCCACCTCGTACACCGCCGACTTCCCCGACCCCGTCGGCAGCACCGCCAGCGCGTCCCGTCCGCCGGCGAGCGCCTCCATCGCCTCCCGCTGGCCCGGACGCAACCCCCGGACGCCCAGCAGATCCTCGGCGACCTCCGCGACCCCTCTGCGACGCTCCACGCCACGCCCGTCCCCCGACAGATGCCGTGTACACGCGCGCGCCGGACGTCTTGCGCGATCCCGGAAAACGCGACGAGCCGGCCGGTCACCCGGTCGGCTCGTCAATCCTGCGGGAGCGTCGCCGCCGTCACACGCCCCAGTCGGGACGCAGCGGCATGTGGGAGTTGCCCTTCTCGTCCAGCTTCACCCCGAGCGTCTGGTGCAGCTGGATCCAGTTCTGATTGAAGCCGAGCACGCACCCGGCCATGTAGACGCGCCACACGCGGGCCGTGCCCTCACCGACGTCGGCGACGGCCTCGTCCCAGTGCTCGTCCAGGTTGCGGCACCAGCCGGTGAGCGTGCGGGCGTAGTGCTCCCGCAGGTTCTCCTGGTGCCGGATCTCGAACCCGGCGTCGTTCATCTGCATCTGGACGTACCCCGGACCCTCGAGCTCGCCGTCCGGGAACACGTACCGGTTGATGAACCCGTTCTCCTTCCGCGGCGGAGCCAGGTTGTCGGGACGCGTGATGGTGTGGTTCAGCATCCGCCCGCCCGGCTTCAGCTTCCCGTACAGGAACGAGAAGTACGACGGCAGGTTCGCCTTGCCGATGTGCTCGGTGAGCCCGATCGAGCTGACCGCGTCGAACCCGGTCTCGGCCACGTCCCGGTAGTCCAGGTGCCGGACCTCCGCGAGCTCCGACAGGCCG
This sequence comes from Spirillospora sp. NPDC052242, assembly GCF_040679555.1. Taxonomy (NCBI): domain Bacteria; kingdom Bacillati; phylum Actinomycetota; class Actinomycetes; order Streptosporangiales; family Thermomonosporaceae; genus Spirillospora; species Spirillospora sp. NPDC052242. Next base: position 52,749 of record NZ_JBFAUZ010000046.1, read on the forward strand.
CGGTCGGCGATCGCCTTCTGCGCCCACTCCGCCTGCTGCTTCGACAGCGTCACGCCCAGCGCCTTCACGCCGTACTCCTGCGCGGCGTGCATCACCATGCCGCCCCAGCCGCAGCCCACGTCCAGCAGCCGCATCCCGGGCTTCAGCCCGATCTTCTTGGCCACCAGGTCGTGCTTGTGGAACTGCGCCTCCTCCAGCGTCGCGTCCTCCCTCGGGAAGCACGCGCACGTGTACGCCATCGACGGGCCCAGCACCCACTCGTAGAACGTGTTCGACACGTCGTAGTGATGGGAGATCGCCCGCGCGTCGCGCCGCTTGGAGTGCCGCAGCCACGACGGGATCCGGCTGAACGGCGCCTCCTGCGGCGGCGGGTCCAGCCGGCGCGACACCGCGCCGCGCAGCAGCGGGTCGCGCATCACCTCGGCGAGGATCCCCGCCTTCTGCCGCCCCGTCACCTCGCCGAACAGCGCCTGCATCGTGGACAGCGCCGTGATCATGTCCCCGTGGACGTCGATCATCCCGGTCACGTAGGCGCGCGCGAGACCGAGCGCCCCCGGCGAATGCACCAGATAGGACACCGCGTACGGCGAACGCACGTGCACCCGGATGTCGGCGCCGGGCGCCCCCGCCCGCGATCCGTCGTACGCCGTGAACTCCACTGGCGCCTGCGGCCCGGCGAGCTGCTCGAAGACCTTGGCCAGCGTCATCTTGTTCCCTCCTGTCTCTCCACCCGGACGGGCGAGTCCACCGGCCGCCGACGCGGTCGGCCGCCGCTCGCCACCGGGCCCCCCGAAAACGGCGGGCGCCAGGTCAGCGCCCGCGCACGCACTTGTCGTAGAGGTCCAGCAGCCGCCCGTCCGGGTCGTAGGACCCCTTGAGCCGCCGGTAGGTCTCCCCGTCGTAGTAGCGCCAGAACTCGTCCCGGCCGTAGAACGCCGTCGAGTACAGCGACTTGTGCCCGTCCAGGGCGGCGACCCTGCGCTCGATCAGCCGGTTGTGGTATTCGGGGATCTGCCCCGGAGGGATCCGCACCGTCCCCCAGAACCCCGCGTTCACGTACGTCCGGCCCTGCTCCAGCGGGTACAGCGGCCACTGCTCCTTCACCCGCAGCGGGCACAGCCAGATCGGGCTCATCCCGATCTTCTCGTGAAAGAACTCCAGGAACTCCGGCAGCCGCTCCACCGGGACCTCGATGTCCTGGATGACGTCCTCGCGCGGCCGCAGCCCCCGCCACCGCTCCACGCGCGCGACGATGTGGTACCGCCGGTCGTACGCGACCAGCTTCCGGTACACGTCCGACCGCTTGGCCTTGTCCGGCCACACCCGCCGCACGAGCGGGTTCTGCACCCCGAACGCGCCCGAGCACCAGAACCAGTCGGTGTCCCAGCGCCAGATGTAGTCGCGGATCGTCAGGAAGTCGACCGACCGCCGCTGGATCGACCGGTAGTAGATCTCCTGACCGGTGTAGTCGGACGTGTACGGCGCCTCGTCGGTGAAGAACCCCAGCGTGATGTACTGCTCCGACCCGCTGAACACCGTGCCGTCCATGAAGTCGACGGCCTCGCCCTCGTACGTCCGCGACTCGGTGATCTCCGCCATCGCCTTCGCGAGCGACGCCGCGTCGCCGAACCGCAGGTGCCGCAGCCGGACGTACGGCCGCACCGGCCGCAGCTCGATCTTCAGCCGCAGCGAGTAGCCGAGCGTCCCGTAGGAATTCGGGAACCCGTAGAACAGGTCCGCGTGCTCGTTGTCGCGCGTCGCCGTGACGATCTGCCCGTCCCCGGTCAGGACCTCCATCTCCAGCACCGACTCGTGCGGGAGACCGTCGCGGAACGACGTCGACTCGATGCCCAGCCCGGTGACCGCCCCGCCCAGCGTGATCGTCTTCAGCTGCGGGACGACCGTCGGCATCAGCCCGTGCGGGAGCGTCGCGTCGACCAGGTCCTCGTACGTCGTCATGCCCTGGACCTGCGCGGTCCGCTCGTCCGGGTCCACGCTCAGCACCCGGTCGAACCCCGACACGTCCAAGCCGGGGGCCTCCGAGGGGTCGCGCCACCGGAAAAGGTTCGAGGTCTTCTTCGCCAGCCGCACCGGCGTGCCCGCCGGGATCGCCGCGTAGGACCGCCTGAGCGCCTCCACCGCCCGCTGGTGATCGCCCTTGATCGCAAGCTCCGTCATGTACCCCTCCCGAACATAGTTAATCGATCATCCCATGTACGGTCCACATAACCCGGACGTTGTAGTCATCACAGGCAGGGAGGGGAATAAAGGCATGGGCATGCCGATCCATCTCCCTACGAGGCGGTCGGTCAACCTTTCCCCGTAGGGACACGCCCACAAACCCGTGCGCTACTTCACCGGGCGAAAGATCCACGGGTACCGGAACGGTTCCCCGGCCAGCGCGTAGATCGCCGCGACGATCGACGCGATCCACGCCACGGCGTACACCATGCCGCCGACCCCGAACGTCACGATCGTGATCAGCAGGAGCGTCAGCTGCAGGTTCACGGCCTCCGCGGCCTGCCGGCGCACGTACTCCGACCGGCGGCCCCGCGTCAGCATCACCACCAGCGGCCCGACGAACAGCGTCCACGCCCCCAGCCCGTGCGCCACCGCCGCCGCCACCCGGTCGCCGCCCTCCGGCGCCGCCACCGGGCCCGCCGCCGCCGGCGCGGGCGCCAGGTCCCCCGTCGCCGCGGCGAGATCGTCCCGCGTCTTCGCCGTCAGCACCAGATGCGTGCGCATGTCGAACTCGTCGTGATCGATCCGCCCCTCGGCGAACGCGTCCTTCAGCCGTCCGAGGGCGGGTTCCCGCTCGGCGTCCGACACCCGCAGGTGGCCATGAGTGCTCATGCCCCCATACTCCGCGACCACCGCCCGCCGGGCCATCAGGGAAGTCCCTGAGGCTGCCCTGATTCCCGTTCGACGAACTCCTCCCCGGGGCTGAGCCGGCCGCCGAACAACTCCGACACGGTGACGAACACGTACCCGTCGTCCCGCAGCCGGTCGATGATCTCCGGCACCGCGTCCACCGTCGAACCGTGGATGTCGTGCATCAGCACGACCGCCCCCGGCCGCGTCCCCTCGACGACCCGCTCCTCGACCGACCCGGTGTCGCGTTCGCTCCAGTCCTGCGGGTCCACCGACCACAGCACCTGCGAGAGCCCCATCTTCCGCGCCTCCCGCGTCAGCGTCTTCGACATCGAACCGTACGGCGGCCGCAGCAGCACGGGCGTGAACCCGGTGGCGTCCCGGATGACGTCCTGCGTCCTCCGCAGCTCCGACAGCACCCGCTCCTTCGAGGCCGCCCCCAGGTCCGCGTGCGTGTAACTGTGGTTCCCGAGTTCGTGCCCCGCCAGGTGTTCGCGCCGCACCAGTTCCGGGTGCTCCGCGGCCTTCTCCCCCACGAGGAAGAACGTCGCCCGGACGCCCCGCGCCTCGAGCATGTCGAGCAGCTCCGCCGTCCCGGGCACCGGCCCGTCGTCGAACGTCAGCGCCACGCACTTCGCCCGCGCGCAGTCGACGTCCCGCACCGGCGGCGGCTTCGGCGGCTCCGGCTCTTCCCGCACCGCCTGCACGACCACGAGCTCCACCCGCCCGGCGGGCGGCGCCAGCGTGCTGAGCCACCCGCACAACGCGGCCGCGAGCACGGCCGCGGCCCCCCGCCGGACCAGGCCAGGCCCGTCCATCTGCTCCCCCCGATCTTCGAGCCCCGCCAGTCTAGATCGCGAAGCCCCGCCCGTCCGGGACGCGACCGCCGTGTCGGGAACCGCCGCGAGCAAGCGATCGTTTATCGTCAGACCAGCCCCGGGAACGGGGGCGCCACCCAGCCGACAGGGCAGACCATGAGGTTCCGGGACCGGTTCGGGATCCGCAAGCACCGCGGGTCCTCGGTGACAAAGCTCGACCGCGAGGCCACCGACGCCGACATCGAGGCGCTGATCGCCTTCGCGCGCTCCCGCCGCGGCGTCGAGTTCTTCGTCGAACCGGAGACCTTCGCCACCGACACCACCGCGGTCGCGGTCGCCCACGACGGCGAGTGGACCCGCCGCCGCGTCGGCGCCCCCGAGGTCATCGGCAAGGTCGCCCGCGACCTCGGCGCCCCCGTCTACGACGTCCAGATCGTCGGCTACCCCCCGCGGATGCGCGCTTGGAACGCCCGCAACCGCGACCGCCGCATCGACCCCGGCAAGCCCGGCGAGGCCGTCTCCTCCTGACGAAAACCCCGTTGCACCCCCCGCCCCCGCGGGTTACCGTCCCCCCGCATCTCCACCCAGGAGAGGGGACCCGCATGCACACCGAATCCCACAACCCCACCCACAACTGAACACCAGCGCCACACGCCGGCGGCAGCCCCAGGCAGGCAACCCGCCGCGTACCTGACCGTTCACGGCCAACACGGGGCCGACGGGCAGGCCACGCCCGGCCAATGATCCGTCGGCCGGCGGACGGACTGCCGGCAACACGGTGTCCCGTGGACGCTTGCACCTGCGAGCACCACCCGGCGCGTCCGAGCACGTCGACCAACACACGCCCGCACCGCCAACATCCGCCGGCACACCACCCCGGTGACCGTCCCCCACCGGCCGCAAACATCGGCCATCGCCCCGACGCGACGCGGGGCCAGGACGCCGTCGGCCCGGCCAGGCGGGAGCAACACCCCGGCACGGCACCGCGCGGCCGGCATCGGCCGGAGTGAACCGGGACCCTAGCCGGTGAGGCGCCCGCGACCGGCCCGCCGAATGACACGCCCGGTCGCACTCCTGACCAACTGCGGCACCCCCGTGTTGCGTGCGTCCAACCGGCACGACGGCCAGCGCAGCGGCGGCCAGAGCGGCGACCGTCCGGCACGGCGGCGGCCAGGACGGCCCCGGCACCACCCCGGCACCGCGCCAGCAACGTCGGCCGGGGCGGCTCGAGCCAATTCGCGGGTGAAGCGCCCGCAAACGGCCCGGCGGATGACACACCCGGCCTCCCGCCTGACCGGCTGCGGTGCCCACGCCATGCGTGCGTCCGCCGACGCGACCGCCCAACGCGGCGACCAGAGCGGCACCCGGCACCACCCGGCCCGGCACCACCCGGCCCGGCACCGCGCCAGCGGCGTCGGCCGGAGCGGCATGGGCCGGATCGCGAGTGGAGCGCCCCTGGGCGGCCCGGCGGATGACGCGGCCGGTTGCGTGCGTGCGCCGGTATGACGGCTCGGCTCACTTGGCTTGAGGTCGTTAGGCGTCAGGGCGGGCCCCTGGATGTGGCCTTGGCGGATGGGCGGTGCCCTGAGTGCTTGCGCGTGTGTGAGTGCCGTGGGGCCCGGCTGTGCCGAAGGGGTGCCTGGGCGGCGCTCTGGTTGCTGAGGCGTGTGCGGCCCGTAGGCGTGGAGCGGCGCTGGTGTGTTCGCGGAGTGGGTGGGGCTTCTCATGGTCCTTTCCTTCTTCGTTGGGAGTTCGTCTTGCGTGGCTATTGGTCCGCGGACTTCATAAAACTTTGGGTGGCTTCGGGTGTGTCCAATGTCGGTGACGGGGTCACCGCGGTGGCGGGGCCGTTGCTGACGGCGTCGTTGACGCGGGATCCGGTGCTGGTGGCGGGGGCGGCGTTCGTCCAGGCGTTGCCTTGGTTGCTGTTCTCGCTCGTGAGCGGGGCGCTGGTCGATCGGGTGGATCGGCAGCGGCTGATCATGGTGGTCGATCTGCTGCGCGGGGGCGTGCTGGCGGGGCTGGCGGTGCTCGTGGCCGCGGAGTCGGTCGGGGTTCCGTTGCTGTACGTGGTGTTCTTCCTGCTCGGGACGGGCGAGACGCTCGCGGACACGGCGGCGGTGGCGCGGTTGCCGTCGGTGGTGCCCGCGCGGCACCTTCCGTCGGCGAACGCGGTGTTCATGGCGACGTTCACGGTCGGGAACCAGTTCCTGGCCAAGCCGCTCGGGGCGGCGCTGTTCGGGGCGGCGGCGGCCTTGCCGTTCGCGTTCGACGCCGTGACGTTCGTGGTGGCGGCGGTGCTGGTGGCGCGGATGCGGCCGGTGCCGGTGGAGCGCCGGGAGCGGAATCTGCGGGCGGAGATCGCGGAGGGGGTGCGGTTCCTGTGGTCGCACCGGCTGCTGCGGACGCTCGCGGTGTCGATGGGCGTGGCGAACGTGGCGTTCTGCTCGGCGTTCTCGGTGTTCGTGCTGTACGCGCGGGAGCGGCTGGGGCTGTCGGCGGCCGGGTACGGATGGCTGCTCACCACCTTCGGCGTGGGCGGGTTGGTGGGCGCTTCGATGGCGCGGGTGCTGCAGAAGCGGCTGGGAACCGCGGCGTTGCTGCGGGGCGGGCTCGTCGTGGAGGCGCTCACGCATGTCGGGCTGGCCTTGACGGGACGGGCGTGGGTCGCCGCGATCGTGCTGGTGGTGTTCGGCGTCCACACGATGGTGTGGGGGGCGATCGCGGCGACCGTGCGCCAGCGGGCCACTCCCGATCGGTTGATGGGACGGGTCGGCAGCGCCTACGCGCTGCTGGACGCCGCCGGTGCGGCGGGCGGCATGGTGGCGGGCGGGTTCATCGCGGGGGCGTTCGGGCTCACGGCTCCGTTCTGGGTCGCGGCGGTGGTGACGGGCGCGGTCGTGGTGGTGGCGTGGCGAGGGCTGGGTTGATCATCCGGCTTCCTTCTCGTCGTAGGCGGCGGCCAGCTCGCGGGGCGTCATGCGCATCTTGGCCTTGGACGGCGGGATGCCGGAGGTGATGACCTGGCGCAGGAGGACGGCCATCGAGTAGTCGGGGTCGGCGTCGAGGGCCCGGTCGAGGGCGATGTTGGCGAGGCCGCCGTCGCCTGCGGCGTAGGCGGCGTAGGCGAGGAGGGCGGCGGGGCCGGCGGCGTAGGGGTCGCGGACGCGGCGGGTGACGTCGCGCCAGAAGCGGATGTCTTCGGCGGGCGCGTCTTCGTCGATGCGGATCCACGCCTCGTCGCGGACGCGGCGGTCGGTGAGCAGCACGCCGAGCCAGGCGACCTCGTCGTCGGTGAGGTCGGCGGAGAGGGAGGCGATGAACGCGACTCCCTCTTCCGTCGCCCGGGAGCGGTAGCGGGCCGAGGGTTCGCGGGCTTTGGCGAGGAACCGTTTCTCGGCGCGTTCGGTGGCGGCGCGGAGGGAGGGGGTGTCCGGGACGGGCTGGACCGAGCGGACCAGCTCGTCCCGGTCGGCGAGGACGACGTGCCCGGCGAAGGTCGCCTGGGCGGCGACGACGCTGCCGGTGCTGTCGTAGGGCGTGCCCTCGGCGGGACAGCAGTCGTCGTCGCAGGTCAGCGACCACCACCGGTGCGCGTCGACGCGGATGGCCTCGACGGTGTCGACGCCCGCGGCGGCGAGGGCCGCGCGCATGGCGACGGCGGCGGCGGCGACCTCTTCGGGGCCGCCGTATCCGAGCAGGAGGGCCCGGCGGAAGCCGTTGCCGGCGAGCATCCCGGACGCCTGGCCGGCGGCGCCGTCCACCGGTAAATCCAGGCGGACGGCGCAGGTGTTCGGCGGCCCGTCGAAGCCGATCACGACGAGGCTGCGGGACGGGTGGAAGCCGAGCATGTACGGGACGGCGGCGATGGCGTCCTGGGCGGAGCGGATGACCAGTGGACTCATGCCATCGACCCTCGCAGGCGGGCGCGGGGGACGGTCAGAATTCCGCTGCCTGTGGATAACTCAGGCGTCGAGCACCTGGTGGGGCTTGGCGACGACCGGGGGCTCGGTGGACCAGGGGAAGTTGATCCAGCGGTCGGTGTGCCGCCAGACGTACTCGCACTTGACCGAGGACGCGGGCTTCTCGTACACCACCGCGCAGCGGACGTCCGCGACGTGGTCGGCGCAGAAGTCGCGGACGAGCTTGAGGGTCGCGCCGGTGTCGGCGACGTCGTCGGCGACGAGGACCTTGGCGCCGGACAGGTCCACCGCGTTGGGGACGGGCGGGAGCATGACGGGGAGGTCGAGACGCTCGTCGACGCCGGTGTAGAACTCGACGTTCATCACGTGCAGGTTCTTCACGTCCAGCGCGTAGCCGAGGGATCCGGCGACGAACAGGCCGCCGCGGGCGATGGACAGGATCAGGTCGGGGCGGTAGCCGCTGTCGGCGACCGCCTGCGCCAGCTCGCGGCTCGCGGTGCCGAACAACTCCCAGGTCAGGACTTCTCTTTCAGCAGACACGCCACCATCTTGGCCGACCCTGGCCGTGCATTGAACGCGAGCCCCCGCAAAGGGGACGTCCCGGTGTCCGGACGGGACGCGGTTGTCGGCGGCGGACGGTAGGGTCGGGCGTCGTGCCCGCCCCAGAACTGCTCACCGGCAGCGACACCCAGATTCCCGACATGGCGACCCTGCTCGCCGCCGCCGTCGAGGCCATCGGGGGCGCCGAGCGTCCCGGCCAGACGAAGATGGCGGAGGCCGTCCGCAAGGCGATCGAGTCGGGCGAGCACGTCGCGGCCCAGGCGGGCACCGGCACCGGCAAGTCGCTCGCGTATCTGGTCCCGGCGATCCGGCACGCGGTGGAGAAGCAGACCACGGTGGTGGTGTCGACGGCGACGATCGCGCTGCAGCGCCAGCTCGTCGACCGTGACCTGCCGCGGCTCGCGGAGGCGCTCGGGCCGCTCCTGGGGACGGAGCTGCGGTTCGCGATCCTCAAGGGCCGGCGCAACTACCTGTGCCTGCATCGGGTGCAGACGGGCGTGCCGGACGAGGAGGAGGGCGGCGCCGGGCTGTTCGACCCGCAGCAGCTGTCGTCGCTGGGGCGGCAGGTCAAGCGGCTGAACGAGTGGGTCGAGGAGACCACGACGGGCGACCGGGACGAGCTGGTGCCCGGGGTGAGCGAGCAGGCGTGGCGGCAGGTCGCGGTCAGCGCGAAGGAGTGCCTGGGGGCGCAGCGCTGCCCGCACGGGACGGAGTGCTTCGCGGAGCTGGCGCGCGCGCGGGCGGGGGACGCGCACATCGTCGTGACCAACCACGCGCTGCTGGCGATCGACGCGCTGGAGGAGTTCCAGGTCCTGCCCGAGCACGACGTGGTGATCGTGGACGAGGCGCACGAGCTGGTCGACCGGGTCACGTCGGTGGCGACGGGCGAGCTGAGCGCGCCGGCCGTCGAGACGGCGGCGCGGCGCTGCGGGCGGCTCATCGAGGAGGGCCTCGCCGACCGGCTGAAGGAGGCCGGCGAGGGCCTCGGCGTGCTGCTGGAGGACATGCCGGGCGGGCGGATGGACGTCCTGTCGTCGGCGCTCGGCAACACCCTGGCCGTCGTGCGGGACGCGGCGCACGCCGCGATCACCGCGCTCGGCCCGGAGCGGAAGGACAACGACCCGGGCGACATGGCCGCGCGGAAGGCGGCGCGGTCGTCGCTGGAGGACGTCCACGACACGGCGGTGCGGCTGCTGGAGGCGTTCCAGCCGGAGATCGCGCAGCGGTTCGACGTGGTGTGGCTGGAGCAGCCGTTCGTGCAGGAGGGCCGCCCGAAGCGGCCGCCGGCGCTGCACGTCGCGCCGATCGGCGTGGGCGGGCTGCTCCGGACGACGCTGTTCGAGCAGCGCACGACGGTGCTGACGTCGGCGACGCTGACGCTGGGCGGGTCGTTCGAGCCGCTGGCCCGCCAGTGGGGCCTGCCGCCGCTGGGCGAGGGCGCCTCGCGGGACGCGCGGACGGCCGCGGAGGGGCTCGCGGTCACCGCGGCGGGCAAGGACGCGAAGGAGACCAAGGTCGCCTGGTCGGGGCTGGACGTGGGGTCCCCGTTCGACCATCCGAAGTCGGGCATCCTGTACGTCGCGCGGCATCTGCCGCAGCCGGGCCGGGACGGCCTCGCCGACGCCTACCTCACCGAGATCACCGAGCTGATCGAGGCGGCGGGCGGCCGGACGCTGGGCCTGTTCTCCTCGATGCGGGCGGCGCGGCAGGCGGCGGACGAGCTGAAGGACCATCTGTCGCACCCGCTGCTGTGCCAGGGCGAGGACTCGACGAGCCAGCTGGTCGCGCGGTTCGCCGAGGACGAGCGGACCTGCCTGTTCGGCACGCTGTCGCTGTGGCAGGGGGTGGACGTGCCGGGCCCGTCGCTGCAGCTCGTCATCATGGACCGGATCCCGTTCCCGCGCCCGGACGACCCGGTGTCGTCGGCGCGGTCGCGGGCGGTGGCGGCCGCGGGCGGCAACGGGTTCATGTCGGTGGCGGCGACGCACGCGGCGCTGCTGCTCGCGCAGGGCGCGGGCCGGCTGCTGCGGTCGATGGACGATCGCGGCGTCGTCGCGGTCCTCGATCCGCGGCTGGCGACCGCGCGGTACGGCGCCTTCCTGAAGAACTCGCTGCCGCCGTTCTGGGCGACGACCGACCCGGAGGTCGTGCGCGGCGCGCTCCGCCGACTGGACGCGGCCGCCCAGGGGTAGCCCGTTCCGTCCCGGAACGTGGAAGGCTTGGGGCGCGGCTCGAGGCGGGGCCTCGCCGCGTACCGGGAGGGGTCTTTTGCGTTACCGAGTGCTGGGACGGACCGGCCTGCGCGTGTCGGAGATCTTCTTCGGCGCGATGAGCTTCTTCGAGGACGGTCCGGGTCACAAGGCCATGCTGGACGTCTACGCCGACGCGGGCGGGAACGTCATCGACACGGCGTCGGCGTACGGGGAGAGCGAGACCGTGCTGGGCGGGCTGCTCGCGGGGCGCCGCGACCGGTTCGTGCTGGCGACGAAGTACACGGTCTCCCGCGACCCGGGCGACCCGAACGGCGGCGGCAACCATCGCAAGAACCTGGTGCTGTCGCTGGAGCGGAGCCTGCGGCGGCTGCGGACCGACTACGTCGATCTGCTGTGGGTGCACGTGTGGGACCGCCGCACGCCGATCGAGGAGACGATGCGGGCGCTGGACGACGTCGTCCGTTCGGGGAAGGTCCTGTACGTCGGGATCTCGGACGCGCCCGCGTGGGTGGTGTCGCGGGCGAACACGCTCGCGGAGTGGCGGGGCTGGACGCCGTTCGCGGGCCTGCAGGTGCCGTACAGCCTGCTGGACCGGGACGTCGAGCGGGAGCTGCTGCCGATGGCGGACGAGCTGGGGTTGAGCGTGGCCGCGTGGGCGCCGCTGGCCCGGGGCGTCCTGTCCGGGAAGTTCTCCGGGCCGCGGCCGCCGGACGGCGCCACGCGCGTGGACGCGTCCGCGTTGAGCGAGCGCGACCACGCGGTGGCGCGGGCGGTGGTGGAGGTCGCCGGGGAGCTGGGCGTGCCGGCGTCGCAGGTGGCGCTGGCGTGGACGCGGGCGCGGTGGTCGCGGGTGCACCCGATCGTCGGGGCGCGCGACGCGGCGCAGCTCGCGGAGAACCTCGGCGCCGTCGACGTCGTCCTGCCGGCGGAGGCGGTCGCGCGGCTGGAGGCGGCGACGGGCTTCGAGCCGGGCTTCCCGGCCGCGTTCATCGCGCAGTGCGACGAGCCGGGGACGGGCGTGTACGGCGACGCCGAGGTGTACTAGCGGGATTCGTGTACTAGCGGGATTCGAGGTCGGTCAGGAGCGCCTGGACGGCCGCGAGGTCGTCCTCGCCGAAGACGCGGACGCCCGCGCGTTCGAGGAGGGCGGTGGTGACGCCCTCGCCGGGCGTCGCGGTGCCGGTGAAGGTGCCGTCGTAGACGCGGTCGCTGCCGCAGGAGGGGCTGCCCTCCTTGAGGACGGCGATGCGGGCGCCGGCGCGGCGGGCGGTGTCGAGGGCGAGGCGGGCGCCGCGCAGGAACGCGTCCGTCACGTCCTCGCCCGCGGCGGTGCGGACGGTGGCGGCGCCGTCGAGGACGGCCCGGCCGTCGCCGCCGACGATCTCGGCGGGCGGGCGCGGCACGGCGAGCCCGCCCGCCACCTCGGGGCAGCAGTGGACGAGCCGGCCTTCGGCGCGCCAGCGCGCGAAGAGGCCGTCGTCGACCGGTTTGGCCGCGCCGTCGTAGCGGACGGGCCGTCCCGCGAGGCAGGAGCTGACGAGGATCCGTTCCACGCGCTCCAGCCTACGCGGGGCGGGCTACTTGCCCGCGCGGATGCGGCCGACGGCGATCTGCGCGACGCGCACGGCCCCGGACGGGCTGAGGCGGACGCCCCGCCAGGCGGCGCGGCCGTGCCGGGGGGCGACGATCAGCGCCTGGTTGCGGTCGACGCCGCGCATGATGTCGCGGGCGAGCTTCTCGGCGGTGTAGAGGAACGGCGACGCCTTCTTGATGTCGCCGGTGGCGTCGCCGCTGAGCGCGGTCTCGGGCAGGTCGGGGTTGACGTTGGTGAGCAGCGGGGTGTTGACGAAGCTGGGGCAGACGACGCTGACCTTGACGCCGCGCCCGGCGGCCTCGGCGCGCAGGCCGAGGGAGAGGCCGACGACGGCGTGCTTGGTGGCGGTGTAGGGGATGCCGACGGGCATGGGGACGAGCCCGGCGAGGGACGCGGTGTTGACGATGTGGCCGTTCCCCTGCTCCAGCATGATCGGGTAGGCGGCGTTGACGCCGTAGACGACGCCCTTGAGGTTGATGTCGATCGCGCGGTTCCAGTGGTCGAGGGTGAGTTCCTCGGCGAGGCCGCCGACGGCGATGCCGGCGTTGTTGAAGACGCGGTCGAGGCGCCCGTGCTCGTCCTTGACGCCCCGGTACAGCTCGGTGACGGCGTCGGGGTCGGTGACGTCGAGGCGAGCGGAGGCGGCTTTGCCGCGGCCGAGGGTGTTCAGCCGGTCGGCGACGGTCTTGGCGCCGGCCTCGTTGATGTCGGTGACCACGACGGTGTCGCCGCGCGCCACCAGGGACGTGGCGATCGCACGGCCGATGCCGGATGCGCCTCCGGTCACGATCGCGATGCTCATTGCGCGCTCCGCTCGATTAATTGGATGGTGTGTTGAATTGCAGGGGATTGTATCGGCGCGGGGAGCCCGCCGATATGGGCCCCGTCACGGAACCGGTGCTCCGCGCGCGGGCAGGTCCGGCTCGATCTCGAAGTCGGCGGGGTCGAGGCGGCGGGTCCGCAGCCAGTAGGCGACGGTGGACGCGGGCCACGCGGCGCGGTTGACGCCGTCGCGGTCGAGGTACCAGCTGGTGCAGCCCCCGGACACCCAGACGGCGCCCTCGGACTTGCGCCGCACCCAGGCGTTGAACCGGTCCTGGACGGACGGACGAACGGAGATGCGGGCCCCGCCGGACGCGTCGAGCATCGCGAGGCACTGCAGGACGTACCGGACCTGCGCCTCGATGATGAAGATCATCGAGTTGTGGCCGAGCCCGGAGTTCGGCCCGAGCAGCAGGAACAGGTTCGGGAAGCCCGCCACGGCGACGCCGAGGTGGGCCTCGATGCCGTCCTTCCACGCGTCCTGGATCTTCAGCCCGTCCCGCCCGGTGATGCGGGCGTCGTCGAACGCGTCGGTGACGTGGAAGCCGGTGCCGAAGATGATCGCGTCGACCTCGTGCTCGCGGCCGTCCCGGGTCACGATCGACCGGGGGCGCACCTCGGCGATGCCCTCGGTGGTCAGCTCGACGTTGGGCCGCATGAGCGCCGGGTAGTAGTCGCTGGACACGAGCGTCCGCTTGCAGCCCATGGTGTAGTCGGGGACGAGCTTGCGGCGCAGCTCACGGTCCGGTACTTGGCGCGCCAGGTGCCACTGGGCCAGGCCGCTGGCCAGCTTGAGCAGCCGGGGGTTCTTGAACCCGACGACGAAACTCTCCTGCACGAGGTAAATGCCGTTGCGGTAACCGCGCTGCACGCCCGGGACGCGCCGGAAGAGCGCCTTCTCCAGGCCGGTGACGCGGCGGTCGGGCTTGGGCAGGATCCACGGCGGCGTCCGCTGGAACACCGTGAGGGACGCGGCCTTCTTCGCGATCTGCGGGACGAACTGGATCGCCGACGCGCCCGTCCCGACGACGGCGACGCGCTTGCCGGTCAGGTCGTAGTCGTGGTCCCACTCGGCGGAGTGGAACACGGTCCCCTCGAACGACTCCAGCCCCGGCAGCTCCGGAATGCTCGGCCGGTGCAGCGGCCCCATGCCCGCCACGACGGCCCGCGCCCGGACGACCTCGTCCCCGCGCCCCTCGCCGTCCCCGCGGCCCTCGCCGTCCGTCCCGGTCACGTCCGTCCCGGCCCCGCCCGCGACGGTGACGCGCCAGGTGCCGGTGGCGTCGTCGTACTCGGCGCCCGTCACCTCCGCGTGGAACCGGATGTGCTGCGCGAGGTCGTACTTGTCGACGACGTCCTTGATGTACTGCAGCAGTTCGCCCTGCTTCGGGAACATCCGGGACCAGTCGCTCTTGGGCTCGAAGGAGAACGAGTACAGCAGCGACATGATGTCGCAGGCGCAGCCGGGATAGGTGTTCTCCCGCCAGGTCCCGCCCACCTCGCCGGCCTTCTCCAGGACGACGAAGTCGTGGACGCCGGCCTTCTTCAGCCCGATCGCCATCCCGAGGCCGGAGAAGCCCGTCCCGATGATGACGACCCGGTACGGTTCGCCCGGCCCCGCCGCGGGCGTGACCACGGCGGGGCGCGTCTCGTCCGTCATGTCGGCGCGCCCGGGGTCAGGCGGCCTTGGCGGACGGGACGGGGCGGCGCTTCTTCGGCTCGTCCCAGATCCCGAACGCCTTCCAGACCCGCTTGCCGACCGGGTCGATGACGCCCAGCTCGGCCATCAGGTCGCGGATCTTGCCGACCGAGTTGGCGATCTCCGCCTGGGACGCCTCGCTGCGGTAGGCCGCGCGGACGACGTCCTTCGGGATGTTGAAGTGGCGGACCATCGGGCCGGGCGGGGCCAGCATGATCCGGGCCATCACGCCGAGGACGACCGGGGTGAACAGGCCGAGGACCCGGCGGCGCACCGGGTGCATGCGCGGGATCCGGTGCTTGAGGTAGTGCCGGGCGAAGGAGATGTGCCGGGCCTCCTCCGCGATGTGGATCTTCATGATCGTCTCTTCGAGCGGGTGCTTGATGTGCCCGTTCTTGAGCGACTTGCGCTGCACGTAGTCGATCGGGTCCTCGCCGCCGAGCACGAACACGAAGAACATCTCGGTGCTGACGAGCGGGATCCACGGGGCGGCCTGCGCGACGAACGTCAGCGACTTCGGCATGCCGCGGATCGGCATCTTCGTCCGGTTCACGAACTCCTGGAACATCATGCCGTGGTGACATTCCTCGGTCGTCTCGTGGTAGACGTACCGGAACTCGGGCCGCCCGTTCGGCAGCCAGTACGCGTAGTTGAGCAGCCCGCGCTTGAGCAGGTTCTCGAACTGCAGGCCGATCTTCATCGCGGTCGCGACGCGGAACAGCCCGATCTGGGCCTGGATCTCCGGCGGCTGCGAGCGGTACCACTCGGTCTCGCCGAGCCGGTCGAACTCCGGCAGCACCCAGCGGGGGTCGTTCTTGTCGACCTTGAAGTCGGGGTCGTCCCACGGGATGTCGGCGTAGGCCTCCCAGTGCTTGTCCACGGACGCCTTGTTCAGGCGGTCGATGACGCCGAGGTAGGCCTTCTTGTCCTTGACCTGCTCGCGCACTTCGTCTGCGAGGTCGGTGGGGGCTTCGGGCATGGTGCGCTCCCTGGGGGTGACGCGCCGGCGGGCCGGCCGGCACTTCGGGGGGTGGGGCTATGCGGTTGTGGGGGACGCGCCGGTCTCGGGTGCTCCGGGTTCCGGCACGATGAGCCGGGCGACGTCCTTGATCTGGCGCAGCACGGCGGCCTGGTGGCCGTCGGCGTCGTCGTCCAGCGCGTTCTGGATGGACAGGCCGATGAACATCGCGAACAGGCCGCGCAGCATCGTCGGGACGAAGTCGGCGGGCAGCGTGTTCGCGGGGAAGAGGCGCTCGAAGGTCTCGAGGATGACCTGCAGGATCCGCTCGTTGAGGTCCTGGCAGAGGGGGCGCAGCTCGTCGTCGGTGCGGGCCGCGACGGCCAGCTCGGTGAGGGCCTTGGCCGGGCGGCCGCGGAACACCTCCCAGAGCAGGTCGAGGGCGCCCTCGACGTTGCGGCGCTCGCCGGGCAGCACCGCGAAGGCCGTCTCGTACGCCAGCCGCTGCGCCTCCAGCAGGTGCTCCAGCGCCGCCGCGACGAGGACCATCTTCGTCGGGTAGTGGTGCTGCTGCGCCCCGCGCGAGACGCCGGCGCGGCGGGCGACCTCGGTGGTGGACGTCCCGGACCAGCCGAGATCGACGAGGCACTCCATGGTCGCCTCCAGGAGCCGTGCCCTGGTCCGCGACCGGCGTTCCTCCTGGGTGCGGCGACCGCGGCCGGGGCGGTGCTCCGGCGTGAACCGTCGGCGAGCGCTTACTGACACGTCTCGACGGTACGAGCGCACTAACAAGCAATCAAGCCTGCATGTATGTTGCCCGCGTCACAATTGGACGGCGCGTCTTATTGATCTTCGCGCAGGTCGCCCGCCTCCCGCCCGCGGCGCGTACGCCCGGAGGCGTACCCGGACGGCGCCGGGTGCTCCGCAGGGCGCAGCGACGGTGCATCTCCGGGCCCGACGACGTACCGCACGTCCCGCCGGGAGCATCACGGCATGAGCGGAACAGCGGCGGCACGGACGGCGGCCGGGGCGTCCCCGGCCGGCCGCTCCGGGGGCGCGCACACCGAGCACCTCACCAAGGTGCACGGGTCCGGGCCGATGGCGGTCCGGGCCCTCGACGACGTCAGCGTGGTGTTCCCGGCCGGACGGTTCACCGCGATCATGGGGCCGTCCGGCGCGGGCAAGTCCACGCTGCTGCACTGCGCGGCCGGCCTGGAGGACGCGACGTCCGGACGGGTGTTCGTGGGCAACGCGGAACTCGGGACGCTGTCCGACCGGCGCCTCACCCGGCTGCGGCGCGAACGCATCGGCTTCGTGTTCCAGGCGTTCAACCTGCTCCCGTCGCTCACCGCGCGCGACAACATCGTCCTGCCGATGACGCTGGCCGGGCGGGCGCCCGACACCGCGTGGTTCGACACGGTCGTCCGCGTCCTGCGGCTCGGCGACCGGCTCGCGCACCGCCCGGCGGAGCTGTCGGGCGGCCAGCAGCAGCGGGTCGCGCTGGCCCGCGCGCTCGTCACCCGCCCGGACATCGTGTTCGCGGACGAGCCGACCGGAAACCTCGACTCCCGCGGCGGCGCCGAGGTGCTGGCGCTGCTGCGCGGCGCCGTCGACGACCTCGGCCAGACCGTCGCGATGGTCACCCACGACCCGGCCGCCGCCGCGCACGCCGACGCGGTCGTGTTCCTGGCCGACGGCAGGATCGCCGACGTCATGGACGACCCGGCCGACGGCCGGATCCTCGACCGGATGCGGGAGCTGGGGGAACGGCCGTGATCGGGCTCGTGCTGAAGGAGATCCGGGGCCGCCGGCGCCGCCTGGCGGGCGCGCTGACCGCGGTGTTCCTCGGCGTCGCGTTCCTCACCGGGACGCTCGTCCTCGGCGACACCCTCGCGAGCAGCCTCGACTCCTACTACTCCGGCTCCTACGGCCGGACGGACGTCATCGTGCGGAACGCGACGGACGTGAGCGACTCCCCGTGGGGTTCGCGCGGCGAGATCGGCGCGGCGACCCTCGACCGGGTGAGGGCCGTGGACGGCGTGGCGCACGCGGCACCGCTCGTCCAGGGGTCCGGGCAGGTCCTCGGCGCGGACGGCCGGGTGGTCGGCAACCGGGGACCGCGCGACGCCGGGAACTGGATCACCGACCCCGCGCTCAACCCGTACCGGGTCGTCGAGGGCCGCGCGCCCCGCGCGCCGGACGAGGTCGTCGTGAACCGGCTGACCGCCGAGCTGGGCGGGCTGCGCGTCGGGGACCGGACGGCCGTCCTCACGCCGCGCCGGGTCCCGGTGACGATCGTCGGGATCAGCATGTTCGGCGACGAGAAGGCGTTCGGGGAGTCCGCGTTCACCGCGTTCACGCTGGAGGGCGCGCGCCGGCACGTCGCCGCGTCCCCCGACCGGATCGCCGCCGTCCGGATCCGCGCGGCCGACGGCACCGGCCCCGGGGAGCTGGCCGCACGCGTGGGCGCGGTGCTGCCCGCCGGGGCGGAGGCGGTGACCGCCGACGCGGCGATCGAGGAGAGCCTCGGCGACGTCGAGAGCGGCATGCTCGGCACGTTCCGCGTCGTGATCGCCGCGTTCGGCGGCGTCGCGCTGCTCGTCGCGGCGTTCACCATCCACAACACGTTCGCGATCACCGTGGCGCAGCGGACCCGCGAGTCGGCGCTGCTGCGCGCGCTCGGCGCGGGACGCCGCCAGGTCCTCGCGATCGCCGGCGCCGAGGCCCTCGCGGTCGGGGTCGTCGCCACGGCCGCCGGGCTGGCGGGCGGCGTCGGGGTCGCCGCGCTGCTGCGGCGGGTGTTCGCCGAGTTCCGCATCGGGATCGCGCTGGAGGGCCTGACCGTCGCGGCGACCACGCCGCTGATCGCGGTGCCGGTCGGGGTGCTGGTGACGCTCGCCGCCGCGCTCGGGCCCGCGCTGCGGGCGTCCCGGACGGCGCCGGTGGCCGCGCTGCGGGAGGCGGCGGCCGAGCCCGGCGGCCCCTCGGAGGCGCGCGTGATCATCGGCGGCGTGTTCGCGACGGTCGCCGCGGGCGCGGTCGTGACCGGCGCGATCGCCGGACGGACGCCCCTCGCGGGCGCCGGCGCGCTGCTGTTCGTCCTCGCGATGGTGGTGCTGGGGCCGGTGGGGGTCCGCCCGGCCGCCGCGGCGGTCGGCGGCCCGGCGGCGCGGCTGCGCGGCGTCCCGGGGGCGCTCGCCCGCGCCAACGCGTGCCGCAGCCCCCGCCGGACGGCCGGCGCCGCGACCGCGCTGATGATCGGCGTCGGGGTCGTGAGCTTCTGCACCGTGTTCGTCGGCTCGCTGGGCGCGTCCCTCGAACGGGGCGTCGCCGGGTCGTTCACGGGCGGATTCGTCGTCGACGCGGGCGGCAACGAGACCGGCGGGTTCGACGTCCGGTTCGTCGCGGAGGCGGACGCGCTGCCCCAGACCGGCGCCGTCGCGGGGCTCGGCACCGGCACCGTCCGGATGGCCGGGAAGGTCGCGACCGTGAGCGTCGCCGACCCGTCCGCGCTCCGCCGCGTCCTGGACCTGGACGTCACGCGGGGCGCCCTCGCGGACCCGCGGACGTTCGCCGTGTCGGAGGCCGCCGCGGAGGAGAACGGCTGGCGGACCGGCTCCCGGGTCCCCGTGACGTTCGCCGACGGCACCTCGCGGACCCTCACCGTCGGGGCCGTCTACGCCGCCACCGACCTCGCGGGCGACCACCTCGTCCCCCGGGCCGTGTGGGACGCGCACGGCGGGCGGCCGCTCGCCCGCACCGCGTTCGTCGCCGTCGCGCCCGGCGTCCCCCCGGCGGACGCCCGCCGCGCCCTCACCGCGCTCGCCGACCGGTACGGGGCGCCGGGCGTGCGGACGCGGGACGAGTTCGTCGAGGCCCGGACCGAGCGGCAGCGCGCCTTCCTCCCGGTGATCTACGGGATGCTGGGCCTCGCGATCGTGGTGGCGCTGCTCGGCATCGCGAACACGCTGTCGCTGGCGGTGCACGAGCGGACCCGGGAGCTCGGCCTGCTGCGCGCGGTCGGCGCGACCCGCGCGCAGGTCAGGGCGATCGTCCGCTGGGAATCGGTGATCGTCGCGCTGTTCGGCACGGCCGGCGGGCTCCTGGTCGGGGTGTTCCTCGGCTGGGGCGTCGGCGGCGCGCTCGGCAACCCGTTCGCCCCGCAGCCGCTGCCGCTGGCGGTGATCGCGCTGGTCGGCGCCGCCGCCGGGACGCTCGCCGCGGTCCGCCCGGCGCGCCGCGCCGCACGCGCCGCCGTCCTGACCGCCGTCGCCGCGCGGTGACCGGCCGCCGGACGGTCGCGGGGCGTGACCCCGGCGTGCGAATACCCGGCGGCCGCGCGGATATGGTGTGTCCATGCAGGTCAACCAGTCGGGCAAACTGACCAACGTCTGTTACGACATCCGGGGGCCGGTCCTCAAGCGCGCCAAGCAGCTGGAGGCCCAGGGGCACCGCATCCTCAAGCTGAACATCGGCAACCCCGCCCCGTTCGGTTTCGAGGCCCCGCCGGAACTGCTCCAGGACATGATCCGCAACCTGCCGGAGGCGCACGGCTACAGCGACTCCAAGGGCATCCTCGCCGCCCGCCGCGCCGTCGTGCAGCGGTTCGAGGAGAACGGCGTGAGCGGGGTCGACGTCGAGGACGTCTACCTCGGCAACGGCGTGTCCGAACTGATCGTGATGACCCTGCAGGCGCTGCTCAACAACGGCGACGAGGTCCTCATCCCGGCCCCCGACTACCCGCTGTGGACGGCGTCCGCGTCGCTGTGCGGGGGCACGCCCGTCCACTACCTGTGCGACGAGGACGCCGACTGGGCGCCCGACACCGACGACATCGAGGCGAAGGTCACCGAGCGGACCCGGGCGATCGTGCTGATCAACCCGAACAACCCGACCGGCGCCGTCTACCCGCGCGAGATCCTGACCCGCATCGCCGAGATCGCCCGGCGGCACAACCTGATCGTCTTCGCCGACGAGATCTACGACCGGATCCTGTACGACGACACCGAGCACGTCCCGATCGCGTCGCTGGCCCCCGACCTGCTGTGCCTCACCTTCGGCGGCCTGTCCAAGAACTACCGGGTCGCCGGT
This sequence comes from Spirillospora sp. NPDC052242, assembly GCF_040679555.1. Taxonomy (NCBI): domain Bacteria; kingdom Bacillati; phylum Actinomycetota; class Actinomycetes; order Streptosporangiales; family Thermomonosporaceae; genus Spirillospora; species Spirillospora sp. NPDC052242. Next base: position 73,299 of record NZ_JBFAUZ010000046.1, read on the forward strand.
TTCCGCTCCGGCTGGGTGGTGCTGTCCGGCCCGAAGGAGCACGCCGAGTCCTACATCGAGGGCCTCGACATCCTCGCGAACATGCGGCTGTGCCCCAACGTCCCCGGCCAGCACGCCATCCAGGCCGCGCTCGGCGGCTACCAGAGCATCGACGACCTGGTGCTGCCCACCGGCCGCCTCGGCGAGCAGCGCGACCGCGCCTGGAAGCTGCTCAACGACCTGCCCGGCGTGTCCTGCGTCCAGCCGAAGGGCGCCCTGTACGTCTTCCCGCGCCTCGACCCCGCGATGTACCCGATCGAGGACGACATGCGCTTCGCGCTCGACCTGCTCGAGCAGCAGAAGCTCCTCGTCGTCCAGGGAACGGGCTTCAACTGGCCGACCACCGACCACTTCCGCGTCGTCACGCTGCAGTACGCCGACGACCTGGAGGAGTCGATCAACCGCATCGGCGCGTTCCTGGACGCCTACCGCCGCTGACCCCCGGCCCGTCCGGCACCCGGCCCGGCGCGCCCGCCCCCGGTTCCGGCACGTCCGCCAGAACGCCGCGGGGCCGACCGTGGGACAGCGCGTGTTCGGGCTGACCGACTGGACGGGCGACGGCGCGCTCGCCGACCTGGCCGCGCGGGTCCGGGACGGCCGGCTCCGCCCGCCCGCCGGTACCGTCCGGCCCCTTGCCGAGGCACCGGACGCGCTCACCGGCGAGCGGCGCGCCCCCGGCAAGACGGTCTTCCAGATCGCCGACGAAGGCCCCGCATGACGAGCGGGTTCGTCCGGGTTGACTCTCAAGCGGCTTGAGGCCCGATGGTCGAGGTCGTCGAACCGTCGATCTCCAGCGAGGAGTCTCCATGGCCGCGCCCGCCGAACCGTCCGCGCCCGTCCACGTCGTGCCGTCCGGCGGGGTCGGCCTCGCGGTCCGCGACCACGGCGGCGACGGCCCCGCGGTCGTCCTGCTGCACGGCGGCGGCCGCACGATGGACGACTGGCGGCTCGTCGCCCCGCGCCTCACCGGCGCCGGGCTGCGCGTCGTCACCGCGGACCTGCGCGGGCACGGCGCGTCCGCGCCCGCGCCGTGGTCCTGGCCGGACGCGCTCGCCGACCTCGCCGCGGTGATCGACGATCGCGGCCTCGACCGTCCGGCCGTGGTGGGGCACTCGCTCGGCGGGATCGTCGCCGCCCTGTGGGCCGCACGCCACCCGGAATGCCCGCTGGCGGTCAACCTGGACGGGCACACCAACCCCACGGGCCCCTTCGACCTCGAACCGGACGCCGCGCGCGCCGCCGAACGGACGATGCGCACCTTCCTCGACGCCGAGGTCCGGCGGTCCGGCGACCCGGCGCTCGCCCGGCTCGTCGCGGAACTCGGCGCCCTCGACCTGTTCGCCGCCTACCGCGCGGCGCGCTGCCCGCTCGTGGTGGTCGCCTCCACCGGCACCGGCATGGACGCCCTGCTCCCGCCCGACGTCGCCGAGGTGTTCCCCGCCTACCGGCGCGGCTTCGCCCGCGACCTCGCGGCCGCCGCGGCGGCCACGCCGCTGCTGTCGACCGTGGACGTCCCCACCGACCACGACGTCCACCTCGAGGCCCCGGAAATGGTCGCCGCACTGATCCTGGAGCGGCTCCTCCCCCGCCGATGAGGGAGGCTGGACGCATGGACGGCGCCCTCCACACGATCGGCGAAGCGGCCCGGCGCACGGGCCTGCCGATCTCCACGATCCGGTACTACTCCGACGCCGGGCTCGTGCCGCCCGCCGGCCGGTCGCCCGGCGGGTACCGGCTCTACGACCGGCGGGCGCTGCACCTGCTCGACCTCGTCCGGACGCTGCGCGACCTCGGCGTCGACCTCCCCACGATCACCCGCGTGCTCACCGGCGCCGAGAGCTTCGCGCAGGTCGCCGACCGGCAGGCCGCCGCGCTCGAAACGCAGATCCAGACGCTGCGGGTACGGCAGGCGGTGCTCCGGCACGCCGCCGCCCACGGCGCCGACCCGGCCGCCGCCGGGGAGGTCCACCGGCTCGCCCGGCTGTCGGCGGAGCAGCGCCGCCGCCTCGTCGCCGACCTCGTCGCCGAGACGACCCGCGGGCTCGACCTGGAGCCCGGCTTCGCGGCGCGGCTGCGGTCCATGCTCCCCGACCCGCCGGACGACCCGGCGCCCGAGCAGATCCGGGCCTGGGTCGAGCTCGCGTGCCTGGTCGGCGACCCCGCCTTCCGGGCGGGCGCCCGCGCGGCGTTCGAACGGCACGCCGCCGATCGCGCGTCCGGCGCCGACCGCGGCGACCCGGCGAGCCTGCGGCGCGCCGAACGCACGCTCCGCGACCTCGCCGGGACCGCCCTCGCCCGCGGCGTCCCCCCGGACTCCCCGGACGCCCGGACCGTCGCCGCCCGGATCGCCGCGGCGTTCGCCGACGCCCACGGACGCCGCGACGGGCCCGGGTTCCGCCGCTGGCTCGCCGAACGGATCCGGATCGGCGCCGACGACCGCTTCACCCGGTACTGGACGCTCATCGCAGAGATCAACGGCGAACCCGCGAAGCCCGACCCCGTCCCGGCCGGCCGGTGGTTCCTCGCCGCACTCGACGCCGAGGACCGGCCCGAGGACGCCCCCGGGGACGTCCGTCCGGTCAGTCCATGACCAGCACCGTCTTGCCGCGCCCGTGCCCGGTGGCGACCTGCCGGTGCGCGTCGGCGGCCCGCGTCCACGAGTGGACGCCCCGCACGTGCAGGTCGAGCCTGCCCTCCTCGTAGTACCGGACGGCCTCGGCCACGCGCGCGATCGTCCGCTTCTCCCTCGACACGAGCCGCACCCCGAGTTCCCCGGCGCGGCCGTGCTCCACGAGGGTGACGATGCGTCCGGGGTCCTTCACCAGCTCGAGCGACACCGCGAGCGCGTCGCCGCCCGCGCCGTCGAGCGCCGCGTCCACCCCGCCGGGCGCCGCCGCGCGCACCCGGTCCGCCAGCCCGTCCCCGTACCGGACGGGGATCGCGCCGAGCGCCCGCAGGTAGTCGTGGTTGCCGTCGCTCGCCGTCCCGACGACCGTCGCCCCCGCGATCCGGGCGAGCTGGACGGCGACGGCACCGACGCCCCCGGCGGCGGCGTGCACCAGCAGCGTGTCCCCCGCACCGACGCCCATGTCCTCGAGCGCGATGTGCGGCGTCATCACGGCCGCCGAGAACCCGCCCGCGACCTCCCACGGCATCGCGGCCGGCTTGGGGGTGACCTGGGCCGACGGCACGACGACGAACTCCGCGTAACAGCCGAGCATCGAGAAGCCCAGCACCTCGTCGCCCACCGCGACGTCCGCGACCCCGTCGCCGACCTCGTCCACGACGCCCGCGAACTCGTTGCCCGGCACCGCGCTGCCCGTGGCGCCCGGCGGCGTGTACCCCGCGCGGACCGCCAGGTCGATCGGCTGCACACCCGCCGCCCGCACCCGCACCCGCACGTCCCCCGGCCCGGCGTGCGGCGTGGGCGCCTCCGTGATCCGCAGCACCTCCGGCCCGCCCGGCTCCGCGGCGGCAACGACCTTCATGGTGATCCTCCTTCTCGCGTGGACGAGCCCCACGCTAAAACCTCGACCAAACCTGAGGTCAACCGCGCGATTCGACCTTGGTCGGTACGGAACCCGCCCAAAGTCCGTCGCGAGCCGGTCTCCCGGAACGCCACCCTTCGGAGGTCGGCACGAGCAGAGGAGGAACAGGCGTGCGGAGGAGAACCGAGCAGGGCCGGGGCAAGAGCCGGGACATCGTGCTGAGCGAGCCGGCGTGGCGCACCGCGTGCGTCTACGCCGTCTGCACGCTCGCCGGGGCCGGGCTCGGCCTGCTCGTCCACCCCCTGGCCGACTGGCTGGTGAAACTCCCGTGGGCGCCGATGCAGGGCCCGGCCGAACTCGTCGCCTCCGTCCCGTCCCCGTGGCTCCTCGCCGCCGGTTCCCTGGCGGGCCTGGCCATCGGCGGCGTCGCCCACTTCGAGCAGCTGACGATCCGCCTGTCGGACGATCGCGTCGTCCTCACCCGCAAGGGCCGCGAGCACGCGTTCGCCCGCGCCGACATCGCCTCGGCCTTCCGGGACGGCGACCACCTCGTCCTCCTCGGCCACGGCGGCGGCGAACTCGTCCGGGAAGAGTGCGGCCTGCACTTCCCCCGCGTCGCCGACGCCTTCACCGCGCACGGCCACGTATGGGCGGACACCGACCCGCACCGGGACGAGTTCCGCCGCTGGGTCCCCGATCTCCCCGGCCTGCCCGACGGTGCGAACGCCGTCCTCAAGGCCCGTGCGGAGCCGCTGAAGGAAAAGGGGCCGGACGACGAAGACGTCCAAGAGCTGCGCGCCGAACTGGCCCGGCTGGGCGTCGTGGTGCGGGACGAGAAGCGGCGGCAGTACGTGAGGACGCTCCAGACCACGGATTGACCCCCGGCGGTGCGGGGCCCCGTCCCCTGGGGCGGGCGGGGGCGCCCGGAAAAGGGTTGGCGGCGGCACTCGACCGTTCCCTAAGTTGGAGGGTCGAGATCATCCGTTCATCCTCAACTTAGGACCGCCGTGCCCCGCTGGTTGCTCGCGCTCGCGACGGGAGCGCTCGTCCTCTACACCGACGATTACGTCATCGCCGGAGTCCTGCCCGAGATCGCCCGATCCCTCGAAATCACTGAGGGGACCGCCGGGCAGCTCGTCACCGTCTTCTCCGTCACCGTGGCGATCGCCGCGCCGCTCGCCGCCGTCGCCACCGCCCGGCTCCCCCGCCGGACCGTCCTGGTCGCGGCCGCGCTCGTCTTCACCGCGGCGAACCTCGGCGCGGCGTTCAGCCAGTCCTTCCCGGCCCTGCTGGCCCTGCGGGTCGCGGCCGCGCTGTCGGCCGCCGCCGCGACGCCCGCGCTCTTCGCGACCGCCGCGCGTCTCGCCGCCCCCGGACGCACGGGCCGCGCCGTCGCCGCCGTAGCGTTCGGCGTCACCGGCGCGATCGCGTTCGGCGTACCCGCCGGGGCCTGGATCGGCGGCGCGTTCGGCTGGCGGGCGACGTTCGCGATGATGGCCGCCGCGGGCGCACTCGTCGCCCTCGCGTTCGCCACCGCGCTGCCCCGCACCGACGGCGACCAGAACGCCCTGCCGGTACGCGCCCAGCTCGCCGTTCTCGCCCGTCCCGCCATCTCCATGGGGCTGGCCGCCAACGTCGTGCTCATGTTCGGCTCGATGATGCTGCTGACGTACCTCGCGCCGTTCACCGCCGCCCTCGCGGACGCGGACGTCACCGACCGCGGCGTCCTGTTCGCCGTCTCGGGCTTGGCGGGCATGGCCGGCATCTGGGCGGGCGGGCGCGCGACCGACGCCTGGGGCCCCGACCGCACCCTCGCCGCCGGTGTCGGCGCGTTCGTCGCGACCATGGCCGCACTGGCCGCACTGTGGCCGCTGCGTCCCGTTCCGGTCGTCCTGCTCCTCGGCATCGTGACCGTCTGGGGCGGCGCCGCGTTCTGGAACTCCCCGGCCGTCCAGGCGAGGCTTCACCTGCTGGCCGGTCCCGTCGCGACGCAGGCCCTGGCCCTCAACACGTCCGGCACCTACATCGGCGTCGCCGTCGGAGGGGGCGTCGGCGGCGCGGTGCTGGACACCGCCGGTCCCGGCCCGCTCCCCACCATCGCCGGAGCAGCCGGTCTCGTCGCCTTGGGCCTCTTCGTCACCGCCGCCCGCCTCCGACACATCGGAACCGAGCCGCGGATGCCCGAGGCCGCCCAGAAATGAGAAAGGCCCCGCCGAAAATCGGCGGGGCCTCCCTGCAAAAAAGGTCCGGCGGCGTCCTACTCTCCCACACAGTCTCCCATGCAGTACCA
>NZ_JBFAUZ010000047.1:0-73275 GCF_040679555.1 Spirillospora sp. NPDC052242
CCACATCGTGAACGTGGCGTCCATGGCGGGCAAGGTGACCACTCCGGGGATCGCGGTCTACTGCGCCACCAAGGTCGCGGTGGTGGCGCTGTCACCTCCCGCTTCCCTTTTCCGTGTCACGCGCGCGCCCGGGGTCAGACCGCCCGGCCGCGCAGCTCCCGGTAGCGGCGGACGAGCGCGGCCGTCGACGGGTCCGGCGCGGCGGCGGGCGGCTCGGCGGACGTCAGCGCGGGCGTGAGGTCCTGCGCCATGACCTTGCCGAGCTCGACGCCCCACTGGTCGAAGGAGTCGATGCCCCAGATCGTGCCCTCGACGAACACGACGTGCTCGTACAGGGCGATCAGCTCGCCGAGGGTCTTCGGGGTCAGCTTCGGCACCAGGATCGTGCTGGTGGGCCGGTTCCCCGGCATGACCTTGTGCGGGACGATCGCGGCGGGCGTCCCCTCGGCGGCGATCTCCTCGGCCGTCTTGCCGAACGCGAGCGCGGACGACTGGGCGAGCATGTTCGCGGTCAGGAGGTCGTGCATGCCCGCCGACCCGTCGACGGCGTGGTCCTCGAACGGCTCGGCGAAGCCGATGAAGTCGGCGGGGACGAGCCGGGTCCCCTGGTGGAGCAGCTGGTAGAAGGCGTGCTGCCCGTTCGTCCCGGGCTCGCCCCAGAAGATCGCGCCGGTCTGCGCGACGACCGGGGCGCCGTCGGCCCGCACCGACTTGCCGTTCGACTCCATCGTGAGCTGCTGCAGGTAGGCGGGGAACCGCGCCAGCCGCTGGCTGTAGGGCAGCACGGCCCGGGTCTGGGCGCCGAAGAAATCGGTGTACCACACGCCGAGCAGGCCCATCAGGACGGGCATGTTGGCGTCGAGCGGCGCCGTGCGGAAGTGCTCGTCGATCTCCCGGAAGCCCGCGAGCATCTCGCGGAACGCCTCGCTGCCGATGGCGATCATCAGCGACAGGCCGATCGCGGAGTCGAGCGAGTAGCGGCCGCCCACCCAGTCCCAGAAGCCGAACATGGTGGCGGTGTCGATGCCGAACTCGGCGACCCGGTCGGCGTTGGTGGACACCGCGACGAAGTGCCGCGACACGGCCGCCTCGTCGCCGAGCCGCTCCACGAGCCAGGTCCGCGCGACCCGGGCGTTGGTGAGGGTCTCCAGCGTCCCGAACGTCTTGGAGCTGATCACGAACAGCGTCGTCGCGGGATCGAGGTCCGCGAGGGCGGCGCTGACGTCCGCCGGGTCGACGTTCGACACGAACCTGCACGCGATGCCGGCGTCCACGTAGTCGCGGAGGGCCTCGTAGGCCATGGCGGGGCCGAGGTCGGACCCGCCGATGCCGATGTTGACGACCGTCCGGATCCGCTCGCCGGTGAACCCGGTCCACTCCCCCGCGCGGACCCGCCCCGCGAAGTCGGCCATCCGGTCGAGGACGGCGTGCACGTCGCCCGCGACGTTCTGCCCGTCCACCATCAGCTCCGCGCCGGGCGGCAGCCGCAGCGCGGTGTGCAGGACGGCCCGGTCCTCGCTGACGTTGATGTGCTCCCCCGCGAACATCGCGTCGATCCGCTCGCGCAGCCCCGCGCGTTCGGCGAGGGCGGTCAGCAGCCCGATCGTCTCGCCGGTGACCCGGTGCTTGGAGTAGTCCAGGTGCAGGTCGCCCGCGGTCACCGTCATGCGGTCGGCGCGCCCCGGGTCGTCCGCGAACAGCTCGCGCAGGTGCCGCCCGGCCAGCGCGGCCTGGTGCTCGGCCAGCGCGGACCATTCGGGCGCCTCGGTGATATCAGCCATTGCCTCTCTCATCTCCTCGCCGGGACGGGCGCCGTACCCCCGGGCGCTCCCCGTACCCGACGCGATCATAGGGCGGCGCCCCGTCACCGCACGAAGGCCGTCCCCGCGCGGTAGGGGTTCCGCCCCGGATGCCCGTTTCGATCCCGGCGCGGATAGGGTCGCGCCATCCGGTCCGGCAGGAGGGGTGCGTTCATGAGCGACGAGGTTCCGCACGACATCACGCGGCTGTTCGACCTGACGGCGCTCGGCGAGGACTCCTTCCTGGCCACCGCGCCGTCGGTGGGACGGCCGCGGCTGTTCGGCGGCCAGGTCGCCGGGCAGAGCCTGCGGGCCGCGTGCCTGACCGCGGGCGGGCGCCCGCCGCACTCCCTGCACGCCTACTTCATCCGCCCCGGCATGCCGGACGAGCCGCTGACGCTCGACGTCGCCCGGACCCGGGACGGGCGCTCGTTCTCGACCCGGCACGTGACGGCGAGCCAGGGCGGCAAGCCGATCCTGGAGCTGATCGCGTCCTTCCACGAGCCCGAGGACGGGTTCGACTGGCAGCCCGCGGCGCCGTCCGGGACGCCCGCGCCGGAGACGCTGCCGCGCGCGGAGCTGCCCGCGTTCTTCAAGCATCCCGTCGGGTTCGACATCCGCGTGGTGAACCCGCCCGCGGAGGACGAGTTCCGGCTCCCGCACCCGTTCTGGATCCGCGCGTCCGGAACCGTCGGGGACGATCCGGCCCTGCACGCGTGCCTCATCGCCTACCTGACGGACATGGGCGTGGTGAGCAGCGCCCGCGCCCCGGGCTCCCCCCGCCGGCTCGCCACGGCCGTCACCCTCGACCACGCCGTGTGGTTCCACCGCCCGCCGCGCGTCGACCGGTGGCTGCTGTACTCGGTGGACCCGGTGACGAACCACGGCGCCCGCGGCCTGGCCCGCGGCACCCTGCACACGGCGGACGGCACCCTGCTGGCGTCCATCGCCCAAGAGGCCCTTCTACGCCCCGCGACCGGAGCGTGAGCGAGAACCTGTCGAGTACCTGGTCTCGATGCCCACGAGCGGCCCTCACGTCGGTGTCGCGTCCCGCACGGCCGGCCTGTGGCTGGGCAGGGCGCGCGGTCACCTGCCGGCGGGCGCCGGTGCGGGCGGTTGCGCGGTGGACGGTGCGGGCCGCGCGGGCACGGGGGGCGCGGCGGTGAGCGGCGGCGTGATCGCGGTCGGCGCCGGTCCGGTGGCCGCCGGGGTCGCGGGGCGGGTGCGGCGCAGGCGGGCGAAGCCGTAGGCGGCGGCCAGCGCGGCGGCGAGGCTGCCGGCGCCGGCGAGGACGAGCGCCGCGCGCGGGCCGAGCGTGTCGCACAGGACGCCGAGGGCGGGGCCGCCGACGGTGCCGGACGCGGCGCCCACCATGCCCTGCGCGGAGATCACCCGGCCGCGCAGGTGGCCGGGGCTGTCGAGCTGGACGCGCGTGCTGACGGTGGTGTCCAGGACGACCGCCGCCGCGGCGATCGGGAGCATCGCGGCGCCGAACAGCAGGAGCGTGGGCGCGCCGCCGCTGAGCATCTGCCCGGCGGCGCAGACGGTCGCGGCGATCAGCAGCAGCCGCAGCGGGAGGCGGAGGCGGGACGCGGCGTAGACGCCGCCGAGCACGGTGCCGACGGCGAAGGCGACCGACAGCGCGCCGTAGCCGGAGGCGCCGGCGGCCAGCGGGCCCTCCGCCATGGCGGCCATGGTGACCTGGTAGTTGCGTCCGAGGCTGCCGAGGACGAACGCGAGCCCGAACATGATCAGCATGCGGGGGTCGCGCAGCACGTACCGGAACCCGGCGGCGATGCCGCGCTCCCCCGGTTCGGACGGCGGGAGGCGGTGGAACTCCCGGCGGCGCATGAGCGCGAGCGCGACCAGGACGCCGAGGAAGCTGGCGGCGTTGGCGAAGAACGCGCCGGGCACGCCGAAGAGGGGGATCACGACTCCGGCGAGGCTCATGCCGAGGATCCGGCCGCCGGAGCTGAGCACCGAGCCGAGCGCGAGGCCGTTGGACAGGTCGTCGGGGCCGACGACCTCGGCGCCGAACCGGCCGAGGGCGGGCGAGGTCAGCGCGGTCGCCAGCCCGGACGCCAGCGAGATCGCGTAGAGGGCGCCGACCGAGGACGGCTCGCCGAGCGCGATGCAGGCCAGCACCGTGGACAGCGCCGCCTGGACGAGCTGGCCCGCGCCGACGATCCCGCGGACGGGCAGCCGGTCGGCGATCACGCCGCCCCAGGGCCCGATCAGCATCGTCGGCAGCGCCTGCATGACCAGGCCGAGTCCGACGCTGGTCGCCGATCCCGTGATGGACAGGATGAGCCAGTTGAGGGCGAGGACCTGCATCCACGTCCCCGTGATGGAGACGAAGTCGGCAATGGCCCAGAGCCGGTAGTTGTGATGGCGCAGCGAGCGCAGCATCACCGGGAACGTCACGCTCCTCTCCCCCAAGAAACAGCAAAGGGCATTAAACGCGAAGAACTTCGCAGACCTTGCTAAATCGGGCGAGTGTATGGGGTTTGTCACGTTTATCTCCGGCTTCGGGATGTGAGCTGCGGCGTCGCCCGGAAGCCGGGCCGCCCGCGTTAGGCTCGCCTCCGGCCGTCCGCCCGGACGGCCGGTTCGCGGAACGGCGGGAAACGGGGGTCCGGGTGGACGAGCGGGCGTTCTGGGTGGGCACGTACACCGGCGAGGCGGGCGGCGGCGCGGGCGTCTACCGGGTCCGGCGCCGCGCCGACGGGACCCTCGCCGACCCGCGGCTCGCCGCCGAGGCCGCCTCCCCCTCCTACCTCGCCGCCCACCCGGACGGCCGGATCGTCTACGCGGTGCGCGAGGAGGACGCGGGCGGCGTCACGGCCTTCGAGGTCGCCGGCGACGGGCTGCGCGAGATCGGGCGGCGCGACGCGGGCGCCCTGCCGTGCCACGTGTCGGTGACGCCCGGCGCCGGGCACCTGCTGGTCGCCGACTACGGGTCGGGGACGGTCCGGGCCGTGCCGCTCGCGCCCGGCGGCGGGTTCGCGGGCGAGCCCGCCGTGGCGGAGGGCCACGGCACGGGCCCCGTGGCCGACCGGCAGGAGGGCCCCCACGCCCACATGGCCGTGTCCGCGCCCGACGGCCTCGTGCTGACCACCGACCTCGGCGCCGACCTGGTCCGCGCGTTCCGGCTCGAGGGCGGCGGCCTGCGCCTCGCCGGCGAGACGCCCCTGCCGGCCGGGTGCGGCCCGCGCCACCTCGCCCTCCACCCGAGCGGGCACGTCTACGTGATCACCGAGCTCGCCGGGACGGTGCTGGTCCTGCGGCCGGTCGCGGGGCCCGAGCACGGGTACGCGGCGCTGGAGGTCCTCGGCGAGACGCCCGCGCTGGCCTCGCCCGGCGGCGGCCTCGCCCAGTGCGCCGCGATCAAGCTCGGGGACGACGGCCGGTTCCTCTACACGTCCACGCGGGGCGCCGACGTGGTGACGGCCCACCGGATCGTGGACGGCGGCGCGCGGCTCGAGCCCGTCGCGGACGTCCCGTCCGGCGGTGCGTGGCCGCGCGACCTGCACGTGGACGGCCCGTGGCTGCACGTCGCGAACGAGCGGAGCGACGCGATCGCCACCTTCCGGATCGGCGGCGACGGCGTGCCCGTCCCGGCCGGGGAGCCGCTGGCGGTGCCCGCGCCGGTGTGCCTCGCGCCCGTCCTGTAGCGGTCCGCGGTGGGCGGGCGCACCGGCCCGCGACCGCCCGCCCGGGACCCGGTTTTCCGGTGCGCCGCCCGGGCACCCCCCCGGATGAATCGCAACATTCAGGGAGTGTCCGCATATGACGACGATCGCCACGACCAATCCCGCCACGGGAAAGGTCGAGAAGACCTTCGACGAGGCCGCGGACGAGGAGATCGACCGGCGCGTGGCGCTGGCGGCGGAGACCTTCGCGACCTACCGGAACACCGGCGTCGAGCAGCGCGCCGAATGGATGAACGCGGCGGCCGACGTCCTCGACCGGGAGGCCGGGGAGATCGGCGCCATGATCACCGCGGAGATGGGCAAGCCGCTCGCCGCCGCCGAGGCCGAGGTGCGCAAGTGCGCGAAGGCGTGCCGCTTCTACGCCGAGAACGCGGCCGGGTTCCTCGCCGACCACCGTCCGGCCGACCCCGCCGACGTGGGGGCGCGGGACGCGTACGTCCGGTACGAGCCGATGGGGCCGGTGCTGGCGGTGATGCCGTGGAACTTCCCGCTCTTTCAGGTGATCCGGTTCGCGGCGCCCGCGCTGATGGCGGGCAACGTCGGGCTGCTCAAGCACTCCTCGAACGTCCCGCAGACCGCGCTGTTCGTGGCGGACCTGTTCCGCCGCGCCGGGTTCCCCGAGGGCGCGTTCCAGACGCTGCTGATCGGGTCGTCCAAGGTCGAGCGGGTGCTGCGCGATCCCCGGGTGAAGGCCGCCACGCTCACCGGCAGCGAGCCCGCCGGACGGTCGGTGGCCTCGATCGCCGGGGACGAGATCAAGCCGACGGTGCTGGAACTCGGCGGCAGCGACCCGTTCGTGGTCATGCCGTCGGCCGACGTCGCGGCGGCCGCGCGGACCGCCGCCGACTCGCGGTGCCTCAACAACGGGCAGAGCTGCATCTCGGCGAAGCGGTTCATCGTCCACGAGGACTGCGCCGACGAGTTCCAGGCCCTGTTCGTCGAGGCCATGCGCGGCAAGCGGGTCGGCGACCCCATGGACCCGGGCACCGACGTCGGGCCGCTGGTCAGCGAGGACGGCCGCGCCGACGTCGAGGAGCTGGTCGCGGACGCCGTCGGCAAGGGCGCCCGCGTGCTGTGCGGGGGCGAGCGCCCGGACCGTCCCGGCTGGTACTACCCGCCGACGGTGATCGCGGACGTGACCACCGAGATGCGGATGTTCCACGAGGAGGTGTTCGGGCCCGTCGCGTCGCTGTTCCGGGTGCGCGGCATCGACACGGCGATCGAGCTGGCGAACGCGACCGGCTTCGGGCTCGGCTCCAACGCGTGGACGCGCGACGACGCCGAGCGGGACCGGTTCGTCCGGGAGCTGGACGCCGGGCAGGTCTTCGTCAACGGGATGACGACCTCGTACCCGCAGCTGCCGTTCGGCGGCGTCAAGCGCTCCGGGTACGGGCGGGAGCTGTCCGCCGAGGGAATGCGCGAATTCTGCAACGCCAAGACGATTTGGGCCGCCTAGCCGGCAAACCCCAAGCGGAAATCCGTGACGAAACCCGGGCCGGAATACGCGCACGGTTACGTCCCGGGTAATCGCCGCGGTGACCTCCGCGCTCATAGCGTCGTGGCATCGGCACGAGGAAAGGAATCCCGATGACCACGACCGCTTACAGCACCGAGAACCGTCCCGCCCGGGGCCTGCTCGCCGACGGCGCCCGCCTGCTCCGCCTCGCGCTCCGCCTCGACGCCGGCGTGACCGCCGCCAACGGCCTCGCCTACCTGGCGCTCGCGGGCCCGGTGGAGGACCTCATCGGCCTCGACCCCGGGCCCGGACGCGCGATCGGCGCCTTCCTGCTCGGCTACGCGGCGCTCGTCTGGGCGGTGTCGGTGCCCGCCCGCCCGAACCGGCTCGCCGTCACCGCCGTCGTCGAGGTCAACCTGCTGTGGACGGTCCTCAGCGTCGTGACGGTCGCGCTGGGCTGGTTCTCGCTCACCACCGCGGGCGCCGCGTGGGCGGTGCTTCAGGCGATCGCCGTGGCGGGCTTCGCGGCGGTGCAGTACACCGCGCTGCGCCGCCGCGGCTGACCCCGTCCAGCGGCGAGGTCACCGGTCCGGGTCGACGTCGATCGCCTGCACCCGGACGTCCACGTGCGGCGAACGGCGCAGGTCGTCCAGCACCGACCGCCACTCGTCCGGCCACCCCGCCGCCTCGCCCGCCGTGCCGGCGGCCCGCATCGCCAGCAGGTGCGCCACCAGGTGCCCCTGCGCGACGAGGCCCCGCACGGCGGGCAGGAGCAGGGACGGCGGCATCGGCGTCCGCCGCCCGCTCCGGTGGCCGAAGACGCTCCTGAACAGCCAGTCCGCCTCGGAAGCCAGTGCCGGCCGGTCGCGCAGCAGCTCCGCGAGGGACCCGAGGGCCTCGGCGAGCTCGTCCGCCGAGGCCCGGTCGGGGTCGGACAGCGGCGGGAACGCGAACGTCAGGTCCACGACCTGCCGGAGGTGGAGCGGATGGGGCGCCAGCAGCGCGGCCGTCCGGCGGGCCAGGTCGGCCTCCCCGGGGTCGGCGTGCCCCCGGCCGCGCCGCGCCCCGATCTGCCGGACGAGGGCGAGCAGCCGGCGCCGGGCGGTCCCGCGCGAACCGGCCGCGGGCAGCAGCCGCTCCAGGACGCCGAGGACCTCCGTGCGCACCGCCCCGGCGCCCATCAGCGCCAGCAGGACGGGCAGCTCGGCGTCCCCCGCGGGGTCCGCGGGCTCCCCCACGGCGGCGAGGAGATCCTCGGCCCCGCCCTCGTAGTGGTAGGCCCATAGCCCGAACGCCCCCGTACCGCGGAACCGCACGCCGGGACCGTCCGCGGCGGCCAGCAGCCGCCTGACCAGCGCGGCGTACCGTGGGCGGGCGGCGGGCGGGTACTCGTCCGGCTTCGCCTGGAAGAGCGTGCGCAGCAGCGGTTCGGACGCGTACGGCCCGGCCGCGTCGTCCAGGGCGGCGAACGCCCGGGGGTCGTCGGGGAACCGGCGCAGCGCCGCCGCGACGGCGGCGCGCACGTCCCGGTGCAGGCCGGGGTCGCGCCATGCGCCGAGCAGGGCGTCCACGGCGCCGGGCGGCCGCAGCCGTTCCAGCAGCCGGGCGGCCTGCTTGCGCGTCGTCACCTTCGCGTCCGGCCCGGTCAGCGTCCCGGCCAGGACGGGACCGAGCGTGGACGGCGCCACCGCGGCGCAGCACCCGGCGGCCGCCGCGACCGCGTACGGCGAGCCCGTGCCGCGCGCGAACCCGAGCAGCAGGCCGAGCGCCTCCGCCGGGCGGTCCGTCCCCGCCATCGCCTCCATCGCGGCCTCCGCGACGACGGCGTCGGACCCGCCGGCCCGCGCGGCGAGATCGTCGAGGGTCCCGGGGAGGCGGCCGAGGGACGCGACGGCCGCGATCCGCGTGCCCGCGGCCGGGGCGTCGTCGTCCGCCACGCCGTTCAGCGCCTCCCGGACCCGCTCGACCTGGGCGGGCGTCCAGCGTCCCGGGTCCTGCCGCCGCACCCGGGACGTCCCCTCCCCCAGGGCGACGCGCCCGAGCAGGTCGGTGCGGCGGCTCGCGACCACGCGCCAGACCGCGGGCACCTCGACCGCGGCCGGGTCGGCCGCCACGAGCTCCGCGGCGCGCGCGGCGCGGTGGGCCGGGTCCGCGAGCCAGATCTCGGCGGCCTGCGCGGCGAGGGCGCCCGCACGGTCGAGCGCCCCGGCGCGCAGGTCGTCCTGGATCTCCTCCAGCCGGAAGGCCCGGCGGTCGAGGGACCACGCCAGCTCGATCGCGAGCGCGGGATCGCGCCGTTCGCGGGCGGCCCGCAGCCGGGGGCGCAGGACGTCCAGCAGGTCGTGCTCGGCGCCGCGCGGCAGGACCGTGTCGAGGTAGTGGTCGTCGTCCTGGAGCTGCTCGGTGCCGCACCGCGCCACCAGCCGGTCGTAGACCCCGTACGCCCACGGCCGCAGGTCCGGGGCGTGGGCGAGCGCGCGGTCGGCCAGGTTCCGCAGTGCCCGCCGCGTCTGCCGCGAGGAGTCGCGGGACTCGACGGCCGCCGCGGCGAGCCCGTCCAGCGGTCCGGCGAGCGCGCCGCCCAGCAGGGCCACCGGGACGGACGCGAGCGCCTCGATCAGCGCGCGCCGCAGCGGGTCGCGCTCGTTGCGGGCGCGGTCCGCCAGCTCGCGGACCACGCCGAGCAGCACCGTGCCGTCGCCGGTGCGGGCCGCGGCCCCGACCAGGAGCCCGCGGGCGAGCCCGCGCCGCCTCGGGTCGCCGGTGAGCGCCGCCTCCCGCAGCGGCCCGCCCGCCTCCTCGTACGGGAGGTGGGCGGTGAGTTTCAGCGGGATGTCGGGGTCGTCCAGCTGGAGGCGGGCCGAGTGCCACACCGAGGCGTGCCAGTCGAGCATCCGCCGCGCCTCGGCCGCGGCGCGGTCCGGTGGCAGCAGCGGGAGCAGCGGGTACGTGTGCAGGGCCTGGAACGGGCCCCCGCGCCGCTCCGCGATCGCGTCGAACAGCGGGCCGCGGCGCCCCGGCGGGAGGAGCGCGAACTTCCGGGCGAGTCCGTGGCCGTCGGCCGGCAGGGTGTCCAGCAGTTCCCGGTCGGGCAGGGATCGCAGATGCTCGTCGCGCGAGAACAGCCCGCCGCTCGGGCCGCCCGGGGCGATCGCCAGCCGGGCGGCGCGGACGGCGTCGACCGCGAACAACCGCCGCGCGACCGCCTTCGGGAGCCGTCGCCGCGCGACGTTCCGGACGTCCTCCCGTTCGAGCAGCTCCAGCAGCCCCGCCGGGTCGTGCCGGGCCAAGGGCGGGACGGCGGCCGCGCGGCGCCGCAGCCAGCCCCAGCCCGCCGCCCGCTCGCGGGCGAGCGCCAGGAACGGGCCGGGATGCCGCTCGGCGAGGGCCCGCCACGCGGTGACGGCGTGGTCCAGGTCCGGCAGCCACCGGGCGACCGCCTCGCCGGAGCAGGCGGGCAGCAGCGCGGCCGCCTCCCGGTCGCCCCGGCGGGCCCGGACGTCCGGCAGGAGCCGGTCTGCGAGCGCGGCGCGGTCGCCGTGCCGCAGCGTCCGGTAGAACGCCTGCCGCAGATCGGCGGGGGCGTCGTCGAGGACGGCCGCCGCCGCGTCGTCGGCGACGGGGAGCGTCCGGACGGCGCGCAGCGCGGCCCGCCGCATTGCCGGATCGGGGCCCGCGAGGGCCAGCTCGATGAACGGGAGATCGCGGGCGGCCATCGCTATGTGCAGTGCGGTGCGGCGCTCGTACCGGCCGCCCGCGGACAGCTCGTCGAGGAGCGCGCTCAGCGCGGGGGTCCCGGCGAGGCGCCGGGCGTGCAGGGCCAGGGCGCGCATGCGCTCCGGGTACGGGAGGGGTTCGACGCGCGCGAGGAGTTCGCCCGCGCGTTCTTCGGCCGGTTCCTGGACCGGCGCGGTGGGGCTCAACGGCCCGGGCGGAGACCGCCCTTCCTGATCGTCATGGGTGCGATCATGGACGCTCCGGCGCCGGTTCGGCAAGTCCCGGCCGCTGACACAATCGTGACCATGACCTATGTGGCCGCTGACGATCGATACGACCAGATGCCCTACCGGCGGTGCGGGCGCAGCGGGCTGCGGCTCCCGGCGATCTCGCTCGGGCTGTGGCACAACTTCGGCGACGACCGTCCGCTGGACGTGCAGCGGGCGATCCTGCGCCGTGCGTTCGACCTCGGGGTGACGCACTTCGACCTGGCGAACAACTACGGCCCGCCGTACGGCTCCGCGGAGAGCAACTTCGGCCGGATCCTGCGCGCGGACCTCGCCCCCTACCGCGACGAGATGATCATCTCGACGAAGGCGGGGTACGACATGTGGCCCGGCCCGTACGGCGAGTGGGGCTCGCGCAAGTACCTGCTCGCCAGCCTGGACCAGTCGCTGCGGCGGATGGGCGTGGACTACGTCGACATCTTCTACAGCCACCGGTTCGACCCGGAGACGCCGCTCGAGGAGACGATGGGCGCGCTCGACCACGCCGTCCGGTCCGGGAAGGCGCTGTACGCGGGCATCTCGTCGTACTCGCCGGAGCGGACGGCGGAGGCCGCGGCGATCCTGCGGGAGATGGGCACGCCGCTGCTGATCCACCAGCCGTCGTACTCGATGCTGAACCGGTGGATCGAGGGCGGGCTGCTCGACACGCTGGAGGCGGAGGGCGCCGGCTGCATCGCGTTCTCGCCGCTGGCGCAGGGGATGCTGACCGGCAAGTACCTCGACGGGGTTCCGGCGGGGTCGCGGGCGAGCAGGGGCACGTCCTTCTCGGCGGACCTGCTGACGGAGGAGAACCTGCGGCACGTCCGGACGCTGAACGAGATCGCCGCGGGGCGGGGCCAGTCCCTCGCGCAGATGGCCCTCTCCTGGTCGCTTCGGGACGGGCGGGTCACCTCGGCGCTGATCGGCGCGAGCAGCGTCGCCCAGCTCGAGGAGAACCTCGCCGCCCTGGACCGGCCGGACTTCACCGCCGACGAGCTGGCCGCGATCGACCGGGACGCGGTGGAGGCGGGCATCAACATCTGGGCGGCGTCCAGCGCGGGCTGACCGGCTGACCGGCGAGCGCGGGACGGGACGGCCGGAGCCGTGCACGGTTTGTCCCGTTCCATCCGGGCACGGGGTCGGCATGGAGGAGATGACCCTGCGCAGCGAAGCGTTCAACGATCACACGATCATCCCGGCGGAGTACTCGCACGACAGCGGCGACGTGTCCCCGCCGCTGGAGTGGTCGGACGCCCCCGAGGAGGTGGTGGAGCTCGCGCTGGCCTGCGAGGACCCGGACGCGCCCAGCGGCACCTTCGCGCACTGGCTGGTGGCCGGGATCGACCCGGTGACGACCGGGCTGGACCCGGGCGAGCGGCCGACCGGGGCGGTCCTCGGCCGCAACGACTTCGGCGCCGAGGGGTACGGCGGCCCGAAACCGCCGGTCGGCGACGACCCGCACCGCTACTTCTTCCGGCTGTACGGGCTGTCGGAGCCGTCCGGGCTGGACCCCGGGTTCACGGCGGAGGACCTGCGCGACGCGATGCAGGACAAGATCGTGGCGTCGGGGACGCTCGTCGGCACGTTCGCGCGGTAGCCGTGGCCGGCCTCGGCGGGCCCGGCCCGCGGCGACCGGAGAACGGCCGTGGGAACGGCCGGGGAGACGAGCGGGGGCACCGTCCGGACCGCCGCGGACGGCGGTCCGGCACCGAGCCGCTCACCGCCCGCAGCCCGCTGCGGCTGCGGGCGGTGCTGTCGTCGGTCGCGCTGGTCGCGGCGGCCGCCGCCGCGATCGTCTTCGCGGTGAGCGCCGCCGCGGACGGCGGCGACGGGGAGTGGGCGGCGGCGGGACTGTGCGCGGCCGTCGCCGTCATCGCCGCGATCGACCTGGTCGCCATCGCGCGCCGCGCCCGCCCCTGACCCGCCCGGACGACCGGCGCCGCCGGCCGACGGCGCACGTGCGGCGCGGTCAGTGGGGGTGGAGCGCCCGGGCGGCCGCGTCCGGGTCGTCGATCAGCCGCTCCACCAGCCCGCGGCCGGCGGCGCCGATCGGGGTGTACACGATCATCCGGGTGCCGGGGGCCGCGGTGACGTCCAGGTTGGTGGTCTGGGTGCGGATCTCGCCGACGGCGGGGTGCCGGAAGACCTTCACCCGCGCCTCCGGCAGCGCGACGTCGTGCGACGCCCACAGCCGCGCGAACTCGGGGCTGGCGGCCCGCAGCCGCCGGACGAGGTCCTTCCAGGCGGGCTCGTCCAGGTGGCCGCTGTAGCGGTACCGGAACATCGCGACGTACAGCGGCGCCTCCTCGGCGAAGTTCACCACCGGGTTGCAGCACGGCGGCAGCGTGAACGTCATCCACAGCGAGTTCCGCTCGCACGGGCGGGCCGCCGGGATCTGCGGGAAGATCGCCGCGTAGCCGCGGTTCCAGGCGAGGATGTCGGAGCGCCCGTTCACGACCGCGGCGGGCATCGGGTCCAGGGCGTCCAGGATCGGCTGGACGGTGCGGGGCAGCGTCCCCGCGTCGTCGGGGACGGCGGTGTCGGGCACCTCGGCGAGCCGGTACAGGTGCTCCCGCTCGGCGCCGTCCAGCCGCAGGGTGCGGGCGACCGCGTCGAGGACCTGCGGGCTCGCGTTGATCGGTCGCCCCTGCTCCAGCCACGTGTACCAGGTGACGCCGACCCCGGCGAGCTGCGCGACCTCCTCGCGGCGCAGCCCCGGCGTGCGGCGCCGGGGGCCCGGCGGCATCCCGACGTCCGCGGGCGTGATCCGCTCCCGCCGGGTGCGCAGGAACGCGGCCAGCTCGGTCCGGCGCCGCGGGCCGCCCCGCGCGTCCCCGCGCCCGTCCGTCCCGGTCGTCGCTCCCGGCCGCGTACCCGGCTGGATTCCCGTCACCGTCACCGCTCCAGAGTGCCTCGGCCCGCGCCCCGCATCCAGGTGCCGTCAGTACCAGTATCGGAGGGCTCTCGTTACCGGTACCGAAGCCTCGCGAGGCTGATCCCCATGACACAGACAACCGATCTGCGCGGGAGCATTCCCGACCAGGGGCCGCGGACGGGATCCGGCGGGCGGGCCCTCGCCCTGATACTCCTCGGCCAGTTCATGGCCGTCCTCGACGTCAACGTCGTCAACGTGGCGCTGCCGTCGCTGCGGGACGACCTGGACGCCTCCGGCGCGGGCCTGCAGCTCGTCGTGGCCGGATACACGATCTCCTACGCCGTCCTGCTGATCACGGGGGCCCGGCTCGGCGCCGTCGCGGGCCACCGGCGGATGTACCACCTGGGGCTGGCGGCGTTCACGGCCGCCTCGCTGGCCTGCGGGCTGGCGCCGTCGGTGTGGACGCTCGTGCTGTTCCGGTTCCTGCAGGGCGCCGCCGCCGCGCTGATGACACCGCAGGTCATGTCGATGATCCAGCGCGACTTCACGGGCGCGGCGCGGGCCCGGGCGCTGGGCTTCTACACGGCGATCATCGCGGGCGGCGTCGTCGTCGGGCAGGTGGCGGGCGGCCTGCTGGTGAGCGCGGACCTGTTCGGCGCGGGCTGGCGGTCGGTGTTCCTGGTGAACGTCCCGATCGGGATCGTCCTGCTGCTGGCGGGCCCGCGCCTGCTGGCGCCCGACGGCCGCCCCGGACGGGCGTCGCTGGACGTGCCGGGCCTGCTGACGCTGACCCCCGCGGTGCTGCTGTTCGTCGTGCCGCTGATCCTCGGCCACGAACTCGGCTGGCCGGTGTGGGGCTGGATCTCGCTGGCCGCGGGCGCCGGTTTCCTGGCCGCCTTCGTCGCCGTGGAGCGGCGCCTGACGGCGCGGGGCGGGCGGCCGCTGCTCTCCCCGGGGGCGCTGCGCGCGCCCCGGATGATCCCCGCGTGCGTCGCGATCCTGGCCGGGCCGGGGAGCTGGGGCTCGTTCCTGTTCACCACGACCCTGCACCTGCAGGGCGACCTGGAGATGTCGCCGATGGAGTCGGGGCTGGCGTTCGTGCCGTGCGTGGTCGCGTTCGGGTTCGTCGGGCTGACCTGGCAGCGGCTCCCGGCCCGGTGGCACCGGCCGCTGATCCCGGCCGGGTTCGCGCTCGCCGCCGCGGGCTACCTGTGGGTGGGGCCGCTCGCGGGCGGCGGCGCGGGCTACGAGGCGCTGACCGCGGTGATCGGGTTCGGTCTCGGCGTGATGTCGATCATCATGACGGCCGCGCTGGAGCACGTCCCGGCCGGGGACGCGGCGGACGCCAGCGGCCTGCTGCTGACGATCATGCCGCTCGCGAACGTCGTCGGCATCGCGACCATCGGGACCCTGTTCCTCTCGCTGGCGGGCGACTCCGGCTCCACCCGGCACGCCGAGTACGGCACCGGCTGGGCGCTCGCGGCGGTCGCCGCGGCGGGCGTCGTCGCGGGCCTGCTGCTGGCCCGCCGCCGTCCCGCCGGGGCTCAGTAGCCCTCGAGCCGGGCGCGGTCGGCCTCGACGCCGGGCGGGAGGGGCCGGCGGTCCCGCAGCACGCGGGGCAGCATCCGGACGGCGGCGGCGAGCCCGGCGCGGCCGTCCGGGGTGCGCAGCGCGGACGCGGCGGCGCGGGCCACCACCCGCGGCGGGCGCCGCAGCCACGCCGTGAGGAGCCGGTTGCGGACCTCCCGGCGGCGGCGCCCGGCCGGGTCGCGGCCCGCCCGCGACGGATGGTGGTGGACGACCAGCTCGGGCACGTACGCCAGCCCCCAGCCCGCGGCGGCCAGGTCGAGGGCCAGCAGCTCCTCCTCGCCCGCGAAGTGCAGGACGTCCGAGAAGCCTCCGGCGTCGAGGAACGCGTCGCGCCGCACGACGACCGAGCAGGCGAGGAAGCCGAGGATCGCGGGGCCCGGCAGCCCGTCCGGGCGGCCGAGGGGCGCGGCGGCCATCTCGTCCGACACCGGCTCGAGCCGTTCCTCCGGCCCGACGAGCACGCGGGCCGCGAGCAGCGCGACCCGCGGGTGCGCGTCGAGGATCTCGACGGCGCGGGCCAGCGAACCGGGCGCCCACCAGGAGTCGTCGTCGGCGAACGCGACGTAGCGGGTGCCGGCCTCGACCGCGCCGGCGTTGCGGGCGGCGGCGCCGCGGTTGCCCGGCAGCCGCAGCACCCGGGCGCCCGCCGCCGCGGCGACGTCGGCGGTGCCGTCGGCGGACGCGTTGTCGGCGACGATCACCGGGGCGGCGTGCCGGGCGAGGCTGCGGCGCAGCTCCGGGGCGCGGTCGCGGGTCGCGACGACGATCGTGACCCCGGACGTCTCGGGCGGACGCACGCGGACGGCGGCGGCTTCGGCGCGGATGTCGGTCATGTGCGGGTCCCTCCCGGTGGCCGGTCAGCTCACGTAACGGCGGGCCCTGGACGTCCGCTGGGACTCCTCCAGGGTGCGCAGGCGGTCCTCGACGTCGCGGGGCAGCGGGCGGCGCTCCCGCGCGACCCAGCCGAGCCCTGCCGCGGCCTCCGCGAGCGCCGCGGCGGTGACCCGGTCGCGGGGCAGCGTGCGCAGCAGCCCGGCGGTGCGGCGCGCGGCGGCGGGCAGCGGGCGGCGCAGCCAGGTGAACCACAGCGTGTTGCGGATGCCGTGGCGGCGCCGCAGGTGCGCGTCCCGCACCGGGGACGGCGCGTGGTGCACGACGACGTCCTCGGCGTAGCACAGGTGCCAGCCGCGGGTCATCAGGTCGGCGCTGAGCAGTTCCTCCTCGCCGCCCAGCCACAGCCGCGGCGAGAAGCCGCCCGCCTCCCGGAACGCCGCGACGCGGATCATGGACGCGCCCGCCAGGAACGACCCGAGCACGGGCCCCGGGAGCCCGCGCGGGCCGGGGACGGGCGAGTCCCGCAGTTCGGGGACGATCGGGTCCTCGCGCCCGCCGGGTTCCACCAGGATCCGGCCGGTGACGACGGCGAGCCGCGGGTGCGCGTCCAGCATCGCCGCCGCGCGGGCCGGGGCGTCCGGCTCCCACCAGGTGTCGTCGTCGCAGAACGCTGCGTACGGCGTGCGCACGTGGTCGACCGCGAGGTTCCGCGCGACGGCCCCGAGGTTCTCCGGCGACCTGACCAGCCGTACCTCGGGGAACTGCGCGGCGACCGCGTCCGCGGTGCCGTCCCCGGAGGCGTTGTCGACCACGATGACCGGCGGGCCGTCCGGCAGGGCCCGCAGCCGGGCGAGGACCGCCAGCAGGGACTCCCGCCGGTCCCGGGTGATGACGACGACGGTGTAGCGCATGGGTCGGCGCTACCCCGGGCGCGGCCCCTCATGCGCCCCCCGGGGCCGGGATCGGCGCTGACGTGCCACTTCTCTCACCAGTGCCTTTTCACCTCTGCTGCGTTTAGC
Organism: Spirillospora sp. NPDC052242; assembly: GCF_040679555.1. Classification (NCBI taxonomy): domain Bacteria; kingdom Bacillati; phylum Actinomycetota; class Actinomycetes; order Streptosporangiales; family Thermomonosporaceae; genus Spirillospora; species Spirillospora sp. NPDC052242. The sequence goes on from NZ_JBFAUZ010000047.1 coordinate 17,270, forward strand.
GCCCCAGTTCTCGGCAATGCCCGGAATTACCTATAGGGGATTTCCGCTCCCCACCCGATGTCTATGACGCAGACATCGCCATTCCACATCGACCGTGCGCCGAACGGGGCTTTGTCATGCGTGTGCTCGGAATCAATGCGATCTTTCACGATCCGGCCGCCGCGCTGGTGGTGGACGGCCGTGTCGTGGCCGCCACCGAGGAAGAGCGGCTCAGCCGCCGCAAGCACGGGAAGCGGCCGGTCCCCTTCTCCGGCTGGGAACTGCCGGAGAAGGCGGCCCGCTGGTGCCTGGACCGGGCCGGGCTGGAGCCCGGCGACCTCGACGCGGTGGCCTACTCGTACGATCCGAGCCTCGTCGAACCGGACCTCGACGGGCACGACGTGAACTGGGAGCGGCTTCGCACGCTGTACGCGCGGCGGGCGCCGAACTTCCTGGCCACCGCGCTCCCCGGGCTCGACCCCGGGATCGTCCGGTTCGTCCCGCACCATGTGGCGCACGCGGCGTCCGCGGCCCTCGCCGCGCCCGGGCCCGGCGAGGGCGACGTCCTCGTCCTGGACGGCCGCGGCGAGTCCCACTCTCACCTGGCCGGGACGTACGCGAACGGCGACCTCACGCCGCTGCACGCGCAGCGGCTGCCGCACTCGCTCGGGCTGATGTACGAGGACCTGACCGAGCACCTCGGCTTCCTGCGCTCCAGCGACGAGTACAAGGTGATGGCCCTGGCCTCCTACGGGGAGCCGCGGTTCCTCGACGAGCTGCGCGAGCACGTCGCCGCGACCGGCGACGGCGGTTTCGCGGTCGCGCCGATCGACTGGGGCGCGCTGGCGAAGGCCCGCACGGCGGACGCCGAGTGGACCCGCGACCACGCCGACCTCGCCGCGAGCGTCCAGACCCGCCTCGAGGAGGTGCTGCTCGACCTCGCGGGCTGGCTGCACGGCCGCACCGGATCGTCCCGCCTCATGCTGGCCGGCGGCGTCGCGCTCAACTGCGTCGCCAACTCCCGCCTCGCCGAGGCCGGACCCTACGACGAGCTGTGGGTGCAGCCCGCCGCGGGCGACGCCGGCACCGCCCTCGGCGCGGCCCTGCACGTGGCGCGCTCGTCCGGCGACGAGATCGAGGCGATGCCGGGCGCCGACCTCGGGCGCGGCTGGGACGACGACGAGATCGCCGCCCGCCTCGACGTCGCGAAGATCCCCTACGAGCGTCCCGCCGACCTGGCCGCGACCGTGGCCGAGGCCCTCGCGCACGACCAGGTCGTCGCATGGTTCCAGGGCCGCTCGGAGTTCGGCCCGCGCGCGCTCGGGCACCGCTCCCTCCTGGCCCACCCGGGGCACGCCGCGAACGTCGAGCGGCTCAACGACGTGAAGGGCCGCGAGCAGTTCCGGCCGATCGCGCCGATGGTGTCCCTCGACCGGGCGGCGGAGATCTTCGAGGGCCCGCTGCCCAGCCCGTACATGCTGTTCGTCCACGACGTGCGGCCGGAGTGGCGGGAGCGGATCCCCGCGGTCGTGCACGTCGACGGGACCGCCCGCATCCAGACGGTCGCGGACGACGACGAGCCCCTCGTCGCCCGGCTGCTGCGCGAGTTCGACCGCCGCACCGGGATCCCCGTCGTGATCAACACGAGCCTGAACACCGCGGGACGCCCGATGGTCGACGACCCCCGCGACGCGCTCGAATGCTTCGGGTCCGCCCCGGTGGACCTCCTCGCCATCGGCCCGTTCGTCGTCCGCCGCCGGGAGGTGCACGCCTGATGGACTACACCGTGGTCGTGCCGACCGTCGGGCGGGAGAGCCTGCGCGGCACGCTGAGCGCGCTGCTCGCCGCCCTCGGCGGCGCCGCGCCCGCGCCGCACGAGATCATCGTCGTCGACGACCGTCCGGCCCCCGGCGCGCCGCTGCCGCTCCCCGACACCGGCGGGCAGGCCCTGCGCGTGCTGCGCTCGGGCGGGCGCGGCCCGGCCGCCGCCCGCAACACCGGCTGGCGGGCCGCCGCGACCGAGTGGATCGCGTTCCTCGACGACGACGTCGTCCCCGGCCCCCGCTGGCCGGAGCGCCTCGCCGCCGACCTCGCGGACCTGCCGCCCGAGGTCGCCGGCTCGCAGGGCCGCGTCGTCGTGCCGCGCCCGGAGGGCCGCCGCCCCACCGACTGGGAGCGCAACACCATCGGGCTCGAGACCGCCGAGTGGATCACCGCCGACATGGCGTACCGGCGCGGCGCGCTGGCCGAGGTCGGCGGCTTCGACGAACGGTTCCGCCGCGCGTACCGGGAGGACGCCGACCTCGCGCTCCGCGTCCTCGACACCGGCCGCGTCCTCGTCCGGGGCGACCGCGAGGTCACGCACCCGGTCCGTCCCGCCGGCTTCTGGGCGTCCGTCCGGGCGCAGGCCGGCAACGCCGACGACGTGCTCATGCGGCGCCTGCACGGCCCTTCCTGGCGCTCCCGCGCCGGCGAGGGCCGCGGCCGCCTCCGCGAGCACGTCCTCACCACCACCACGGCCACCCTGGCCCTCATCGCAACCCCGACGGCCCTCCGCCGAGCCCAGACCACCGCACGCCACCAAAGCCCAACCCACGGCTCGGACCTCTGGCGCCGGACGGCCACGCAGCGCGGACCGGCACTGTTCGCGGCCTCTGCCATCAGGCGCGGTCGGGAGGCCGCGCGGGGGTTGGGGGCCGGTGGAGTGGTCGCCGTGGTGGCGGGGGCGGGTTGGGGCGCGCTGACCGTGCGGTTCGCGGCGGAGCGGATCCGTCCGGGGCCCCGGACGGCCGGTGAGATCGTCAAGATGGCCGTGACCAGCGTCGTGATCCCGCCCGTGGCGGTGCGGCACCGGGTGCGGGGGTTGCTCCTGCACGGGCGGGCGCGGCCGTGGGCCGGGCCCCGGGTGGTGCTGTTCGACCGCGACGACACGCTGATCCGGGACGTCCCGTACAACGGGGACCCGGCGCGGGTGGAGCCGATGCCGGGGGCGCGGCGGGCGCTGGACCGGCTGCGGCGGCACGGCGTGCGGATCGGGGTCGTGTCGAACCAGTCGGGCGTGGCCAAGGGCCGCATCACGGCGGGCGACGTGCGCCGGGTGAACGCGCGGGTGGAGGAGCTGCTCGGACGCATCGACGTGTGGGAGTTCTGCCCGCACGACGGGGACGACGGGTGCGGCTGCCGCAAGCCCGCGCCCGGCATGATCGAGCGGGCCGCACGGCGGCTCGGGGCGCTGCCGTCGGAGATCGCGGTGATCGGCGACATCGGGCGGGACGTCGAGGCCGCGGCGGCGGCGGGGGCGCGGGGCATCCTGGTGCCGACCGCGCGGACGCTCCCGGCGGAGATCGCGGCGGCGAAGGAGACGGCGCCGACGCTGCGCGCGGCCGTCGAGCTCGTGCTGGGCGGGGGGCGGCGCCGATGAGGGTCCTCGTCGCACGCCAGGACAACATCGGCGACGTGCTGCTCGCCGGGCCCGCGGTGCGGGCCGTGGCGGGGCGCGCCGACGAGGTGGCGTTCCTGTGCGGGCCGCGCGGCCGCGCCGCCGCCGACCTGCTGCCCGGCGTGGACCGGGTGATCGAGTGGTGCGCGCCCTGGATCGACCCCGAGCCGGGCCCCGTCCGGCAGGACGACGTCGACCGGCTCGTCGAGCTGGTGCGGGGCTTCGACCGGGCGCTGATCCTCACGTCGTTCCACCAGTCGCCGCTGCCGCTGGCGCTGCTGCTGCGGCTCGCGGGCACCCCGTGGATCGGGGGGATCAGCGAGGACTACCCCGGGTCGCTGCTGGACCTGCGGCACCGGCCCGACGCCGACATCCCCGAGCCGCTGCGGATGCTCGCGCTGGCCGAGGACGCCGGGTTCCCGGCCCCGGCCGACACCCGGCTGCGGGTGCGCGGGCCGCTGCCCGACACCGCCCACCTGACGGGCGGCCCCGGCTACGTGATCGTCCACCCCGGGACGTCGGTGCCGGCGCGGGCGTGGCCGCCGGAGCGCTGCGCCGAGGCCGTGCGGCTGCTGGCCGCGGCGGGGCACCGGGTCGTCGTCACCGGGCACGGCGACGAGAAGGAGTTGACCGCGCGGGTCGCCGGGGAGAGCGGCCTGGACCTGGGCGGACGGACGTCGCTGCCGGAGCTCGCGTCGGTCCTGGCGGGCGCGCGGGCGGTGGTCGCGGGCAACACCGGGCCCGCGCACCTGGCGGCGGCCGTCGGCACGCCGGTGGTGTCGCTGTTCGCCCCGACGGTCCCGGCGGCGCGGTGGGCGCCGTTCGGGGTGCCGATGGCGCTGCTGGGCGACCAGCAGGCCCCCTGCAAGGACACCCGCGCCCGCGAGTGCCCGGTCGACGGGCACCCGTGCCTGGCGTCCGTCACCGCCGACGAGGTCGCCGCGGCCGTGGAGGTCGTGGCCGCCGTACCGGAGGAGGTCCCCGCCCGATGAGAGTCCTGATGTGGCACGTGCACGGTTCGTGGGCGACCTCGTTCGTGCACGGTCCGCAGACCACGCTCGTCCCCGCCGTCCCGGACCGGGGCCCGGACGGGCGCGGCCGCCCCGACACCTTCGTCTGGCCGGACCGCGCCGTGGAGGTCCCGCACGACCGGCTGCGCGACGAGCACGTGGACGTCGTCGTCCTGCAGCGCCCCCACGAGCTGCGGCTCACCGAGGAGTGGCTCGGCCGCCGGCCCGGGATCGACGTCCCCGCCGTCTACGTCGAGCACGACACCCCCCGCCGCACCCCCGCCGACGCGAGCCTCCCCGAGGAGGTCGTCCCGGACAGCCGGCACTTCCTGCACGACCGCGCCGACATCCCGGTCGTGCACGTCACGAACTTCAACCGCCTGTTCTGGAACTGCGGCCGCGCCCCCGTCACGGTCATCGAGCACGGCGTGGTGGACCCCGGCTACCGGTACACCGGCGAGATGCCCCGCGCGGCCGTGGTGATCAACGATCCGCTGCGCCGGGGGCGCGTCACCGGCGCCGACCTCCTCCCCGAGCTGGCCGCCGCCGTCCCGCTGGACCTGTTCGGGATGAACGTGGTGGACGCGCCCGCACGGCTCGGCGTCCCCCCGGAGTCGCTGTGGACCTTCGAGGACCTGCCGCAGGCGCGGATGCACGCGGAACTCGCGCGCCGCCGCGTCTACGTCCACCCCTACCGGTGGACCTCGCTCGGCCTCGCGCTGATCGAGGCGATGATGCTCGGCCTCCCCGTGGTGGCGCTCGCCACGACGGAGGCGGTCGAGGCGGTGCCGCCGGAGGCGGGGGTGCTGTCGACCCGCGTCGGCACGCTCGCCGACGCGGCCGCGGCCCTCGCCGCCGACCCGCCGCGCGCCCGCCAGCTGGGCAAGGAGGCGCGGGCCTTCGCCGTGGAACGGTACGGGCTCCCGCGGTTCCTGCGCGACTGGCAGCGAACACTCACGGAGGTAACGCGATGAGGATAGCCATGATCTCCGAGCACGCCAGCCCGCTGGCCGCCAAGGGCGGCCTCGGCGGGGCCGACGGCGGCGGGCAGAACGTGTTCGTCGCGGAACTGGCCGCCGAACTGGGCCGGCAGGGGCACTACGTCACGGTCTACACCCGGCGGGACGCGCCCGCCCTGCCGCGCCGGGTGCGGCTGGCGCCGGGCGTCACGGTCGAGCACGTCCCCGCGGGGCCGCCCGAGCACGTCCCCAAGGACGACCTGCTGCCGTGGATGAGCGACTTCGGCCGCCACCTGCGGGACCGGTGGTCCACGGAGCCGCCGGACGTCGCGCACGCGCACTTCTGGATGAGCGGCCTCGCGGCGATCCAGGCGGCGGACGCGGCGGAGGAGCGGCACGTCCCGGTCGTGCAGACCTACCACGCGCTCGGCACCGTGAAGCGCCGCCACCAGGGCGCCAAGGACACGAGCCCGGCGGGGCGGATCCGGCTCGAGCGGGCCATCGGCCGCGGCGCCGACGCGATCATCGCGACGTGCTCGGACGAGGTGGACGAGCTCACCGCGATGGGCGTCCCGGGCGAGCGGGTCTCGGTCGTGCCGTGCGGGGTGGACCTGGACCTGTTCGGCCCCGGCGACCCGGCGGCCGGCCCGCCCGGGGGCGCCGGACCGGACGGCCGGCACCGGCTCGTGGTCCTGTCCCGGCTCGTCGAGCGCAAGGGCGTCGACACCGCGATCCGGGCGCTGGCGCACCTGCCGGACGCCGAGCTGGCCGTCGCCGGGGGCCCGCCGCACGGCGACCTGGACGCCGACCCGGAGATCCGCCGGCTGCGCGGGGTCGCCGCGGAGGCGGGCGTGGCCGACCGGGTCGACTTCATCGGGCGGGTCGCCCGTGCGGACGTCGCGCCGCTGCTGCGGTCGGCGAGCCTCGTGGTGACCCTCCCCTGGTACGAGCCGTTCGGCATGGTGCCGCTGGAGGCGATGGCGTGCGGCGTCCCGATCGTCGCGACCGCCGTCGGCGGGCACCTGGACACCGTCGTGGACGGCGGCACCGGGCTGCTGGTCCCGCCGCGCGACCCGGAGGCCGCCGCGCGGGCGATCCGGGAGCTGCTGGACGATCCGGTGCGCCGCGCCGCGATGGGCATTGCGAGCGCCGACCGGGCCCGCACCCGCTACTCGTGGGCGCGGGTCGCCGCCGACACCGCCGGCGTGTACCGGCGGGCGGCCGAACTCTGCGAGGTGGCCGCATGACGGAACGGAGCACGCGGAGCGACGTCATGCGGCGGCTTCTGCCGGGGGGCGTGGCGGGCCGTCCCCCGCAGGAAGCGGGCATGACGACCCGGGCGGCGCGCGCGAGCACGCTCGCCGCCGCGCAGGACGCGCGGCTGGAGGCGCTGGCCGAGGCGGCGCTCGCGTTCCGCGAGCACGTCCCGACGATCACCGCGTGGGGCCGCCGCCTCGCCCGCGTGCTGGACTCCGGCGGACGGCTGCTGGCCTGCGGGAACGGCGGCAGCGCGGCGGAGGCGCAGCACCTGACGGCCGAGCTGACCGGACGGTTCGAGGACGAGCGGCGGCCGCTGTCGGCGATCCCGCTGCACGGCGACACGTCCGCGGTGACCGCCATCGGCAACGACTACGGGCCGCTGGACGTGTTCGCCCGGCAGGTCCGGGCGCACGGCCGCCGCGGGGACGTGCTGATCTGCCTGTCCACGAGCGGGAACAGCGCGAACGTGATCGAGGCGGCACGGGCGGCGCGGCGAACCGGGATGTCGGCCTGGGCCGTGACCGGCCCCTGCCCGAACCCGCTCGCCGCCGCGTGCGACGACGCGATCGCGGTCGACGCCGGGGCGACCTCGACCGTCCAGGAGATCCACCTCGCGGCGATCCACCTGCTGTGCGGGGTGGTCGACGAGACCCTGGGGGTGCGTTCATGACGGGACCGCTGGTGGTGATCGGGGACGTCCTGCTGGACGTCGACATCGTCGGCAGCAGCAGCCGGCTGTGCCCGGACGCGCCCGTGCCGGTGGTCGAGCAGGCGGAGGAGCGGCCGCGTCCGGGCGGCGCCGGGATGGCGGCGCTGCTCGCGGCGGCGGAGGGCCGGGACGTGGTCCTGGTAACGGCGCTCGCCGACGACGATCCGGGCCGCCGGCTGCGCGCGATGCTGGAGCGGCACGTGGACGTCGCGGCGTTCCACCTGCACGGCGGCACCCCGTGCAAGCTGCGGATCCGGTCCGGCGGGCAGTCGGTGGCGCGGCTGGACGCCGGGGAGGGCGAGGCGATGGACGGGCCGGTGGGCCCGCGCGTCGCCGAGGCGATCTCCGGCGCCGGGGCGGTGCTGGTGTCCGACTACGGCCGGGGCGTCACCCGGCACCGCGCCGTCCGCTCGCTGCTCGCGGACCTGCCGCCGGGCGTCCCGGTGGTGTGGGACCCGCATCCGCGCGGGGAGCCGCCGGTGCCGGGGGTGGTGCGGCTGCTCACCCCGAACGAGGAGGAGGCGGCGCGGCTCGCCGCCGCCGACGGCGCCGACATCTCCGGCTTCGGGCTGTCGGCGGCGGGCCGCCGCGGCCGGCATCTCGGCCGGTCGTGGGGCATCGAGGGCGTCGCGGTGACGCTCGGCGCGGAGGGGGCGCTGCTGTGCGACGGGTCGGAGGCGCCGTTCCTGGCGCCCGCCGAACCCGCCCGCGGCGACTCCTGCGGGGCGGGCGACAGCTTCGCCGCCGGGGCCGTCCAGGCGCTGGCGGACGGCGGCCCGCTCACCGCGGCCGTCACCGAGGGGGTCCGGCGGGCCTCGGAGTTCGTCCGGGCGGGCGCGGCGGCGGGCGTCGCCGCGCAGCTCGCCGAGACCGGCACGGCGCGGCTGGTGCCCGAGCGCGGCGAGGACGCCTGGGACGTCGTCGAGCGGACGCGGCGCGCGGGCGGGACGGTGGTGGCGACCGGCGGCTGCTTCGACCTCCTGCACGCGGGCCACGTCAGCATGCTGCAGCAGGCGCGGCGGCTCGGCGACTGCCTGATCGTGTGCGTGAACTCGGACGCGTCGGTGCGGCGCCGCAAGGGGCCGTCCCGGCCGGTGACGCCGGCCGCCGACCGCGTCCGGGTGCTGGAGGCGCTGAGCGACGTGGACGCCGCCGTCGTGTTCGACGACGACACCCCGGCGCCGCTGCTGGAGCGCCTGCGGCCCGACGTGTGGGTGAAGGGCTCCGACTACGCCGGGACGACGCTGCCCGAGGCGGGGACCGTCCGGGCGCACGGCGGCGAGGTCGTCCTGCTGCCGATGCTCGAAGGGCGCTCCACGACGCGCCTGCTGTCGACCACGAAGGGACATGCCTCATGAACGTGCTCATCACCGGCGGCGCGTCCGGACTCGGCGCGGCCGTGGCGCGGCGCGTCGCCGCCGACGGCGGGAAGCCGCTGATCCTGGACCTGCATCCGCCGAAGGACGACTTCCCCTGCATGCAGGCGGACCTGGCCGACCGGCACTGCGCCGAACGGGCCGTGCACGGGCTGGCCCGCGCCAACGGCGGGCTGCACGCCGTCGTCACGGCCGCCGGGATCGACGCGTGCGGCCCGCTGAACGACGTGCCCGCCGAGGACTGGGAGCGGGTCGTGCAGGTGAACCTGCTGGGCACGGCCGCGGTGATCCGCGCCGCGATCCCCTACCTGGAGAATAAGCCGAAGGGGCGGATCGTGACGGTCGCGTCCACGCTCGGGTTCCGCGCGTTCCCGGACGCCACCGCGTACTGCGCGTCGAAGTTCGGGGTCGTCGGGTTCACCCGCGCGCTGGCGGCGGAGCTGGCCGGGCGGGTCGGCGTGACGATGGTGGTGCCCGGCGGCATGGACACCGCGTTCTTCGACGGCCGGGACCCGCAGTACCAGCCGGGTCCGGACGCCAAACTGAACCGGCCCGAGGACGTCGCGGCGACCGTGGCGTTCGCGCTCGCCCAGCCGGCGGGCTGCGAGGTGCGGGAACTGGTCGTCGCGCGGTCCGAGGAGCCCTCGTGGCCGTGATCCCGGACCCGGCGGGCGCCGACCCGGCGGACGGCGATCCGGCACGCGGCGATCCGGCTCGCGGCGATCCGGCGGGCGGGGCGCCCGCGCGGCGGATGCTGGTGCTGCGGGCCCTCGGGCTCGGCGACCTGCTGACCGCCGTCCCGGCGCTGCGGGCGCTGCGGCGCGGCGCCCGGTCCGGCGGCGGGCGCGGCGCCCGGATCACCCTCGCGGCGCCGGGCGCGCTGGCGCCGCTCGCCCGCGCGACGGGCGCGGTCGACGCCGTCCTGGACACGTCCGGTCTGGCCGGTCCGCCGCTGCGGGCCCGGCCGGTGGACACGGCCGTCAACCTGCACGGCAGCGGACCGGAGAGCCACCGGCTGCTCGCCGCCGCCCGGCCGCGGCGGCTGCTCGCGTTCGCCCACCCCGCCCTTCCGGAGATCGGCGGGCCGGAATGGGACGCCGGCGAGCACGAGACGGCGCGCTGGTGCAGGCTCGTCGCGGCGTACGGGTTCGACCCCGATCCCGGCGACCTGGACCTGCCGCGCCCGCGGACGGCGTCCCCGGCGCCCGGCGCCGTCGTCGTCCACCCCGGCGCCGCGTACCCGGCCCGCCGCTGGCCCGCGGAGCGGTTCGCGGCCGTCGCGGCGGCGCTGCGGGACGCCGGCGAGCGGGTCGTCGTCACCGGCGGCCCCGGCGAGACGGCCCTCGCCGGGCGCGTCGCGGACCTGGCCGGGCTCGGCGCCGCGGCCGATCTCTCCGGCCGCACCCCGCTCCCGGCGCTCGCCGCGCTGGTCGCCGGCGCGCGCCTGGTGGTGTGCGGCGACACGGGCGTGGCGCACCTGGCGACGGCGTACCGCACGCCGTCGGTCGTCCTGTTCGGCCCGACGCCGCCGGACCTGTGGGGCCCGCCTCCGGACCGGCCCGAGCACACGGTGCTGTGGGCCGGGCGGCGCGGCGACCCGCACGGCGCGGCGCCGGACCCCGGCCTGCTGGAGATCACCGCGGACGACGCCGCCCGCGCGTCCGTCCGGGCCCTGGCGGCGCACGACCGCCGGGCACGAGCACCGCAACACTGCTGAGGGGGACATGATGAGACATCCACGCGCCGTCGTGACCGGGGGCTCGGGCTTCCTCGGCTCGCACCTGTGCGAGGCGCTGCTGGCCCGCGGGATCTCCGTGGTGTGCATGGACAACCTGCTGACCGGGACGTCCCGCAACATCGCGCACCTGACCGAGCGCGGCGACTTCAGGTTCGTCAAGCGCGACCTCACCGAGCCGGTGCACGTGCCCGGCGACGTCGGCTACGTGTTCCACCTGGCGTCGGCGGCGTCCCCCGCGGACTACCTGCGGCTGCCGGTCCAGACGATGGAGGTCGGCAGCCAGGGCACCCGCCACGCGCTGGACCTCGCCGAGAGCAAGGGCGCCCGGTTCGTGCTGGCGTCCACCTCCGAGGTCTACGGGGACCCGCTCGTCCACCCGCAGCCCGAGTCGTACTGGGGGAACGTCAACCCGGTGGGGCCGCGCAGCGTGTACGACGAGGCGAAGCGGTTCGGGGAGGCGCTGACGTCGGCGTTCCGGCACGCCCGGGGCCTGGACGCCGCGATCGTGCGGATCTTCAACACCTACGGCCCGCGGATGCGGCCCGACGACGGCCGCGCCATCCCGACGTTCCTGCGACAGGCGCTGACCGGCGAGCCGCTGACCGTCACCGGGGACGGCTCGCAGACCCGCTCGATCTGCCACGTCGACGACACCGTCCGCGGCATCGTCGCGCTGGCGCTGTCGGACCACCCGGGGCCGGTGAACATCGGGAGCCCGTACGAGGTGTCGATGGCGGAGCTGGCCCGGCTGATCATCGAGCTGACCGGGTCGTCGTCGACGCTGCGGTTCGTGGACCGGCCGGAGGACGACCCGCGCGTGCGGCGGCCCGACACGACGCTGGCCGAGGAGGTCCTCGGCTGGCGGCCGCGCATCGGCGTCGAGGAAGGGCTGCGCACCACGATCGAGTGGTTCGCCCGCGAGCTGCCGGTGGCGCGCCCGGCCTGATCGGCCGCGCCCGTCCGGGACGGCGCCCCCGGGCGGGGAACAGGACACAAGCGGACGGCCGCGGCGGGTTCCTCCCCGTCGCGGCCGTTCCGTCTGCCGGACCGTCCGCCCGTCCCCGGCCGGCCGGTCCGTCCTTCCCTCTCAGCCGGAGTGGCCGGCGGTCATCAGGTCCCTGATGTCGGCGGGGAGCGCGTCCCCGACCTTCCGCATGGTGGCGCCCTCGGTGGCCTCGTCGGTGACCTCGAGCACCACCCGCGCCAGGTACGCGGCGCGCGGATCGTCGGTGCCGGCGCGGGCGGCGATCCGTTCGACGAAGTCGTGCCGGTCGAACCGCTCCCCGCTGCCTCCGCCGCCGTAGACCTCGGTCCGGCGCAGGTGCTCGCCGATCTCGTGTGGCAGCTGCGCGGCGAGGTTGTCGGCGAGGCCCTCCGGGACCCGTTCGCCGAGCGTCTCCAGGACGGCGCGCGTCGCACGCTCCGCCTGGCTCCAGCCGGGGAGGCGGGCGCGGTCCTGCACCTGGCCTATGAACTCCTCGTGCCGCATGGCGGACTCCTTCCTGTCCTGCCTGCAGTGATGTGCCTGAAATGCAGAAACTTCCCGTTATGTCGGGCCGTTAACGTGCGCCGAGGACGTCCAGCAGCTCGCCGATCATGGTCCCGGACGGCGGTTCCGCGGACGCCCGCCCGGCCCCCTCGGCCGACAGCGCCCAGTCCCACCACCGGTCCAGCTCCGCCCGGTCCAGCAGCGGCGCGCCGTCCTCCGGCGGGGCGGCGCCGTGCGGGACGGTCACGACCGCCGGCCACCCCCACGCCCGCGCCTGCGCGGCGACCTTCGCGCCGCCCGCCACGGGGTCCACGGCCAGCGCGGGCACGCCGTTCTTCAGCGCGAGGACGAGGCCGTGCAGCCGGGTCGTCACGACGAGGTCGAGCCGCCGGAACGCCGACTCCAGCTCCGCCGCCGTGGTGAACAGCCGCCAGTCGCGCGGGTCGAGCCGGGTGTCCAGGACCAGCCGGGCGCAGGACCGCTCCCCGAGCCACCCGGTCAGCTCGTCCTCGACGGCGCCGTGCCGCCGCCGGTCGCCGTACTCGCGCTGCCCCGGCGCCAGCACCACGCCGACCACGGGCACGGACCCGGTCGGCGGCAGCGCGGCCAGGTCCTGCCGCGGGCCCGCCGCGGGGGCGTCCCGGGCGAGGACGGCGTCGAACCCGGTGACCGCCGGGTCGTCCGGGTCGATCACCGACACGCCGACGGCGACGCGGCGGCACCGCGCGTACCGGCGGTGCAGGTCGCGGACCTGCTCGCCGTGCGCGGGCCCGCACACGAACACGACATCGGTGTAGTCGCCCGGGTCGGCCCCGTCGAGGTCGAGCCCGCCCGGGCGGAAGACGGGACTCCAGGCGAGGTCGCACTCCAGCCCCGCGCCGGTCAGCGCCCGCCGGACCGCCTCCATCGCCAGGACGTCGCCCGCGGTGGCCTCGCCGTGCAGGAAGCTCGGCCACCCGGTCACCAGGACCCGCGGCGGCACGGGCGCGCGGGCGGGCGGACGGGTGCGCGTCATGGGGCTCTCCAGTGCGGGTGACGCCGCGGTGACGGTTGAAAAACCTGCCGGTTTACCGAGTACGCCGCGCGGGCAGAGTCAGTGAGCGGCCCAGTCGCGACCTCGGAGCCACGTGCTCGGAGCCGTGAGCCTGGGCCGCACCACTCCTCCCTCCGGTTCCCGCGCTCCGGCCGACTATGCGGACGCTCAGACGGTGGCGCCGTCCACGTCCCGGGCACGGCCCTCGACGAGCCGCTTGAAGCGCTGCAGGTCCCCCTTCAGCCGGCGCGTGAGCGCGCCCGCCCGGTCACCCGTGCGCGCCGCGATCCGCTCCGGGTCGAACTCCAGCCGCACCGTGACCCGCGTGGTGGTCTCGTCCAGGCGGCGGAACGTCACGACGCCGGAGTGCAGCGGGCCGTCCGGCGACGTCCACGCGATGCGCTCCTCCGGGAGCCGCTCCACCACCGTCACGTCGAACTCCCGGACGACGCCGCCGCCGCGCGCCGCCCAGCGCGTCGTGACGTCGTCGATCCGGCGGACCTCCCGCACCCCCGCCATGAACCGCGGGAACGTCTCCGACCGCGTCCACTGCCCGTACGCGACGGCCACGGGGACGGTGACGTTGACCGACTCGGTGATCGTGCCCACGGCTCACCGCCCCCCTCCCCCGCCGCCCCGGTCCAGCGGCCCCCACGAGCCGCGCCGGTCCCGCTCCAGCACGTCCGCCGCCTGGTCGAGGACGCGCCGGTCGATCAGCGCGACCGGCTCCGGGTGCGCGACGAGCGGCTCGTTGTCGGGGCCCCGGCCCACCTCCTCGCCCTCCAGCACCCACGGCCGGGCGCCGTGCGCCCGCGCGTTCCGCAGGTGCGAGTAGTCGTGCAGGCGCCGGGCCACCCACAGCACGGTCGACCGGCCGCCCCACCACGGCTCCACGGCGAGCGGGTTCGCCGACAGGCCCGGCAGCCGCGCGCCGGACAGCCCGTCCACGCTGTGCGGCCGGTCACGATCGGCCTCCGGGTCGGGCGACCAGCGCACGTACAGCTCCGGCCGCGCCTCCAGCAGTTCCGCCAGCCGCTCCAGTTCCGTGACCACCTCAAGCGCCATGCACCCCCTCTTCCCCGCCGTTCCGCGTCGATTCGCGCCCCGCCCCGCGGAAGGCGGCATCCAGTGTGAGGCCGACTCTGCCGGGTAGAGGTGGCGGAGCACCGCATCCCCCCGCTGGCCGCACTCGTGCGCGAAGGAGAAATTTTGATCACGTCGGCGCCCCTCGACCGCCGCACCCGACGCCACCGTTCCGGCACCTCGGAGGAGCACTCCACGGACACCGAGCTCCCGAACCGGTCCCCCGCCCCCGAACGCCCCGCGGCCCCGCGCCCGCGGCGCGCCGCACCGCCTCCCGTCCCGGCGGCCGGAAAGACCGCCGCGACCGCCCCCGGCCCCGCCCGCCCGGCCGCGGATCCCGAACCGCCCGGACGGCCCGACGCGTCCCGCCGCGCGGACGACGGGCAGGCCGAGGCCCTGCTCGCCGAGATGAACCGGCTCGCCGATGACGACCCGCGCCGCGAGCGGCTGCGCGCCCGCCTCGTCGACCTGCACGCCGCGCTCGTCCGCGGGGTGGCGCGGCGGTACGCCAACCGCGGCGAGCCGATGGACGACCTGGTGCAGGTCGCCTACCTCGGCCTCGTCAAGGCCATCAACCGGTTCGACCCCGAGGTCGGCGACCGGTTCGTCACCTACGCCTACCCGGTGGTCACCGGCGAGGTGAAGCGGCACTTCCGGGACAAGACCTGGGGGCTGCGGGTGTCGCGCCGCCTCCAGGAGCTGCGCCCCGTGCTGCAGCGCACCGTCCAGGACTTCACCCGCGAGCACGGCCGCTCCCCCACGACCCGGGAGATCGCCGGGCTCATGGAGATCAGCGAGGAGGAGACCGTCGAGGTCCTGGTGGCCTGCGACGCCTACCGCCCGCTGTCCCTGGAGGCCCCGGCGGACGGCGGGCAGAGCGGCGACGGCGGCGGCACGGTCGGCGAGTACCTCGGCTCGGAGGACCCTGAGCTGGACGCCTTCATCGACGGGCACGCGCTGCGCCCGCTCATCGACCAGCTGCCCGAGCGGGAGCGGACGATCCTGCTGCTGCGGTTCTTCGGCAACAAGACCCAGACGCAGATCGCCGAGCACATCGGCCTGTCGCAGATGCACGTCTCGCGGCTGCTGCGCAGCACCCTGGACAAGCTCCGCGCCGGACTGCTCGCCGAGCAGTGAACGGCCCGGCGGGCGGTCCGGCGCGGCGCCCGCTCAGGTGCCCGCGGGCTCGGGCAGCGCGCAGCTCCCGCCGACCGCGACGTCGCCGCCCGGGGCCAGGCAGCGGGCGAGCGGGTAGGTCTGCTGCCCGTACGACGCGCCCGGCCGCACGGTGACCTCGCCGTTCCGGTCCACCTCGCACGGGTTGTTCAGGGTGCAGCGCTCGCCGTCCTCGTTCCCGGTGTTGTTGACGGCGACGACCGCGCCCGTCGACGCGTCGATCACCGGGGAGCCGGACGTGCCGCCGATCGTCCGGCAGGCGGAGGTGTAGCGGATCGAGTCCTCCCAGGTCCACTCGGCCTCGCGGAGCCGATGGACGGTCCCGTCGATCGAGCACGCGTAGATCTCGCGCCAGTACCCCGACACGACCCGGATCCCGGTGCCGTCCGGCGGCCGGTCCGTCGACAGCCGCAGGGCCGGGACGCCGTACCGCCGCTCGATCTCGGCGTAGGTGGCGTCCAGCCGGTACACGGCGACGTCGGTGCCGGTCATCGTCGCGTACTCGAGGTTGTCGGCGCGCAGCGTGCCGAGGTTCCCGCGGCCCGTCCGGTCGAGCAGCGTGAACGTCCGCGTGGACGGCCGGTCGACGATCACCTCGCCGGCCGCGGGCGTCCCGGTGCGCAGGCAGTGCCCGTTCGTCATCACCAGGGCGGGGTCGTCGTCGCGGGACCGCGGGCCGCGCACCAGCGAGCCCGAGCAGTTGTTCAGGGCCACGATGCCCGTGAAGTCGACCGCCGCGTGCCGGGCGTTCCCGGCCGGTCCCCCCGTCTCCGGCGCCGTCCCGGCCGCCGCGGCGGGCGGGACGGCGAGCAGGGCCGTGCAGACGAGGCCGATCGTGCCGAGACGTCCGAGCATGTAATTTCCCTCCGCAGTCGTTTCACTACAGTCCGTGACTTGATGTTAAATCGGCCGCGGCGTCTCGAAAAGGCTTGATCGCCGTTACGATCGCCCCATGGCGGGATCATCGGTGCGCTGGGGCATATTGGGTACGGGCGGGATCGCCGCGACGTTCACCGAGGACTTGGGGCTCCTCCCCGACCACGAGGTCGTCGCCGTCGGCTCGCGGTCGGCCGCGTCCGCCTCGGCGTTCGCCGAGCGGTACGGGATCCCGCGCGCGCACGCGTCCTACGCCGATCTCGCCGCCGACGACGGCGTCGACGTCGTGTACGTCGCCACCCCGCATCCCATGCACTTCGAGCCCGCGCGGCTGTGCATGGAGGCCGGGCGGGCCGTGCTGGTGGAGAAGCCCCTCACCACGGGCGCCGACGACGCCGAGAAGCTCGCGGCGATCGCCCGCGAGCACGGCGTGTTCGCCATGGAGGGCATGTGGACGCGGTTCAACCCGCTGGTCCGCCGCCTCCGCGAGCTCGTCGCGGACGGCGCGATCGGCGAGGTGACGTCCGTGTACGCGGACTTCTCCGTCGCGGCCGAGTTCGACGCCTCGCACCGGCAGTGGTCGCCCGAGCTCGGCGGCGGCGCGCTGCTCGACCTCGGCTGCTACCCCGTGTCGTTCACCTGGCCGCTGCTCGGCCCGCCCGCGACCGTCCAGGTCGCCGCGAGCCCCGCGCCCACCGGCGTGGACGCAAACACCGGGATCATGTTCGGCTACGAGTCCGGCGCGATCGCGCTGCTGCACTGCGGGCTCACCGGCTTCTCCCCGCACACCGCCACCGTCGTGGGCACGCGCGGCCGCGTCGACGTCGCGGCCCCGTTCTACCGGCCGTCCGCCATGACCCTGATGCGGGCCGGCACCGCGCCCGAGGAGATCACCGCGGACGTCCCCGGGCACGGGTTCACCTACGAGGCCGAGGAGGTCGCGCGCTGCCTGCGCGCGGGCCTCACCGAGTCGCCGCTGATGCCGCTGGACGAGACCGTCGCGATCCTGCGGACCCTCGACGAGATCGCCGCGCGGTTCACCGAGCGGTTCGCGGACCGGCCGGCGGGCGGCGCTCAGTCCACGTCGACCCAGCCGTAGGTGCGCTCCACGGCCTTCTTCCAGCCGGCGTAGCCCTCGGCGCGGCGCTCCTCGCTCCAGGTCGGCTCCCAGCGCTTGTCCTCGTTCCAGTTCCGGCGCAGCTCGTCGGTGGTGGACCAGAAGCCGGTGGCGAGGCCCGCCGCGTAGGCGGCGCCGAGCGCGGTCGTCTCGGCGACGACGGGACGGGAGACGGGGACGCCGAGGATGTCGGCCTGCATCTGCATGCACAGCTCGTTTGCGGTGACGCCGCCGTCGACCTTGAGGACGTCCAGGGAGACGCCGGAGTCGGCGTGCATGGCCTCGACGACGTCGCGGCTCTGGTAGCAGATGGACTCCAGGGTGGCGCGGGCGAGGTGCGCGTTGGTGTTGAACCGGGAGAGGCCGACGATGGCGCCGCGGGCGTCGGAACGCCAGTAGGGGGCGAACAGGCCGGAGAAGGCGGGCACGAAGTAGACACCGCCGTTGTCGTCGACCTGGCGGGCGAGGGCCTCGGACTGCGCGGCGCCCGAGATGATGCCGAGCTGGTCGCGCAGCCACTGCACCGCCGACCCCGTCACCGCGATCGACCCCTCCAGCGCGAACACCGGCTTGGCGTCCCCGAACTGGTAACAGACCGTCGTCAGCATCCCCGCCTCCGACCTGACCAGGTCCTCGCCGGTGTTGAGGAGCAGGAAGTTGCCGGTGCCGTAGGTGTTCTTGGCCTCGCCGGGCGCGAAGCACACCTGCCCGACGGTGGCCGCCTGCTGGTCGCCGAGGATGCCGGTGAGCGGCACCTCGCCGCCCAGCGAGGCCGCCCGCGTGACGCCGTAGGGCTCCGGCGAGGACGAGGGGCGGATCTCGGGCAGCATCGCCCTGGGCACGCCGAAGAAGGACAGGAGCTCCTCGTCCCAGTCGAGGGTCTCCAGGTCCATGAGCATGGTGCGGCTGGCGTTGGTGACGTCGGTGACGTGCACGCCGCCGTCCCGCCCGCCCGTCAGGTTCCACAGCACCCAGGTGTCCATGTTCCCGAAGACGGCCTCGCCCTTCTCGGCGGCCTCGCGGACCCCGTCGACGTTCTCCAGGATCCACTGGATCTTGCCGCCGGAGAAGTACGTCGCGGGCGGCAGCCCCGCACGGTGCCGGATGACGTCGCCGCGCCCGTCCCGCTCCAGGGCGGAGGCGATCCGGTCGGTGCGGGTGTCCTGCCACACGATCGCGTTGTGGTAGGGCCGTCCGGTGCGGCGGTTCCACACCAGGGTGGTCTCCCGCTGGTTGGTGATCCCGAACGCGGCCAGGTCGCCGTAGTCGAGGTGGGCCTTGTTCAGCGTCGTCTGGACGACCGCGCGGGTGCGCTCCCAGATCTCGGTGGGGTTGTGCTCGACCCAGCCGGCCCGGGGCAGGATCTGCTCGTGCTCGAGCTGGTGGCGGGCGACCTCGTTCCCGCCGTGGTCGAAGATCATGAAGCGGGTGCTGGTCGTCCCCTGGTCGAGCGCTCCGACGAAGTCGGCCATCGGTGCCTGCCTTTCTGCTGGAGGGCGGAGGCCCTCGCCACCTCGCGTCCGTCCACCTCGCGGTGCCGTGTCAGGTCGCGTCTTGCACGGGTCGCATCTTGCCCGGGTCGCGTCTCGCTCACTCCACGTCGTACTCGGGGCGGGGCTCGTCGCCGCCGGGCTCCTCGGCGGGGAGGTTGCGCCCGATGAGCAGGATGTAGAGCCCGGCGCCGATGATCCCGCCGATGAGCGGACCGGCGATCGGCACCCAGAAGTAGAGATCACCGTACTGATCTCGCCACGCCTCGCCGTAGCCGGTGAGGAACTGGGCGAGGCGCGGGCCGAAGTCGCGCGCCGGGTTGATCGCGTACCCGGCGTTGGTGCCCCACGCCATCCCGATCGCCACGACCACGAGCCCGATGATGAACGGCGTCATGTTCGCCAGCGGCGGCGAGTTGCGCAGGTCGGTGAGGGCCAGCACCAGGAAGAGCAGGATCGCGGTGCCGATGACCTGGTCGCGGAACCCGCCCCACATCCCGACGGGCAGCTCGCCGTTGCCGGGCATCGTGGAGAAGACGGCCTGCGACTTCTGCGTCAGGCCGGGGTCGAACGCGTGCAGGACCTCGGTGTAGTTCCAGCGGACGAGCAGCGCGGCGACGAACGCGCCGAGCGTCTGCGCGGCGATGAACGGCAGGACCTTCCGCCAGGGGAAGCCCTTGAAGACCGCGAGCGCGACCGTCACGGCCGGGTTGATGTGGCCGCCGCTGATCCGGGCCGAGACGTAGACGCCCAGGGTGACGGCGATCCCCCAGGCCCACGAGATGCTGTCGTGGTCGCCGATCCCGGCCGCCACGACCTGCGCGACGACCGCGAGGCCGAACAGGATGAGGATCAGTGTTCCGGCGAATTCCGCGGCCAGTTCCCGGGCCAGTTCGGGGACCTTCGGCCGTTTCGTCATCCGCGCCTCCTCGGAGTGTGACGTAGAACACAGCTGACGCGAACGTAAATAATCCTCACGGACATGGTCAACCGTCGCGGACGAACGATTTCGTCGCACCGGTTCGCCGAACCGGTTCCCCGCACCGATCCGCCGCACCGGCCGCCCGCGCCGCGAACGAAGATCGTCCGCGAGACGGGCATTCCCCGGCGCGCCGCCGCTACACCGGGCATGCGGCGGCGCGCACGTCCGGAAACGGAAATTCGTCGCCGGATATATCGACGCATCGTCCAATGTCCATCATGATCAGAACAGCCCGCCGATCCCGCACCCCCAGGGAGCCCCGATGCGCCGCACGCCTTGGACGTTCGCGCTCGCCCCCGCCGCCGTGACGGTCGCCCTCACGCTGACCGCCGCGCCGGCCGCCGCCGACCCGGCCCCGCCCGGTCCCGCGCCGTCCGCGCTCCACCCGTCCGGCCCGGTGCCGTCCTCGGCGGCCGCCGCACCGGCGCGCGGCTTCGACCCGCTGCTGCCGTCGTCCGACCCGGTGGAACTGCGCGAGGCGCACCGGCCGCTCTCGGTGACCTACGCCCACGACGGCGAGGAGCGCACGCTCGACGACTACCTGGCCCGCACGGGCACGCAGGGCTTCGTCGTCCTGGACGGGCGGGACGTCGTCTTCGAGCGGTACACGGCGGCGGACCGGGGCTCGCTGTTCCAGTCGTGGTCGGTCGCCAAGTCGTTCACCTCCGCGGCGGTCGGCATCGCGCTCGGCGAGGGCGCCATCGACTCGATCGACGATCCGGTCACGAAGTACCTGCCGGAGCTCGCGGGCTCCGGCTTCGCCGGCGTCTCCCTGCGCGACCTGCTGCGGATGTCGTCGGGCATCGACTGGGAGGAGGCGCAGGACGTCCCGTTCGTGCACGTCGCCGCCAGCCTCGGCTACCCGCTGCCCGAACTGGCGAAGCAGCAGAAGCGCGGCTGGGAGCCCGGCACGCGCTTCGAGTACACGAGCATGAACTCGTTCGTGCTGGCCTGGACGGTCGCCGAGGCGACGGGCGTCCCGTTCCACACCTACGTGCAGGAGAAGATCTGGGGCCCGGCGGGGATGGGGGCCAAGGCGTTCCTCGGCAACGACTCGAGCGGCAACAGCATGGGCTACTGCTGCGTCTACGCGACCGACCGCGACTTCGCCCGGTTCGGGCTGCTGTACCTGAACGGCGGCCGGGCGAACGGGCGGCAGGTCGTGCCCGCGTCCTGGGTGGAGCAGTCGACGAGCCCGTCCGCGTCCTTCAACCAGGGGTACGGGTTCCAGTGGTGGCTGGACGACGACGGCGACTTCTCCGCGAACGGCCTCGGCGGGCAGCGCATCTGGGTGTCGCCCGAGCACGGCGTCGTGATCGTGAAGTCGACGCTCTACACCCTGGCGGGCGAGGACGAGACGGAGGCGGCGTTCGAGGCCGTCGCCGCCGAGGTGGTCCGCACCCGCGCCGCCCGCGCCGCCGCACGCTGACCGGCGTCCTCGGGGCCGGCGCCGTCACTCCGGCGTGGTCTCCCCCGCGAGCCAGGGGTAGCGGGCGGTGTCGCCGCCCGCGTAGTCGGGATCGAGGTAGATGAAGACGCGCTGGATCTTCCAGTCGCGGATCTCGAAGACGTCGCACCAGCGTCCGGCGCCCCACTCGGGGACGCCCGCGCGCCAGGGGCCGTCGCGGTGCTCGCCGTGGCTGGTGCCCTCGCACACGAGCGTGTCCCCGCCGGAGAAGATCCAGTTGAACATGGCGTAGTGGTGCCGGATCGACGTGATGGTCCCGCCGACGTCGCCGAACAGCCGGGCGATCTCGTCCTTGCCGGTGGCGAGGCCCCACTTCGGGAAGTACACCTGCGCGTCGTCGTCGAACAGGTCGAGGATCGGCGAGCCGTCGGAGGTCACGCCGCCGTTGTCGAACCCCTTGAGGTACTCGAGCGCCACCGACTTGCGCTGCTCGTCCGTCATCGTGTGCCTGCCGACCGCCATGGTCCCCACCCGCCGGGTCGCCGGAACGCCGTCCGGGCGACGGTATCCCGAACCGCGGGAACAATCAGGATCTTCTGCAAGTTAGGCTTACCTAACGGGTTTGGCCGATGACAGCGGAGGATGCATGGCGACGGAACCGGTGCGCGGAAAGCCGGAGCTCAACCGGGGGCCCGAGCGCAGGAAGGCGAAGCTCCACCGGGGCACGGTGCTGCGCACCGAGCGGCTCACCCCGCACATGATCCGGGTCGTCCTCGGCGGCGGCGGGCTCGCGAACTTCGCCGCGGGCGAGTTCACCGACCATTACGTGAAGCTGCAGTTCCCGCGCCCGGGGGTCGCGTATCCGGAGCCGTTCGACATGGAACGGATCCGCGCCGAATTCCCCCGCGAGCAGTGGCCGATGACCCGCACCTACACGGTCCGGGAGTGGGACGCCGAGGCGGGCGAGCTGACGATCGACTTCGTCTACCACGGCGACCAGGGCGTCGCGGGGCCGTGGGCGGCGAACGCGAAGCCGGGCGACGAGCTGGCGTTCCTCGGGCCGGGCGGGGCGTACGCGCCGAGCGCGGACGCGGGCTGGCACCTGCTGGCCGGCGACGAGAGCGCGCTGCCGGCCATCGCGGCCTCGCTGGAGCGGCTGCCCGCCGGCGTCCCCGCCCGCGTGTTCGTCGAGGTCGCCGGGCCGGAGGAGCGGCAGGACCTCCCCGGCGACGTCGAGGTGACGTGGCTGTACCGGGGCGGCGAGAAGGTCGGCGACCTGCTGGTGGACGCGGTGCAGAAGCTCGACTGGCCGGACGGCGAGGTGCACGCGTTCGTCCACGGCGAGGCGAACTTCGTCAAGACGCTCCGGCGGTACCTGCGGGTCGACCGGCAGCTCCCGATGGACCGGCTGTCGATCTCGGGCTACTGGCGGCTGGGCCGCGACGAGGACGGCTGGCAGTCGTCCAAGCGCGAGTGGAACCGGCAGGTCGAGGAGGAAGAGGCCAAGGCGCTCTCCTGACGCCCGGCCCCGGTTCCGCGAGGCCCGGTTCGGAGATCTGCGCACGACGGCCCGTCACGCGCGCAAAGGCGTGTGACGGGCCGTCGTGTTCTTTCGCGAGCGGCCGTCAGGCCGTGATCTCCTCGGGGGCGCCGGTGCCGGGATCGTCGTCGGCGAAGCCGGGGAGCCACCGTTCGGCCTCGGCGCGGTAGGCGCCCTCGGCCTCGAGCTGGCACAGGACGCCGCCGCCCCCGGCGAGGGCGCGGCTGACGGCGAGGTACTGGGGCGGCAGCCGGAACTGGCGGGCGAGCGCGCCGGGCCGCATGTCGGAGGCCAGGCCGAGCCCGCGGGCCGTCTGCTCGCGCATCCACTCCCGGTTGTAGCGGAAGCGCTCCACGGCGAACGGGGCGGCGTGCGGGGCGACGAGGTCGGCGACCTCGTCGGGGTCGACCTCGGCGTCCTCGGCGAGCCAGCCCTCCTCCCAGAGGGCGTCGACGATAGCGTCGGGGTCGCCGAGGGTGCCGATGCGCAGCAGCCGTCCGATGGACCACTGCAGCTCGGCGGGGACGCGCGCGGCGCCGCCGAAGTCCATGACGCCGAGGCGGCCGTCGTCGAGCAGCCGGAAGTTGCCCGGGTGCGGGTCGATGTGGATCATCTCGCAGCGGGCGGGGCCCGACAGCAGGAAGCGGAACAGCAGCAGCCCGGCGCGGTCGCGGTCGTCCTGGTCGCCCTCGGCGATGACGCGCGCGAGCGGGGTGCCGTCCAGCCATTCGGTGACCAGCACGTTGCCCGACTGGGCGACGACGGCGGGGACCAGGAAGTCGGGGTCGCCGGCGTAGGCGTCGTGGAAGGCGGTCTGCGCGCGCGCCTCGTCGACGTAGTCGAGCTCCTTCTCCAGCAGCCGCTTCAGGTCGGCGATCAGGGGCTTGACCTCGACGCCGGGGAACAGCGGCGTGAACAGGCGGCTGAGCCGCGAAATCTGCGCGAAGTCGCTCATCACGGCCTGCGCGGCGCCCGGGTACTGCACCTTGACGGCG
This sequence comes from Spirillospora sp. NPDC052242, assembly GCF_040679555.1. Taxonomy (NCBI): domain Bacteria; kingdom Bacillati; phylum Actinomycetota; class Actinomycetes; order Streptosporangiales; family Thermomonosporaceae; genus Spirillospora; species Spirillospora sp. NPDC052242. The sequence continues at coordinate 40,929 of NZ_JBFAUZ010000047.1, forward strand.
ACGGTGCGGCCGTCGTGCCACACGGCCTTGTGGACCTGGCCGATGGACGCGGCGGCGGCGGGACGGTCGTCGAACTCGGCGAACTTCTCGCGCCAGCCGTCCCCGAGCCCCTCGGCTAGGACGCGGTGCGTGGTCGCGGCGGGCATCGGCGGCGCCGCCTCCTGCAGCCGGGTGAGGCTGGCGCGGAACGGTCCGGCGACCTCCTCGGGGAGCCCGGCCTCGAAGATCGACAGCAGCTGCCCGACCTTCATCGCGCCGCCCTTGAGCTCGCCGAGGACGGCGAACAGCTGCTCGGCGGTGCGGCGCTGCACCTCGAGGGCCACGGCCTCGGCGGGCCTGCCGAAGGTGCGCTTGCCGAACCCCACGGCGGTGCGCCCGGCGAAGCCGAGCGGCAGGGTGGCGAGCTTGGCGGTGCGCGTCACCGCGCGGCGGGGAATGTCGCTCACGGCCGGTCGTCCCTCGTTCGACGCTACGTCCAATGACAGCTTCTCACGGGCGTCGGACGCCATGGAACGGTCGTCCGCCCGCAAAGGTTCAGCGTCCGCGCGGGCCCGAAGATTCCCCGGGGCGCGACGGAACGTACCCGGCACGGGTGGATATGACATGACGCGCCCGATGGACTACCCAGTGTGATGGGGGGTAGTTGGCTGGTGTGAACGAGACGGATGCCGGACGCAAGGGCCGGTTGCTGATCATCGGTGGGGCCGAGAACCGGACGTGCGGGGCCGGGCCGCTCGAGACGTTCGCGGAGCTGGCGGGCGGCGAGGACGCGCGGATCGTGGTGATCACGACGGCGACGGAGGTCCCGGACGAGGTCGCCGAGGAGTACACGGCGGTGTTCGGGCGGCTCGGGGTGCCGTCGGTGCGGGAGCTGCGGCTGCTGGGCCGGCGGGCGGCGGACGATCCGGCGACGCTGCGGGCCCTCGAGACCGCGACCGGCGTGCTGTTCAGCGGCGGGGACCAGTCGCGGCTGCGGACGCTGGTGGGGTCGCGGACGAACGAGCTGCTCAAGCGGCGGCTCGAGCAGGAGGGCCTGGTCATCGCCGGGACGAGCGCGGGCGCGACCGCGATGGGGCACTGGATGATCCTCGGCGGCGGCGGCCACGAGGTCGCGGCGTCGAGCGTCAAGGTGGGTCCGGGCCTGTCGCTGCTGGACAACGTCCTGATCGACATGCACTTCAACGAGCGGGGCCGGCTGCCGCGGCTGCTGAGCGGGATAGCGCTGGAGACGCGGCTGCTGGGCGTCGGCATCGACGAGGACACCGCGATCTGCGTGGGCGACGGCCAGTTCACGGTGGTGGGGACGGGCGTGGTGACGGTCGTGGACGCGAGCCAGTGCACGGTCGCCTACGCCGCGTCCGACGACGAGCCGATGGCGATGCTCGACGTCTCGCTGCACCTCCTCCCGGCGGGGTGCACCTTCCAGATGAACGACAGGCTGCCGGCCATCGGCATGATGCGCGGCCCGAAGGGGGACTGACCGTGCGGCTCGATCACGTGCGCCGCCTGAGCGGCCCGAACGTCTACCTGTCCCGTCCGGTCGCGATCGCGCACCTGGACCTGCAGGGGCTGACCGGCCACGAGACCACCGACCATCCGGGGTTCGCCGCGCGGCTGGTGGAGGCGCTGCCCGGCCTGGCGTCGCACCACTGCGCGGCGGGCCGTCCCGGCGGGCTGCTGGACGCGATGGCGCGCGGCACCTACTTCGGGCACGTCACCGAGCACGTCGCGCTGGAGCTGTCCGGGCTGATCGGCCGGGACGCGTTCTTCGGCCGGACGGTCCTGGCGGGCCCGCCGGGCCGCTACGACGTGGTGCTGGAGTGCCCGCGGGACGAGCCGGCGGACAGCCGGGTCGTGGAGCGGCTGGTCGGCGTCGCGCTGCGGGTGGTGCAGGGCGCGCTGGCCGGGCGGGTGCCGGACACGGCGGACGAGCTCGCGGAGATCGCCGCCGAGCACGAGGCGGAGCGGCTCGGGGTGAGCACCGCCGCGCTGGCCGCGGCGGCGCGGCGCCGGGGCGTCCCGGTCCGCCGGGTCGGGGACCTCAACCTGCTGCGCCTCGGGTACGGGCGGCACCGCCGGACGGTGTGGGCGGCGATGACGGACGCGACGTCGGCGATCGGTATGGAGGTCGCGGGCGACAAGCGGCTGGCGCACCGGCTGCTCGCCGACGCGGGCCTGCCGGTGCCGGACGGGCGGGTGGCGTCGTCCCCCGCGGAGGCGCTCGCGGCGCTGCGGGAGATCGGCGGGCCCGTGGTCGTCAAGCCGGTCGCCGGGCACCAGGGCGAGGGCGTCCACATCGAGCTGACGGAGCCGCCGGAGGTGGTCGCGGCGTTCGCGGCGGCCGCCGGAGGCGCGGGCACGGGTGCGGGTGCGGGCACGGCCGCCGACGCCGACGGGGCCGCGGTGATCGTCGAGTCGTACGTCCCGGGCCGCGACTACCGGGTCCTCGTGGTGGGCGGCCGGGTGGCGGCGGCCGCGGAGCTGACCGCGGCGCGGGTCGTCGGCGACGGCGCCGCGACCGTGGCGGAACTGGTGGAGCGGGTCAACGCCGACCCGGCGCGCGGCGAGGGCCACGACCGGCCGCTGACCCGGCTGGTGCTCGGCCCGGCGGAGCTGGGGCTGCTGGCGCGGCAGGGGCACGGCCCCGCCGCGATCCCGGCCGCCGGGGAGACGGTGTGGCTGCGCCGGAACGCGAACCTGTCCACCGGCGGCACCAGCCGGGACGTGACCGGGGACGTGCATCCGGAGGTGGCCGCGCTGTGCGTGCGGGCGGCCGGGACGGTCGGGATGGACGTGTGCGGCATCGACCTGCGGCTGCCCGACATCGCGGCGCCGCTCCCGCCCGAGCCGGGCGCCGCCGGGATCCTGGAGGTGAACGCCGCCCCGGGCCTGCGCATGCACCTGGCGCCGAGCGAGGGCGAGGGACGGGACGTCGCGGGCGACATCATCGACCTGCTGTACCCGGACGGCGCGCCGTCGCGGGTGCCGATCGTGTCGGTGACGGGCACCAACGGCAAGACCACGACGGTGCGGATGATCGCGCACATGCTGGAACTGGACGGCCGCCGCACCGGCATGACGAGCACCGAGGGCGTGTACGTCGGGCGGCGGCTGGTGCACATGTCGGACGCGTCGGGCCCCCGGTCGGCGGAGATGGTCCTCGGCGACCGGACGGTCGAGGCCGCGGTGCTCGAGACGGCGCGCGGCGGGATCGTGCGGCGCGGCCTGGGCTACGAGCGGGCCGACGTCGCGGTCGTCACCAACATCACCCGCGACCATCTCGGGGTGGACGACACCGAGTCGCTGGACGACCTGGTGGACATCAAGGCGCTGGTCGCCGAGGAGGTGCGGCGCGGCGGCCGGGTCGTGCTGAACGCCGAGGACCCCGCGTCGGCCGGGCTGGCGGAGCGGCCGGCGGTCCGCGACCGGGACCCGTCGGTGCGGTTCTTCGCGCTGGCTCCGGACGCTCCGGTGCTGGCCGCGCACCTGCGGGCCGGCGGGGTCGGGTACTGCGTCGAGCACGGCTGGGTGACGGAGGCGAGCGGCGACCGCCGCACCCGGGTGCTGCCGGTCGAGGAGATCGCCGGGGCGTTCGGGGGGCGGGCGGCGCACGTGGTGGCGAACGCGCTGGCGGCCGTCGCGGCGGCCCGGGGCCTGGGCGTGTCGCTGGACGTGGTGGCGCGCGCGCTGCGCACGTTCGAGCCGCACACCCGCAATCCGGGGCGGGGCTGCGTGTACCGGGTCGGGGAGAACCCGGTGCTGGTGGACTACGCGCACAACCCGGCGGCCGTCGCGGCGATGGGCGCGTTCACGGCGGCGCGCTGGGGCGGGCCGGACCGTCCCGGCATCGCCGCGGGCGCCGGTTCGGGCATCGCCGCGGGCGCCGGTTCGGGCATCGCCGCGGGCGCCGGTTCGGGCATCGCCGCGGGCGCCGGTTCGGGCGTCGCGGCGGTGACGCTGCCGGGCGACCGCTCCGACGAGCTGGTCGTCGAGACCGCGCGGATCCTCGGGCGCTCGTTCGGGCGCGTCGTCGTCTACGAGGACGAGGACCTGCGGGGCCGCCGCTCCGGCGAGATGACCCGGCTGATCGTCCGGGGGCTGCGGGAGGCCCGCCCGGACGTGCGGCACCATCCGGCGGGCGACCTGAAGGGGGCGCTGACGTCGGCGCTCGACATGGCCGAGCCCGGCGAGCCCGTCCTGCTGCTGTACGAGAAGCTGCAGCCGGTCCTGGAACTGCTGGAGACGCTGGGGGCCGAGCCGGAGGAGGCCTGACCGCGCGGGCCGGGCCTCCCCCGGCGCGGACCGGGCGGGCGCGTCAGGCGAGGGGCAGGCCGACGTAGTTCTCGGCCAGCGACGTCTTCGCGGCCTCGGAGGACGCCACGTACGCGAGGTGCGACTGCTGGAGGCGGCGGTCGAACGGGTCGGCCGCCGGGTCGACGTGCAGCAGGGTGGTCATCCAGTACGAGAAGTGCTCGGCGCGCCAGACGCGCCGCAGGCACGCGTCGGAGTACCCGTCCAGCAGCGTCTCGGAGCCGTTCGCGTACCGCTCGGTGAGCGCGCGCGCCAGCACGATGACGTCCGAGACGGCCAGGTTGAGGCCCTTCGCGCCGGTCGGCGGGACGATGTGTGCCGCGTCGCCCGCGAGGAACAGCCGGTCGTGGCGCATCGGCTCGGCCACGAAGCTGCGCATCGGCGTGATCGACTTGTCGGTGATGGGGCCCTCGCGCAGTTCCCAGCCGTCGTCGGTGGCGAACCGCGCCGCGAGTTCGTCCCAGATCCGGGCGTCGGACCAGGCGGCGATGTCCTCGTCCGGGGCGACCTGCAGGTACAGGCGGCTGACCTTGGGCGAGCGGAGGCTGTGCAGCGCGAACCCGCGCTCGTGGTTGGCGTAGATCAGCTCGTCGGTGGACGGCGGGACGTCGGCGAGGACGCCGAGCCACGCGAACGGGTACTCGCGGGAGAACGTCCGCAGGCCCGGGACGGCCGGGCGGCTGACGCCGTGGAACCCGTCGCAGCCCGCGATGTAGTCGCACTCCAGCGTGCGGACGACGCCGTCCGCCCCGCGGAACGTGACGCCGGGCGCGGACGCGTCCAGCTCCACGACCTCCGCCTCGAACCGGACGTCGCCGCCGTCCTCCAGCCGCTTGGCGATGAGGTCCTTGACGATCTCGGTCTGCGCGTAGACGGTGACCGTGCGGCCGGTGAGGTCGGTGAGCGGGATCCGGTGCCCGGCGCCGTCGAACCGCAGCTCCAGCCCGTGGTGGACGAGCCCCTCGCGGTCGAGCCGCTCCCCGGCTCCGGTCTCGCGCAGCACGTCCGTCGTGCCCTGCTCCAGCATCCCGGCGCGCTGCCGCCGCTCCACGTAGCCGCGATCACGGCTCTCCAGGACCACCGAGTCGATCCCCTGCAGGTGGAGCAGATGGGACAGCAGCAGCCCGGCGGGCCCTCCGCCGATGATCGCGACCTGGGTGCGCATCATGTCTCCTGTTCGTACGTGCGTTCAATGGAGCCCCCGCCGTGCCGGCGGGCGCGAGGGGGCGGCTCAGGCGCCGGTCTTCCGCTCGGCGGAGAACGACTCGGGGTGCCCGCGCCAGTGGACGGCGACGTCCCGCGAAAGGGCGCGCGCCGCCGTGGTGAGCGGCGGCAGCAGCCGCCGCAGGTCCGCGCTGCGGGTCCGCGACACCAGCGACAGCGCCGCGACGACCTGCCCGGACGCGTCCCGCACGGGCGCGCCGACGGAGGACGCGCCGAGCGTCATCTCGTCGCGGGTCAGCGCGTAGCCGGAGCGGCGGACCTGCTCGATGCAGCGCCGCAGCTCCTCGGGGTCGGTGATGGAGCGGGCCGTGCGGCGCGACAGCGGCGCGGCCAGCACCGCCTCCCGCACCTCCGGCGGCGCGAACGCCAGCAGCACCTTCCCGACCCCGGTGGTGTGCAGCGGCAGGGACGCGCCGACCTGCGTGAGGACGGGCACCGACCGGGTGCCGCGCAGCCGTTCGACGACCAGCACGTGATCGTCGCGCAGCACGGCGAGCTGCACGTTGTCGTGGGTGGCCTCGTACAGGTCCTCCATGTGCGGCAGCGCCAGCTCGCGCAGGCCGGTCACGGCGGGCGCCTGGCTGCCGATCCGCCACAGCCGGGTGCCGATGCGGTACGTGCCGTCCGGCACCCGCTCCAGGAACCCGCCCGCGACCAGCTCGCCGACGAGGCGGTGGCCGGTCGCCGGGGGCAGCCCGGCGCGGCGGCAGATCTCGGTGAGGTTGAGGCGGACCTCGCCCTGGGCGAACGCGTTGAGGATGGCCATCACCTTGCCGGCCACGCTCACCGGGCGCGCCCCCTCGGCCATGCCCCCGCCCTTCCCGCCGACCGCCCGGATCGGTCCGCCGCGGCCGGTCGCCCCGGTCATCCGGTCACTCCCGTCACTCCTGCTCGGCCAGTACCCGCTGGGCGACCGCGAACGCCGAGTTCGCGGCGGGCACCCCGCAGTAGATCGCGGTCTGCAGGAGCACCTCCTTGATCTCGTCCGGGGTGAGCCCGTTGCGCAGCGCGGCCCGCACGTGCATCGCCAGCTCGTCCAGGTGCCCGTGCGCGACCAGGGCGGTGAGGGTGATGCAGCTGCGGGTCTTGCGGTCCAGGCCCGGCCGGGTCCAGATCTCGCCCCACGCGTAGCGGGTGATCATGTCCTGGAAGTCGGCGGTGAAGCCGTCCTTGCGGGCCTCGGCGCGGTCCACGTGGGCGTCGCCGAGCACCGCGCGGCGCACCCGCATGCCGTCCGCGCGCCGTTCCGCGTCGTTCGTCGCCCCGGTCATGGAGTCGCTCATCGTCCCAGTCCCTTCCACGTGCGGTCCAGATGCGCGGTGATCGCCTCGGTGACCGGACCCGGCCGTTCGGCCCCGGCGAGGTGCGCGGCGCCCTCGACGACGACCAGCCCGGCGTCCGGGATGCCCTCGGCGAGCCGGTCGGCGTGCCCGGCGGGCGGCGTCGGCCCGTCCTGCGCCCCGGCGATCACCAGGGTGGGCGCGGACACCTCCGGCAGCCGCGCCGTGACGTCGAACTCCGCGAGGGCGTCGCAGCAGCCCGCGTACCCCTCGGGGTCGGTGCCGCGCAGCATCGCCACGTACGGCTCCGCGCCGGTGAACGACGGGGTGAACCAGCGGTCCGCCGCCGTCCGCGCGATCGGCTCGACCCCGTCGCGGCGGACGAGCGCGGCGCGGTCCCGCCAGGGGCCCGGGTCGCCGAACCGCGGGGAGGTGCAGACGAGGACGAGGCTGGCGACCCGTCCGGGGGCGCGCAGCGCGAGCGTCGTGCCGACGGCGCCGCCGAGCGACACCCCGGCGTAGGCGGCCTCGGCGGCGCCGATCCGGTCGAGCAGGGCGGCGACGCCGTCGGCGAGGTCGGCGACGGTGAACGGCCCGGCGGGCACGGGCGAGCCGCCGTGGCCCGGCAGGTCGTAGCGCAGCACCCGCCAGGACCGGGTCAGTTCGGGCAGCTGCGGCTGCCACAGGTCCATGGTGGTGCCGAGCGACGGCCCGAGGACGAGGACGGGCGCGCCGGGCGGCCCCTCCACGCGGTGGTGCGGGACGTACGGGGCGGGGTCGGTGGGCGTCATGCGCGGCTCCTGCGGTACGCGTCGAGGGCCCGGTCGACGAGGGCGGGGGCGGCGCCGGGCCCGGGGTCACGACCGAGGACCGCCAGGAGGGCGTCGAGGTCGGCGCGCATCCGCTCCGGCGCGACCTCGAGGCCGCCGAGCAGCTCGGCGGCGGTCTCGGCGGCGCCGCCGGTGAGCCGCAGCGCCTCGCGCAGCGGCTGCCACTCGGCGTGCCACTCCCCCGCCGGACGCTCGTGCGGCGCGGCCTGCGCCGCGTGCAGGATCTGGACGTGCGCGGGGACCTGCAGCGCCGCCGACCGGATCAGCGTGGACAGGGCGGGGTTGCGCTTGTGCGGCATCGCCGACGAGCCGCCGCGGCCGGGTCCGGCGGCCTCGGCCGCCTCGTCGACCTCGCTCTGCGCGAGCAGCCACACGTCGGTGGCGATCTTGCCGAGGGCCCCGGCGGTGACCGCGAGCGCGGCGCCGAGGTCCGCGACCGGGGTGCGGCGGGTGTGCCAGGGCAGGACCGGCCGGTCGAGGCCGGTCTCGGCGGCGAACGCGGCCACGAGCTCGTCGCCGCGGTCGCCGAACGCGTCGAGCGTCCCGGCGGCGCCGCCGAGCTGGACGGGCAGCGCCGCCGCGGCGAGCCGCTCGCGGGCCTCCAGGCAGCCCAGCAGCCAGTTCGCGGCCTTCGCGCCGAACGTGGTCGGCAGCGCGTGCCGGCCGAGGGTGCGGGCGGCCATCGGGGTGTCGCGGTGCCGCCCGGCGAGGTCCGCCAGGGCGGCGAGGGCGTCGTCGAGCGCCGCGAGGATCACGCGGCGGGCGCGGGACGCGACGAGCATCGCGCCGGTGTCGACGATGTCCTGGCTGGTGGCGCCCCGGTGGACGTGCGCGCCCGCGGCCCCGGCGAGGGCGCGCAGGTCGGCGACCAGCGGGACGACCGGGTTGCCGGCGCCGCGCGCGCGGCGGGCGATGCCGGCGAGATCGAACCGGGCCGGGTCGGCGGCCGCGGCGCCCGCCGCGGCCGCGGCCGCCGGGACGATCCCGAGGCCCGCCTGCGCGCGGGCGAGCGCGGCCTCGGCGTCCAGCATGGCCGCCAGGTAGGCGTGGTCGCCGGTGGCGGCCTCGGTCCGGGTGGCGGCGCGGACCGGGGACAGCAGCCCCGCATCGGGCGACACGATGCCGGGCGCCGTCCCCGGGTCCGGCCGGTGGTCAGAAGGCAAGGAAGACCGTCTCCCCGTCGCCCTGCATGCGGACGTCGAACCGGTACTCGCGTTCGGCCGTCCGCTCGGCGATCAGCGTGCCGCGGCGCTCGTCCGGGACGTCGCAGAGCAGCGGGTCGGACGCGTGCGCGGCCTCGTCCTCGGGGAAGTACAGGCGGGTGAACACCGGCTTGAGCAGGCCCCGCGCGAACACCAGCACGGCGATGTAGGGGGCGTCGCCGCCGACGGCGCCGGGCTTGACGGTGCTGAACCAGTAGCGGCCCGCGGGGTCGGTGGCGCACCGGCCGAAGCCGGAGAAGTCGTGGCCGTCGCGGACCCGGCCGCCGGGCCGGGTCGGGATCACGCCGTTCTCGTCCGCCTGCCAGATCTCGACGAGCGCGTCCGGGATCGGCTCGCCGGCCCCGTCGTACACGGTGCCGCGGACCCGGACGGCGTCCGGCCGCCAGTCGGGGACGACGCGGGGGCCCTCCTCGTAGGGCAGCGCGTACCCGAAGAACGGGCCGACCGTCTGCGACGGGGTGACCGGGGACGGGCGGAGCGGAGTCGACTCGGTCATCAGTCCTCCATCGGGGTGTCGCCGAGCACGATGTCCCACTGGTAGCCCAGTGCCCACTCCGGCTCGGTGGTGTCCATGTCGAAGCGGGCGATCAGGTTCTCCCGGTCCCGCTCGTCGGGGATCGACTGGAAGATCGGGTCGAAGGGGAACAGCGGGTCGCCCGGGAAGTACATCTGGGTGACCAGGCGCTGGGTGAACGCCGTGCCGAACACCGAGAAGTGGATGTGCGCGGGCCGCCACGCGTTGTGGTGGTTGCGCCACGGGTAGGCGCCCGGCTTGATCGTGACGAACCGGTAGCGGCCGTCGTCGTCGGTGAGGCAGCGGCCCGCCCCGGTGAAGTTGGGGTCGAGCGGCGCGGGGTGCTGGTCGCCGGCGTGCAGGTACCGTCCGGCCGCGTTGGCCTGCCAGACCTCGACGAGGGCGCCGCGGATCGGGCGTCCGGCGGTGTCCAGCAGCCGGCCGGTGACGATGATGCGCTCGCCGAGCGGCTCGCCCGGGTGCTGCCTGGTGAGGTCCCAGTCGAGGCGGCCGAGCTCCTGGTGCCCGAAGACGGGCGAGGTCAGCTCGACGCTGTCGGGGCCGAGCTTGGGCATCACGAGCTCGCGCCCGGGGGCGCGCAGGACGGTGCTCTTGTACCCGGGGTGGAGGTACGGGGGGTGGCTCATGCCGGGGTCCCTTCTGCTGCGGCGGGCTCGAGGAGCCGCGGTCCGGTCGCGGCGCGGATCTCGTCGGCGGTGACGCCGGGCGCCGTCTCGACGAGCGTCAGGCCGTCCGGGGTGACGTCGACGACGCCGAGGTCGGTGATGATCCGGTCGACGCAGCCGGCGCCGGTCAGCGGCAGCGCGCACTCCTCGACGATCTTGGGTTCGCCGTCGCGGGTGGTGTGGCTCATCACGACGATCACCTTGCGGGCGCCGTGCACGAGGTCCATGGCCCCGCCCATGCCCTTGATCATTTTGCCGGGGACGGACCAGTTGGCGAGGTCGCCGCGGGCGGAGACCTGCATGGCGCCCAGCACGGCGATGTCGATGTGGCCGCCGCGGATCATGCCGAACGACAGGGCGGAGTCGAAGCAGGCCGCGCCGGGCAGGGCCGTGACCGTCTCCTTGCCGGCGTTGATCAGGTCGGGGTCGACCTCGTCCTCGGCGGGGTACGGGCCGACGCCGAGGACGCCGTTCTCGGCGTGCAGCGTCACGTGCCGGCCCGCGGGAACGTACCCGGGGATCAGCGTGGGCAGGCCGATGCCGAGGTTGACGTACGCGCCGTCGGGCAGTTCGGCCGCCGCGCGGGCGGCGATCTCGTTCCTGGACCAGGCCATCAGGCGCCCTCCCCGTTCTCCGCGGCCGGGCGCACCGTCCGCTTCTCGATGGGCTTGTCCGCCGCCTGCGCGGGCGTCAGCTCCAGCACCCGCTGGACGAACACGCCGGGCAGGTGGACGGCGTCGGGGTCGAGCTCGCCGGGTTCGACGAGCCGCTCGACCTCCGCGATCGTGATCCGCCCGGCCATCGCGGCGAGCGGGTTGAAGTTCCGGGCGGCCTTGTCGAACACCAGGTTGCCGTGCCGGTCGCCGACGGCGGCGCGCACCAGCGCGAAGTCGGTGGTGATGCTCTCCTCGAGCACGTACCGGCGGCCGCCGAACTCGCGGACCTCCTTGGGCGGCGACGCGATCGCGACGGTGCCGTCCGGCGCGTACCGCCACGGCATGCCGCCCTCGGCGACCATCGTGCCGACCCCCGCGGGGGTGTAGAACGCGGGGATGCCCGAGCCGCCCGCGCGGAGCCGTTCGGCGAGCGTGCCCTGCGGCATCAGCTCGACCTCGATCTCGCCGGCGAGGTACTGGCGGGCGAACTCCTTGTTCTCCCCGACGTAGGAGCCCATCGCCCGCACGATCCGCCCGGCCGCGAGGAGCTGCCCGAGGCCCCGGCCGTCCAGCCCGCAGTTGTTCGACACGACCGTCAGGTTCCCGGCGCCCCGCTCGTGCAGCGCGGAGATCAGGACCGCGGGCACCCCGCACAGCCCGAATCCGCCGACGGCCAGCGAGGCCCCGTCGTCGATGCCGGCGACCGCGTCGGCCGCCGAGGGCACGACCTTGTCCATGTGCCTCCCATTCCGCTCCGGCGGCGCCCGGTCATGCCGCCGGAGCCGCCGGTCACCACAGTGGCAGCCGGCGGCGGAGGCCGTGAACATCATTTTCCGCTGAACGGAAAATCAACCCTCCGGTCAGGCGCTTTGCGGAAGGCCGAACAGCGGGAACAGGGACGTGTCGAAGAACGCGGAGACCTGCGCGACCCCCGCGGAGGTGATCGCGAGGACCTGCAGCTGGTACGGCCGGTGCACGCCCTCCTCGTCCCGCCGGTAGAGGCCGAACGCGGGCTGGCCGTTCGCGGCGGCGGGGACCATGCGCAGCTCCCCGGGCTCGGGGGCGCACTGGGCGACGATGAGCCGCACGATGGTCTCGGCGCCGACGAACCACTCGGGGAACGGCGGCATCTCCCAGACGGCGTCCTGCTTGAACAGTTCGAGGAGGGCGGTGATGTCGGCGTCCTCGAACGCCTTGGCGTAGCGGTCGAGCAGGTCCCGGACGGACGGGTCGGTGGGCTCGACGAGCTCGTCGCGGGCGGGACCGTCCTGTTCCAGGCGTTCCCGGGCCCGCTGCAGGGCGCTGTTGACGGCGGCGGTGCTGGTGCCGAGCAGCTCGGCGACCTCGGCGGCCCGCCACTTCAGCACGTCCCGCAGGATCAGCACGACCCGCTGCTTGGCGGGCAGGTGCTGCAGCGCCGCGACGAACGCGAGCCGGGTGCTCTCGCGGGCGGCGACGATGGCGGCCGGGTCGGCGGCGTCCGCGGCGACGACGGCGTCGGGGGCCGGTTCGAGCCACGGCACCTCGGGGGACGCGACGACGGGCCGTTCGGGCTCGTCGCTCGGGGCGCCCAGCCCGGACGGCATGGGCCGGTTGCCGCGCTGGTCGATCGCGGTGAGGCAGGCGTTCGTGGCGATGCGGTACAGCCACGTCCGCAGCGAGGACCGGCCCTCGAAGCGCTCGTAGGACTTCCAGGCCCGCAGGTAGGTCTCCTGCACGAGGTCCTCGGCGTCGTGGATGGACCCGAGCATCCGGTAGCAGTGCGCGAGCAGCTCGCGCCGGTACGGGTCGGCCTGGTCGAGGAACGCGCGGTCGTCCGCGACGGGACGGTCGCCCGCGGGATCGCGGTCGTCGACGGTCGCGGCGGCGTTCTTCTGTTGCGTGCGGTCGGCTGGCATGGTCGTCGTCACCTTCGCTCGGCGGTTTACCTCGCGGCGGCGCGGGCCGGCGGCCGCCCGTTCGTCCCGACCGTAGACCGCCCCACCGACAGAACCCGTGCGCCGCCCCATCCTACGCGGTTGACCTGCGGCGTCGCCGGTGGACGGGTCAGTGGACGGGTCAGAACTCGAAGCCGCCGGGGCGCCCGTTGCGGTCGGCGATCAGCCCGGCGAGGGTCGCGACGGCGATCTCGGCGGGCGTCCGGGACCCGATGTTGAGGCCGATGGGCCGGTGCACCCGGGCGATGTCGCCGGACGGGACGCCGAGTTCGGTGAGCGCCGGGATGTGCGGGGCGGGGTGGCGCGGGTTGCCCATCACGCCGACCCAGCGGACGGGCTGGGTGAGCACGGCGGCCAGCACGCGCCCGAGCTCGGGGCGGTGGTGGTCGGTGACGACGACGTCGGCCGAGGCGTCCAGCGGCGGGAGCGCGGCCGAGCCGTCCCGTCCCTCGTCGGGGTCCACGAGGAAGGTGCGGTACCCGAGGTCGGCGCCGTACTTCAGCAGGTGCTCGGCGACCGGGGTGGCGAAGACGGCGACGAGCGTGCGGTCGCCGGTCTCGGGACGGACGTCGCCGTGCGCGACGGCGCACGCGGTGCCGTCGTCCGCGCCGCCGTATCCGCCGGTCGCGTGCTCGCCGGTCGTGCGCTCGCCGAAGGCGCCGGGACCGGCCGGCGTGGGTGTGCCCATGGCCGAAGTCTGCCGGGCCGCCGTCCGGTGGTCCAGCGGACGCGCTCCGCCGCCGCGAACGGTGAATTCGCCGAGAACCGGGTGCGGACCGAGGCGAAACACTTCCCCGGAGGCGGGTATTCCTTCAATGTAAGGTGAACCACCTCACCCCGCAGGCTTCAGGAGGGATCGTGATCGTGAGGCCGGAGGGCGGCCCCCGTGTCGTGGTGGGGGTCGACGACTCCGCCGGCGCGCGCTGTGCGCTCTCCTGGGCGATCGGCGAGGCGCGGCTGCGGCGGCTCCCCCTGCTGGTGGCGCACGCCGCCCCGCTCCCCCCGCACGTGTCGGCGGCCGGGCAGCTCGGCTGCGGCGTCACCGACGCGCTGCGCGGCTCCGGCGCGGATCTCATCGCCCGGCTGCTGTCGGACGTGTGCGACGGCCCGCCGGACGGCGTGGACATGACGGCGCTGGCGCTGGTCGGCGAGCCGGGCGCGACCCTGGTGCGGCTCGCGGGCGAGGACGACATCCTCGTCGTCGGGCACGGCCGCCGGGGACTGCTGTCGCGGCTGGTGCGCCCCTCGGTGCGGCTGCACTGCGCCCGCCGCTCCCGGGCGACGCTGGTGTGCGTCGGCCCGCCCGCGTTCGACTCGCTGCTCGAGCGGCTCGCGGCCGGGGACGCGAGCCCGGAGCACGTCCCGGACGAGTCCCGGTTCCGGCGGCTGGGCCGCCGCCTCGGGCTCGACCGGTAGGACCGGCTCGGCCGGTCCCACCGGTGGCCCGTCGCGCGGACGGCGGGCCGGGCGTCAGGCGGACGGCAGGTCCGCCAGCACGGCGAGCGCGGCGCGGTGCCGGTCGGGCGACCCGAGCGCGATCGAGTCGGCCTTGGCCCGCTTCAGGTACAGGTGCGCCGAGTGCTCCCACGTGAACCCGATGCCGCCGTGCATCTGCACACACTCCTCGGCGGCCTTGACCGCGACGGCCGAGCAGTGCGCCTGCGCGACGGCGGCGGCGACCGGCAGGTCGGGGTCCCCGGCGGCCGCGCAGGACGCGGCGTAGCGGGCGGCGGCGCGGGCCTGCGTGATCGACGTCCACAGGTCCGCGAGGCGGTGCTTGAGGGCCTGGTAGGAGCCGATCTGCCGGCCGAACTGGTAGCGGGTCTTGACGTAGGCGACGGTGTCGTCCAGGCAGCGTTCGGCGATGCCGAGCTGCTCGGAGGCGAGCAGCGCGGCGCCGGTCAGCAGCGCGGCGCGGACCGCGTCCGGCCCCTCGGCGACCTGCCGGGCCGGGGCGCCGGCGAAGGCGACGTCGGCGAGGCGGCGGGTCATGTCCAGTGACGTCACGGCGGTGCGGCGCGCGTGGGCGGCGTCCACCGCGTACAGCCCGCCGCCGGCCGGGACGAGGAACACGTCGGCGGCCATGCCGTCGGCGACGCCCGCGACCTCGCCGGTGAGCGCCCCGTCGGACACGGCCGGGGCGCCCGGGCCGGCCGCCGGGTCGGCGCCGGGCGCGGTGGCGAACGGGACGGCGAGGACGGCGATCGTCTCCCCGGCGGCGAGCCGGCCGAGGAGGTCCCGCTCGCCCGCGGCGAGCAGCGCCGCGGTCGCGATGACGGAGCTGGTGAGGAACGGGACGGGCGCGGCGGCGCGGCCCAGCTCCTCCATCACCACGGCGGTCTCCCGCCAGCTCGCGCCCGCGCCGCCGAGGTCCTCGGGGACGGGCAGCCCGGCGCAGCCGAGCCGCGCGGCGACCGCCGTCCACAGGGCCGCGTCGTGCGGCTCGTCCTTCTCGGTGCCGGCGAGCACGGCCGTCCAGGGGGCCTTGTCCTCGAGGACCTCGCGGACGCTCGCGCGCAGGTCGCTCTCGATCTCGGTGTAGAGGAGGTCGGTCACTTCGGCAGGTCCTTCCACGGCACGTCCTTGTCGACCCGGATCTCGCCGGGCAGGCCGAGGACGCGTTCGGCGATGATGTTGCGCAGGATCTCCGAGGTGCCGCCCTCGATGGAGTTGCCCTTGGCGCGCAGGTACCGGTAGCCGGGCGAGCGGCGGGTGAAGTCGACCTCGGACGGGCGGCGCATCGTCCAGTCGTCGTAGCGCAGGCCGTCGGCGCCGAGCAGTTCCAGCTCGAGCCCGGACGTGCGCTGGTTGATGTCGGCGAAGGCGAGCTTGGCGGCCGAGCCCTCGGGGCCGGGCTTGCCGACCGCGAGCTGCTGGCGGAGCCGCTCGCCGGTGAGGCGGGCGGCCTCGGACTCCACCCACAGCCGCAGCAGGGCGTCGTGCAGCCCGGCGGTGCGCAGCTCGGGGCGCTCCCGCCAGAGCTTCGCGACGACGCCGATCATGCCGCCCTCGCGGGGCGCGGCGGCGCCGCCGATCGCGACCCGCTCGTTCATGAGGGTGGTCGTCGAGACGCGCCAGCCGTCCCCGATCTCGCCGAGGCGGTGCTCGTCGGGGATCCGGACGTCGGTGAGGAAGACCTCGTTGAACTCGGCCTCGCCGGTGATCTGCCGCAGCGGCCGGACCTCGACGCCGGGCGCGGTCATGTCGCACACGAAGTACGTCATGCCGCGGTGCTTGGGGACGTCCGGGTCGGTGCGGGTGACGAGGATCGCCCAGCGCGCCTCGTGCGCCATGGACGTCCAGACCTTCTGGCCGTTGACGATCCAGTGGTCGCCGTCGCGGACGGCGCGGGTGCCGAGCGCGGCGAGGTCGGAGCCGGCGCCGGGCTCGCTGAACAGCTGGCACCAGATCTCCTCGCCCGTCCAGAGGGGGCGCAGGAAGCGGCGCTTCTGCTCCTCGGTGCCGAACGCGAGGATCGTGGGGGCCGCCATGCCGAGGCCGATGCCGTTGCGCTCGGGCTGGTTGGTGGGGGCGCCCGCCTCGCGGAACCGCCGGTCCACGGCGGGCTGCAGGGCCCGGGGGGCGCCGAGCCCGCCGTGCCCCTCCGGGTAGTGGACCCACGCCAGGCCGGCGTCGTAGCGGGCCCGGAGGAACTCGGGCGGCTCGGTGGCCGCGGGGTCGTGCTCGGCGAGGAAGGCGTCGACCCTCCTGCCCAGCTCGTCGGCGTCGGGCGGTGCTGTGCTCACAGGGCGGACCTCCGCGCGTTGTCGGGCGGCGCCGCGCGGTGTCGGGCGGCGCGGCGTCGCCAGCGGACATACCAACCGGTCGGTATGGCAGCTCCACCCTAGAAACCCCCGCGCACGGCCGTCAACCAGGGACGCGCGTCCGGACACGCGGCGGTGCGCCTTGCCGGGCCGCCCGCGGGTGTGCCACGTTCGCCGCATGGTGACTTTGGCGGGACGATCGGCGCTGGTCACGGGCGCCTCGTCCGGGATCGGCGCGGCGGTCGCGGAGGCGCTCGCCGCCGCCGGCGCCCGGGTGGGGCTGACGGCGCGGCGCGCGGACCGGCTGGCGGACGTGCTGGCCCGGTGCCGGGAGCACGCGCCCGGCTCGGCGATGTGGCCGGCCGACCTGGCCGACCCGGACGCCGCCGCGGCGCTGGCCGCGGCGGCCGAGGCGGAGTTCGGCGGCGTCGACGTGCTGGTCAACAACGCGGGGGCGCCGAAGCGGCGGCACGTCCTGGACCTGACGCCCGCCGACGCCGAGGAGGTGCTGCGGCTGAACTACCTGTCGGCGGTGCGGCTCACCCTCGCGGTGCTGCCCGGCATGGTCGCGCGGGGGCGCGGGCACCTGGTGGCGATCGGGTCGGTCGCGGCGCGGCTCGGCCCGCCGCACGAGGCCGCCTACGCCGCGTCGAAGGCCGCGCTGACCGCGTTCTGGGAGAGCATGGCCGTCGACCTGGACGGCACGGGCGTGCAGGTCCACGTGGTGCAGCCGGCGCTCATCGGCGGGACGGAGCTGTTCGACGCGCGGCCCGGCGAGGAGGAGCCGCTGAGCGACCTGGCGGACGCGCGCCCGCCGGGCGACGTGGCGGCGGCCGTCCTCGAGGTCATCGGCGCCGGGCGGTTCGAGCGGTACGTCCCGGACTGGTTCGACCAGATGGCCTCGGGTAAGGCCGCCGACGTGGAGGCGTTCGTCGCCGGGGTCAAGGAGTGGCGCCGCGAACGGCTCGGCGAGATCGCCGCTTCCGGCGGCGTTGCCACGGGCTCGTCCGGCGGCGTTGCCACGGGCCCATCCGGCGGCGTTGCCACGGGCCCATCTGGCGGCGTTGCCGCCGCGCCGCCTCCTCAGTAAGGTGAGGACTCGGTGATCTAGATCACATGATCCGGGTCACGACGTCTCCTCGCCCCGCCGGGAGGTGCGGATGCCCCCCACCGCCATGTCCCCGACCGCCGGAGGACTGCTCGTGTCGGGCGTGACCGTCCGGTTCGGCGCGCTCACCGCCGTGGACCGGGCCGCGCTCGCCGCGCCCGCGGGCGCGGTCACCGGCCTGATCGGCCCGGACGGCGCGGGCAAGACCACCCTGTGCGACGTCATCACCGGGCTGCGCCGCCCCAGCGAGGGCACCGTCCGGCTCGGCGACGCCGACCTCACCGGCGGCGCCCGCGAGCGCGCCCGCCGCGGCGTCGCCCGCACGTTCGAGCGTCCGGGCCCGCTCGGCGGCGCGACCGTGCGGGACGCCGTCCGGACGGCCGCCGTCCGGCACGCGGCGGCCCGCGAGCATCCCGGCCGGACGGCGCGGGACCGCTGGCGGCGGCGCCGAGCGGCCCGCCGGGACGCGGCCGGGCGCGCCGACGAACTGCTCGCCCGTGTCGGCATCGGCGAGTACGCCCGCCGCTCCGCCCGCGCCGTCCCGCCGGACGTCGCCCGGCTGGCCGAACTGGCGCGCGCGCTCGCCGCGGACCCGTCCGTCCTGCTGCTCGACGAGCCGTGGACGGGCCTGCCCGAGCGGCGGTCCCGCGCACTGGAGGTGCTGCTGCGCGACCTCGCCGCCGAGGGGCTGACGGTCCTGGTCGCCGGGCACGACCTCGAACCGGTCCTCGGCGTCTGCGACGTCGTGCACGTGCTGGACGGCGGCCGGGTCGTCGCGAGCGGCCCGCCCGCCGAGGTCCGCGCGGACGCGCGCCCGCGGCGCCTACCGGGACGCGCGCACCCCGGATGCGCGCCTCGCGCCCCATTAGGCGCGGCCCGCACGACGGGCGCCGGGCGCGGACCGGAAATGCGCGCCGGGTGATAATGGGGCCCGCCGACGCGATCGACGCGTCCCGCACCCGGAGGAACGCTGATGGGCACCGCCGACCGTCCCGTGCGCGAAGCACTGCTGGACGCCGCCGCCGCGCTGCTGGTCGAGCGCGGGTACCGGGGGCTGCGCATGCGGGACGTCGCGTCCGCCGCCGGGGTGAGCCGGCAGACCCTCTACAACGAGTTCGGCGACAAGTGGGGCCTGGCGCAGGCGGTGGTGATCCGCGACAACGACCGGTACCTCGACGGCATCGACCGGGTGCTGTCGGAGCACGCCGACCTGTTCGACGCGGTGGTCGCGGCCGTGCAGTACACGCTGGAGACGTCGGCGGACGACCAGCTGAAGAAGGCGGTGCTGACGGGGGCGGGCGGGGAGGAGCTGCTGCCGCTGCTGACGACGCAGGCGGAGCCGCTGCTGTTCACCGCCAGGGCCCGGCTCACCGACCACGCGACGCGGCAGTGGCCGGATCTGGACGCGGCGGCGCTGGCCGAGGTCGCGGACGCGGCCGTCCGGCTGACGATGAGCCACCTCATGCTGCCGTCCGGGCCGCCCGAGCGGGCGGCCCGCTCCGTCGCCCGGATGGTGACGGGCTACCTGGCCGCCGGAAAACCGGATGACGGCGCCGGGGGCGCGCGGTAGCGTCGTCCTCGCCTCGCGGCTGCTGAACCCGAGGAGACCGGTGCGCCCCGGACGGGCGCCCGTCCCGCCGTCGCGCCCTCTGCGCGGACGGCTCCTTTCCGTGTTCGGCCATCGCCGGAGGTTCCCCATGCCCGCGGGCCATCCCGCACGTCAAGATCATCGGCTCGTCCGCACGGACGAGCACTGGCTCACGCTGCCCAACCCCCACGGCGTCCCCGCGGAGATCTGCGCGGGGACGGACGTCCCGCTCGAACCGGCCGCCGTCACCGAGGCGCTGGACCTGCTGGAGACGGCGCGCACCCTCGAACGGCTCGCCGAGGTCGCGCCCGGGCCGGTCGGGACGCCGCGCATCGCCCGCGCCGCGTTCACCCCCGACTTCCACAAGGGCGCCGGGATCCCGATCGGGACGGTCCTGGACGTCGAGGACGCGCTGCTCCCGCAGGCCGTCGGCAACGACGTGAACTGCGGCATGCGGCTGGAGGTCACCACCCTGGACGCCGCCCGCGTGCGGGCCCGGCTGGACGGGCTCGAGCGGCGGCTGCGGCACCTGTTCTTCGAGGGCGGCCGCCGGATCGCGCTCACCCCGCTGCAGCGGGAGGCGCTGCTGCGCGACGGCCTGCCCGGGCTGCTGACGACCGGCCCGGCGCCCTGGGCGGGACTGCGCCCGCAGGACGCCGAGGACTGCGTCGACCGCGTCCACTGCGCGGGCCTGCCCGTCCCGACGGCGGAGGCGTTCGCCGACTGGATCGGCAGCGCGGGCGGGGCATCGGACGAGCCGAGCCACGACGGCGTCATCGGCGGGATCGGCGGCGGCAACCACTTCGCCGAGCTGCAGTACGTGGCGCGCGTCCACGACGCGGCCGCCGCGCACGCGTGGGGGCTGGCGCCGGGGACCGTGACGGTGATGGTGCACAGCGGGTCGCTGTCGCTGGGGCACCAGGCGAACGCGACCGCGCTCGACCGGCTCCGCGCGCGGTGGCCGAAGGGCCTGCCGCGTCCGCGCAACGGCGTCCTGCCGTTCCTGCTGGACGAGCGTTCGGAGCCGGACCGGCGACGGTACCTGGAGGCGTTCGGCAACGCCGCCAACTTCGCGCTCGGCAACCGGTTCTTCCTCGCGCTGACGATGCGCGCCGGGCTCGCCGCCGAGTGCGGCGGCTCCGGCGGGTCCGGCGGTTTCGACGCCCGGCTCCTGTACGACGCGCCGCACAACCTCTTCTGGCGGGACGGCGGCCGGACGGTGCACCGCAAGGGGGCGACCCCGGCGGGCGGGCACGCGGAGATGGCGGGCGGGCCCTACGCGATGTGGGGCGAACCGGTCATCGTGCCCGGGTCGATGGGCGCGTCCAGCTTCGTGCTGCGCGGGCACGGCGACGCCCGCACGGTCGCGAGCGCGTGCCACGGCGCGGGACGGCGGGTGCCGCGCGGCGCGGCGGCGCGCGGGAGCGACGCGGAACTGGACGCGTTCCTGCGGGAGTTCCGGGTGGTCACGCCGCTGGACCACCGCGACCCGCGGGCGGCGCGCCGGACGGACGTCATGGCCGCGTGGCGGCGCGACCTGAAGCAGGAGGCGCCGTGGGCCTACAAGGACATCGGCCCGGTCGTGTCGGCCCTGCACGGCGGCGGCGTCGCGTCGCCGGTCGCGGAGCTGCGGCCGCTGCTGACCGTCAAGGGGTGAGGCGTCAAGGGGTGAGGCCCGGACGGGTCAGGGCGCGGCCTTGATGTGGACGACCTTGACCGCGGTCATCTCGTCGAGCAGTTCGGGCCCGTACCCGAAGCCCTCCCCGGAGGCGCCGCGCGGGGTGGCGGCGCCTCCGGGGGCGCCGCCGAACACGGCGTTGACCTTGACGGTCCCGACGGGCAGTTCCCGCCAGGCGCGCTGCGCGTGCGCCATGTCCCGGGTGAGGACGGTCGCGGCGAGGCCGTGCCGTCCGCGGCGTGCGGCGTCGAGGGCCTCGTCGAAGGACGCGACGGCGCGGACGGGCGCGACGGGCCCGAACGTCTCCTCGGTCATGATCGCCATGGCGTCGGTGCAGCCGTCCAGCACGGTCGCCGGGTAGAACGCGCCGGGCCCGTCGGGGATCGCGCCGCCGGCCAGGACACGGGCGCCGTCGGCGACGGCCTTCTCGACGTGCTCGTGCACCTGCGCGCGGTGCCGTTCGTCCACGAGGGGCCCGAGTTCGGTCGCCGGGTCGAAGCCCGGTCCGGTGCGCATGGCGCGGGCGCGTTCGGCGAGCGCGTCGAGGAAGGCCGCGTGCAGCGACTCGTGAACGTAGACCCGTTCGACGGACGTGCAGATCTGCCCGGCGTTCGCGAAGCAGCCGGTCGCGGCTTGCTCGGCGGCCCAGTGCGGGTCGACGCCCGCGTCGACGATGAGGGGGTCGGTGCCGCCGTTCTCCAGCAGGGCCTTCGCGCCGTTGCGGGCGGCCAGCTCGGCGATGCGGCGGCCGGCGCGGGTCGAGCCGACGTGCGCGACGACGTCCGGGCGCGGGTCGGCGGCCAGCGCGTCGCCGGTGCCGCCGTCGCCGGTGACCAGGTTGAGGACGCCGTCCGGCAGGGCGCCCGCGAGCAGTTCGGCGAGCAGCGCGCCGGCGTGCGGGGTGCGCTCGGACGGTTTGTGCACCACCGCGTTGCCGGTGACGGCGGCCGCGCCGATCAGCCCGCAGGCGATGGCGACCGGATCGTTCCACGGGGTGATCACCGCGACGACGCCGCGCGGCTCGCGGACCATGAGGTCGGTCGCCGTCCGGCCGCCCTGCAGGCTGCGGCCGCCGTGCAGCGGGCCCAGCTCGGCGTACTGCCGCAGGGTGCCGATCCCGGCCTCGACGCCGCCGCGCGCGTCGTCCGCGGGCTTGCCCATCTCGGTCGTGACCAGCGCGGCCAGCTCGTCGGCCCGCTCCTCGACGGCGTCCGCCGCGGCGTGCAGCGCCGCACCGCGCTCGGCGGCCGGGACGGCGGCCCAGCCGGGCGCGGCGGCGACCGCGGCGGACACGGCGTCCTCGACGTCGGCGGCGGAGCAGACCGGCACCTCCCCCACCGGCTCCCCGGTCGCCGGGTCGGTCACCGTGAACGTCTCGTCCCCGGTGCCGCCGCTCCACCGGCCGCCCGCCAGCGTCCAGCCGTCCCGCACTCGCATCCGAACCTCCGCGTCGTCTCCCGGTCCCCGGTCGTCGCGTCCCGCCTACCCGGGAAGGGACGGTTCAATGGCCGCCGCCCCGATGTCAGTGAGCACTTACCGGATCGGCTACGGTGGGGCCTGATCGGGCCCCCGGCCTGATCGGACGCCGAACAGGACAGACGCCAGGAGGCTTGCGTGGACTTCGACCTGCCGGAGAGCGCGATCGCGGTGCGCGACGGCGTGCGGGCCATCGCCGGGAAGTACGACCAGGAGTACTGGAGCCGGTGCGACGCCGAGAAGCGGTGGCCCGAGGAGGTGTGGCGGGAGCTGGTCGCGGGCGGCTGGCACAGCCTCGCGATCCCCGAGGAGCACGGCGGCGCCGGGCAGGGCCTCCTCGAGCTCGCGGTCGCGCTGGAGTCGCTCGCCGAGGGCGGCGCGGGCGGCGCCGCGTCCTTCATGTACCTGCTCACCCCGGCGTTCGGCGGGCTGACCATCGCCCGCCACGGGACGGACGCGCAGCGCGCCGAGTTCCTGCCGAAGATCGCCGCCGGGGAGCTGGAGACCTGCTTCGCGATCACCGAGCCCGACGCGGGCAGCAACGCGATGAACATCTCCACCCAGGCCCGCCGCGACGGCGACGGCTACGTGGTGACCGGCCAGAAGATCTGGATCTCCGGCATGGAGCGCGCCGACTTCCTCGTGCTGGTCACCCGGACAATCCCGGCCGCCGAGGCGCGCCCCCGCACCGCGGGCTTCACCGTCCTGCTCGTGGACATCAAGGAGGCCGTCGAGGCGGGCACGCTGACGTACCAGCCGATCCCGAAGCTCGGCACGAACACCGTCGCGTCCAGCATGGTGTTCCTGGACGGCGTGCGCGTGCCGGCCGACCGGGTGCTGGGCGAGCCCGACCAGGGCTTCGCCGTCCTGTGGGACATCCTCAACCCCGAGCGCATCCTCGCGGCGGCCGGCGGCGTCGGCTCCGGCGAGCTGGTGCTGCGGATCGCGTGCGACTACGCGCGGGACCGCGCGCCGTTCGGGAAGCCGATCGGCGCCAACCAGGGCATCGCGTTCCCGCTCGCCCGGATCAAGGCGCAGGTCGAGCTGGCCCGGCTGATGACCTACAAGGCCGCCTGGCTGTGGGACCGCGGCCGGCCGTGCGGGTCGGAGGCCAACATCGCCAAGCTCACCGCGGCGGACGCCGCGTGGCAGGCGGCCGACCGCGCGTTCCAGACGCACGGCGGGATGGCGTACTCGCTGGAGTACCCGGTCGCCCGGATGTTCCGCGACGCCCGGATCGCCAAGAACATCCCCGTCGCCGAGGAGCTCGTGCTGGCCCACATCGCCCAGCACGAGCTGGGGCTGCCGCGCTCGTACTGAGATCCGGCCCCGCCGGGTGTTGCCGAGATCACACCGGCGGGGCGAGCATGAGGGGCACCACCGCCCCTCATCGCCGAGGAGACCCGCGATGCCCAGGTCCTACGCCAGCGCCGTGCTCAACGCGACCGCCGACGACGTGTGGTCCTACCTGCGGGACTTCGGGAACGTCGCGGAGTGGATGCCGGGCGTGGAGACCGGGGTCATCGAGGACGGCGGCCCGGCCGACCGGATCGGCTGCGTCCGCCGCCTCATCGGCCCCGGCGACTCGGTGTTCCGCGAGCGCCTCACCGCCCTCGACGACGCCGGCCGCGCCTACCGCTACGAGATCCTCGAGTGCCCGCTGCCGGTGCGGGACGTGCGCGGCCGGCTGCGGGTCTCCCCTCTCGCCGAGCCTGTCGCCGAGCCCGTCGCCGGGTCCGCGGCCGCCCCTGGCCCCGGCCGCGCGTTCGTGGAGTGGTCGGCGGACTTCTCCGCCGACGCGGGCGACGAACTGGCCATGGGCCGGACGCTCGAACTCGGTATCTACGCGACGGGGCTGGAGGCGCTCGCCCGCCGGTTCGGCTGACCGCCGGACCCGGGGCCCGGCCGGACGGGCGGTCAGCCGAACTCGGGCGGGCGCTTCTCGCGGAGCGCCGCCACGCCCTCGCGCACGTCCGGGCCGGTGAACCCGAAGAACTCCATCGCCAGCGACGCGTCGAACGCGGGCCCCGCCGAGCGCAGCCAGTTGTTCAGCGCGTGCTTGGTGAACTGGATCGCCTCGGCGGGCCCGGCGGCCAGCCGCCCGGCGATCTCCAGCGCCCGGTCGTGCACCTCGGCGTCGTCCACGCACAGCGACACCAGGCCGATCCGCTCGGCCTCCTCGCCGGTGAGGACGTCGTTGAGCAGCAGGTAGTACTTCGCCTTCGCCATCCCGCACAGCAGCGGCCAGACGATCGCCGCGTGGTCGCCCGCCGCGACGCCCAGCCGGGTGTGCCCGTCGATGATCTTCGCCGAGCGGCCCGCCACCGACACGTCCGCGAGCAGCGCCACCGCGAGCCCCGCGCCGACCGCCGGGCCCTGGATCGCGCTGACCACCGGCTTCGCGCAGTCGATCACGTTCATCACGATGTCGCGCGCCTCCCGCATGATCCGGCGGCGCGCCGCGTGGTCGCCCATCATCTCCTCGATCATGGACAGGTCGCCGCCCGCCGAGAACGCCGCGCCCTCCCCGCGCACCACGATCGCGCGGACCTCGTCGTCGGCGTCCGCGTCCCGCCAGATCCGCGCGAGCTCGCCGTGCCCCACCGTGTCGACCGCGTTCAGCCGTCCCGGCGCGCTCAGCGTCACCCGCAGCACCCCCGGCGCCGCCCAGTCGATCCGCAGCCGCTCGTAGGTTCCGTACCGATCGCTCATGACGCCTCCCGCTCGCACCGACCGAATGCCGTTCGCAATCGTGCCACGGCGTACGCCACCGCCTCGGCACCGGCGTCGAACATCTCCGGCATCAGGAAGAACGAGTGCACCACCCCGTCGTAGCGCCGCAGCTCGACCGGCACCCCCGCCGCCGCGAGGCGCCGCGCGTACGCCTCGCCCTCGTCCCGCAGGATGTCGCACTCCGCGGTGATCACCGTCGCGGGCGCGGCCCCGCGCAGGTCGGGGGCGCGCAGCGGCGCGAGCCGCGGATCGCACGGGTCGGCGCCGCCCCGGTACAGGTCCATGAACCGCGACAGGGTGGCGGCGTCGAGCCCGTACCCGCTGCCGTACTCCCGCCAGCTCGCGGTGTCCCGCGCCGTATCGGTCACCGGGTAGACCAGCAGCTGGTGCGCCAGGGCGACGCCCCGGTCGCGGGCGAGCAGCGCGACCGCCGCGGCGAGGTTCCCGCCCGCGCTGTCCCCGGCCACCGCCACCGCCCCCGGCCGGATCCCGAACCGCCCCGGCTCCCGGACGGCCGCCGCGACGACGGCCCACGCGTCGTCCACCGCGGCCGGGAACGGGTGCTCGGGCGCCAGCCGGTACCCGACGCTCAGCACGGCGCAGCCCGCGTCCGCCGCGAGGTCGCGGCACAGGCCGTCCACGTTCTCGACGCCGCCCAGCACCCAGCCGCCGCCGTGCAGGTACACCACGGCGGGCAGCGGCCCCTCCGCCGGCCGGTACAGCCGCACCGGCACCGGGCCGTCCGGGCCCCGCACGGCCAGGTCGGCGACGAAGGGCAGCTCGCGGCGCCCGACCGGGAACACCGCGCCGACCCGCTCCCGCATCTCCTCGATCGTGGGTTCCGCCTCGCCCGGGGGCGTCGCCGTCCACGCCCTCAGCGTCTGCAGGAAGCTGACGGTCTGCGGGTGCAGCGGCATGCGGCGACCTCCGGGGGGCGGCGACGGAATCTACCGGTTCGTCTTCCCCCGCCGCCGGGACGCCAACCGCTACCCGCCGCGCGCCGCCGACACCAGCGCCTCGAACAGCCGGCCGTCCTCCCCCTCCTCGGGATGCCACTGCACGGCCACCCCGAACCGGTGCCCCTGCAGTTCCGCGGCCTCGACGACCTGGTCGTCCGCCCACGCCACCGCCGCCAGCCCCTTCCCGAGCCGCCCCACCGCCTGATGGTGCAGCGTCGGCACCTCCGCGGACTCCCCGAGCACCTTCCCGAGCACGCTGTTCGGGGCGATCCGCACCGCGTGCGACCCCATCCTGCCCCGCACCGGCGCGTGCCCCTCGTGCCCGACCGCCTCCGGCAGGTGCTGCACGAGCGTCCCGCCCCGCGCGACGTTCAGGATCTGCAGGCCCCGGCAGATCGCCAGGAACGGGACGTCCGCGTCCACCACCGCACGGGCCAGCGCCAGCTCGAACCGGTCCCGCTGCGGCTGCGGCGGATCCGTCTCCGGGTGCCGCTCCGCCCCGTACAGTTCGGGGTCCACGTCGCCGCCGCCCGCGAGAACGATCCCGTCGAGCCGCTCGACCAGCGCGTCCACCCCCCGAAGCGACGCCGCCGGGGGCAGCAGCACCGGCACGGCGCCGGCCCGCTCCACCCATCGCGGGTACGCGACCGGCAGGAGCGCCGCCTCCCGCACCCACATGCCCCAACGCGCCGGTTCCTGACACGCGGTGACGCCGATGAGCGGCACCCGGATGGCCTCTGACATGGGTCGTTCCCCTCTCCCGGCCGGTGTCGGCGGCCGGGCGGCTCGTCCGTCAGGAGAGTCCCCCCACCATGTCGTCCCGCCTCCCCCGCCGCAAGAGGGCGCACCCGTAACGGGCGCTTCACCAGCCCGCGCGCTCCCGCAGATAGGCGCTCGTCTCCGCGTCCGCCGGGTAGAAGGACTCGATCGCCAGCTCCGCGACCGTGATGTCGACCGGCGACCCGAACGTCGCGATCGTGCTGAAGAACGACAGATCACGGCCGCCCAACCGGATCCTCAGCGGGACGAACACCTCGTGGTCCGCCGGCGGCGCGATCGCCTCGCCGACGTCCCCCGGGAAGTCCCGCAACTCCCGGTACAGCTGCGTCAGCGACGCGTCCGCCGTCAGCCGCACGTGCCGCCGCACCCGGTCGATCATGTGGGCGCGCCACTCCGCCAGATTCAGGATGTTCTTCGCCATCCCGTCCGGGTGCATGCTCAGCCGCAGCACGTTCAGCGGCGGCTCCAGCAGCTCCGGCGGCGCGCCCTCCATGAACAGCGCCGCCGCGCCGTTCGCGTCGATCAGGTTCCAGAACCGGTCCACGACCACCGCCGGGAACGGCTCGTGCCCCTGCAGCACCTGCTTCAGCGCCGCCCGGACCGAGTCCATCCGCGGCTCCTCGATCGGCGTCTCCTCGAACACCGGCGCGTACCCGGCCGCCACCAGCAGCAGGTTCCGGTCCCGCAGCGGGACGTCCAGGTGCTCGGCCAGCCGCAGCACCATCTCGCGGCTCGGCGCCGACCGCCCCGTCTCGACGAAGCTCAGGTGCCGCGTCGACACGCCCGCCTCCGACGCCAGCTCGAGCTGGCTCAGCCTCCGCCGCTGCCGCCACGCCCGCAACTGCTCCCCGACCGGCCGCACATCGCTCATCATCGTCGTCACCGCCCCGACGCTACCGACCGCACGTCACGGCGGCGATGACGTCCGAGGTAATGGACGCGCCCCCGCCCGATCGCGAGGCTGGGCCCGTCCGACACCTCAGGAGGAACGATGACGCTCACGCCCGACCAGCTCGTCGACGCGATGCCGTTCGCCCGCGCCCTCGGCGTCGAGATCGACACCGCGGGCCCCGACGAGGTCACCGGCCGCCTCGACTGGGCGCCCGACCGCTGCACCGCGGGCGGCGTCCTGCACGGCGGCGCCCTCATGGCCCTCGCCGACACCCTCGGCGCCGCGTGCGCGTTCCTCAACCTGCCCGACGGCGCGTCCACCACGACGCTCGAATCCAAGACGAACTTCTTCCGCGGCGTCCGCGACGGCCGCGTGCGCGCCGCGTCCCGCCCGCTCCACGTGGGCCGCACGTCCATCGTCGTCCAGACCGACCTGCACGACGACGAGGGCCGCCGCGTCGCGCAGGTGACGCAGACCCAGGCCGTCCTGCGCGCCTGACCGTGGAGCGCCGAGTGCGCCCCCTTTCCCACTCGCGCGGACGTCGCGGTGCGCAAGGCCGTCCTCGCCTGCGAGGCGCCGCCTTCGGGACTTAGGTCATTGGCGGACGTGCTCGTCGAAGAACGCGAAGATGCGGGACCAGCCGTCGGGGGCGTTCTCGCGGCCCTTGCCCATGCCGAAGGCGATCTTCGAGACGGGGCCGAGCGGGCCCGGCATCTCGGTGTCGGTGAGGAAGCCGTGCCCCGTGCCCGGGTACTCCTTCACGTCGTGCGGCACGCCGGCGTCCGCCAGCACCCGCTCCAGCTTCCGCGCGGTCCCGCGGAGCGTGGGGTCGGCGGCGCCGTAACCGGCGACGATCGGGCACGCGTTCCGCAGCGCCTCGTCGGGGCGGCGCGGGAGCATGCCGTAGTTGACCGCGGCGGCCCGGAAGCCGTACCGGGCGGCGGCGACGAGCGCGAAGCCGCCGCCCATGCAGAAGCCGCACACGCCGATGTCGCCGGTGCAGTCGTCGCGTCCGGCCAGCCAGGCCCGCGTCGCCTCGATCGCGTCGTAGGTCGCGCCGCGCCCGGCGCGCATGTCCCGCATCGCCTTGGAGACGCACCGCAGCCACGGCGCGCCGCCGTACAGGTCGGGCAGCACGGCGAGGTAGCCGTGCGCGGCGAAGCGGTCGGCCTGGGCGCGCATGTCCGCGGTCGACCCGAGGGCCTCGAACAGGACGACCACGCCCGGCCAGGGGCCCTCCCCCTCGGGGACGGCCAGGTATCCGGGCAGGTCGCGTGTTCCGGTGGGGATCTCGACGTCGGTCATACCGCCCAAGCCTCCCTCATGCGGGGGCTGCCGCCCACCCCGGATCGCGGGTTACGGGGTCAGACCTTGCGCCACTGCGGGACCCACGCGCCGTCCTCGACGACGTAGTCGCCGAACAGGTCGGGGGCCTCCTTGCGCATCACCTCGCCGATCTTGCCGAAGAGCAGGCGGATCTCCTCCTCGGCGCCGGGGGCGGTGCGGTTCTCCAGGGTGTGCCGCAGCGTGCGGACGTTGGCCGTCCACACGAGGCCGGTGGCGACGCCCTCCGGGGCGAATCGGCGCATGAACGAGGTCTTGTGCTTCTTCTCCTTGAACGGCACGCCCTCGTCGTCCAGGCCGAAGTGGTCGGCCATCCAGCCCTGGAACTCCTCCATCTGCTCGAGCAGGGCGGTGGCGCGCTTCATCAGCTCCGGATCCTCCCGGGCCCACTCGGGGAACCAGAACGGGATGTCCTGGAGCCGGACGAACCGGAGCGACTCCTGCGAGATCGCCACACCGGGACGGTGCCGCACGAGCTCGTGGGTGAGGACGCGGCTGCAGTTGTGCAGGACGAAGCTGAAGCTGACGTGCTCGAGCACCGACCCGTGCAGGCTGCGGAGGATGTTCTCGAGGTACTGGCCCTGGTCGGTCCGGACCTTCGTCACATTGGGGTTGAGGCCGGGCTCCCACGAGCGGTAGCAGAGCCGGCCCGCGAACTCGGCGAGGTTCTGCGGGTCGTTGAGCTCGGTGTCGAGCTCGCCGCGGTCGAGCCGCGCCAGCCAGCTCTCCCCGCCCACGTCCCGCAGGTACCGGGCGACCTCCTCGTAGTCCAGCTCCGGCCGTGCGACGAGGTACACCTCGGGCTCGACGCTCTTCACTCTCGCATCCCCCTACGCTCCGCTTCGGTCGCCCTAAGGAAACCATCATCGCAGCGTGCCCGCGACCTGGGCTCCCTCCAGGCCGTCAGGTGCGTTCGGGTGCCACGCTGCTGGATGTATGGCGCACACTGGAGGGATTCGTCTGGGGTTGGAGGGGGACGCCTGATGGGGCCTGAACTGAAGGTGCTGGGCGCCTGCCCGCTGGACTGTCCCGACGGCTGCTCCTGGGTGGTCACGGTACGGGACGGCGAGGCGGTGCGGCTGCGCGGGAACCCGGAGCACCCGTACACGCGGGGCGCGCTGTGCGCGAAGGTGAACCGGTGGCTCGAACGGGCGGGGCAGCCGGACCGGATCCTGCACCCGATGCGGCGGGTGGGCCGCAAGGGCGAGGGACGGTTCGCGCGGATCTCGTGGGACGAGGCGCTCGACGAGATCGCGCAGCGTCTCGGGGACGTCGTGCGGGAGCACGGCGGCGAGGCGATCTGGCCGTACTGGGGCACCGGGACGCTGGGCTACCTGCAGGGCCTCGAGGGGTACTCGGGCCGCCGGTTCTTCAACGTGCTCGGCGCGTCGGCGCACTACTCCAACATCTGCTCGGCGGCGGGCAGCGCGGGCATGGAGGCGACCGTCGGCTCGGCGGGCGGCATGGACCCGCAGGACCTCGCGCACGCGCGGCTGATCATCCTGTGGGGGTCGAACCCGCTGACGAGCGGCCACCACGTGTGGAAGTTCGTGCAGGACGCGCGGAAGGCCGGGGCGCACCTGGTGGCGATCGACCCCGTGCGGACGCGGACGGCGCAGCAGGCGGACGAGCATCTCGCGCCCCTCCCCGGGACGGACGCGGCCCTCGCGCTCGGCCTGCTGAACGTCGTCGTGGCGGCGGGCGCGCAGGACGAGCGGTTCCTGCGGGAGCACACGGCGGGCTGGGCGGAGTTCCGGGAGCGGATCGCGGAGTTCTCGCCGGAGCGGGCCGCGCGGATCACCGGCGTGCCTGCGGAGCGGATCGTGGCGCTCGGCGAGCGGATCGCCCGCACCCGGCCGACCGCGATCCGCGCGACGCAGGGGTTGCAGCGGCACGCGGGCGGCGGGACGGCGCTGCGGGTGCTGGCGGGGTTCGCGGCGGTGACCGGCGACTGGGCGCGGCCCGGCGGCGGGCTGGCGTTCTCGACGTCCGGCCACAACCGGCTGAACAAGGCGGCGCTGTGGCGGGACGACCTGCGGCCGGGGCCGGTGCGGACGCTGTCGATGACGCGGCTCGGCGAAGGGCTCCTGGACGTCCAGGACCCGCCGGTCGGGGCGCTGTTCGTGATCGCCGCGAACCCGGTGGGCAGCACCCCGCACCAGAACCGGGTGCGGGCGGGTTTGGCGCGCGAGGACCTGTTCACCGTGGTGCTGGAGCAGTTCCCGACGGACACGGTCGACTACGCCGACATCGTGCTGCCGGCGACGGCGCAGCACGAGCACATGGACCTGCACGAGGGCTACGGGCACCTGTACCTGACGTGGAACGAGCCGGCGGTGGCGCCGCCCGGCGAGTGCCTGCCGACGACGGAGACGTTCCGCCGGCTGGCGCGGCGGATGGGGCTGACCGAGCCGAGCCTGTACGACTCGGACGAGAGCCTCGCCGAGCAGCTCGTCGCGTCCGACCATCCGTGGATGGCGGGCGTCACGCTGGACCGGCTGCGCAAGGAGGGCTTCGTGCGCATGTCGGTCCCGGACCCGTTCCTGCCGTACGCCGAGGGGTTCCCGACGCCGTCCGGGCGGCTGGAGTTCCCCCGCGACGTCGCGTACGTCCCGCCCGCGGAGGTCGCCGACCCGGACCGGGCGGCGCGGTACCCGCTGGCGCTGATCTCGGCCGCCTCGCACGAGTTCCTGAACACGCAGTTCGCGAACAATCCGGAGCTGCGGCGCCGGTCGGGCGACCTGGCCGTCCGGCTCCATCCGGACGACGCCGCCGCGCGGGGCCTGGCGGACGGGCGGCGGGTCCGGGTGGCCAACGACCGGGGCGGCTTCGACGCGGTCCTGCGGGTGACCGACCAGGTCAGACCGGGTGTCGCGGCGACGACCAAGGGGCACTGGGCCAAGTTCTCCGGCGGGTCGAACGCCAACGCGGTCGTGGACGAGCGCGACACCGACCTCGGCGGCGGGCCGGTCTTCCACGACACCCGCGTGGAGGTCACCGCGCTCCCCTGATCCGCGGCGGCCCCGGCGCGGACGTCCGGAACGACGCCTCCCGGACGGTGTCGCTCGATACGGTGTCGCCCGGTACATGTCGCTCGGAGGGGTTCATGACGATCGATGCCGATCCGGGCGCCCTGCTCGACCGGGCCCGGAAGTACGAGCGGCAGGGCCGCCCGGAGGAGGCCGCGGAGGCGTTCGCGGAGGCCGCCGGACGGCTGGCGGCGCGCGGCGACCGGGCCGCCGCGGCCGGGGTGGAGGCCCGCCGGGCGCCCCGCTGGGACGCCCACGGGCGCAGCGGCGCCGGAGCGCCGGAGCCGTCCAGGGCGGGCAGCGCGAGCGCCAGGAAGACGATCTTCGCGTCCTGT